>JASBTB010000030.1 GCA_030148645.1 Demequina sp. | reverse complement strand
GCGGCCACGGCCAGCCACGGCAACGGCGAGTAGCGACGCGACTCGGCAAGGGCGGCATCGAGGAGCGCGGGCACCGACGCATGCGCGACGCTCGTCACGTCCAGGTTTCCGGCCGGTAGCGCGTACGCCTCGCGCCGATCGAGCGACAGTCTTTGTCGTGCGGTCAATGCGGAAGGGTCCACCAGAAGCGTGACCCGCGGGTCGCCCGCGGCGACAAGAAGGGAGTCGACGCGCTCCGGGGGTCCAGACACCGACGCGATCACCGCGACGTCGAGTGGGGGAACCAACTGCGGCTGCCAGGTCAGGGGCGACGCCTGAGACCACACGCGCTCGCCCCCTATGTCGACCGCAACGATCAGGCCGTAGACACCCCACTGATCGGTGGGCAGGCCGAGTGCACCGGGCTCCACAGACAGTGCGACCGTGGCGCTGGAACCGACAGGCACCGTCCCCGGCGGTAGCGGCGTGGACGACGATGCCGTGACAACCGCATCGGCGACGGCACGACTCGCGACGGCCGCGGGGTCATTGACGAACTCGTCGATAGCCGTTGCTGTAACCAGGGGTGCGTTGGTCACGCTCAACGTCGCCGAAACCTTGGCAAGGTCGCTCAGTGGCGCGCCGACCGTGACAAGCACGCTCGTGCGGGACGTGGGCATGGCGAATGCGGGGAACTGTCCCACGACGGCCGCGTCGACGGTGATGTCGACCGGTGCAGCCGTAGGAAGCGCACCCTCCTGGGGAGCGGCGTACGCCTGGCCTGCCCCAGCCGCACCCACGACGATGACCGTCACGGCCGCCCGGGCGAGCCTGGACATGAGCACACGCACCGCTGTCACGCCCGCATGGTGAGGAGTTCGGCGGCGGTTTGTGCCATTTTGCGCTCGTTGGGGAAGGCCAACCGGGTGCGCAAATCCTCGATGGGCACCCAGGCGGCGACTTCGGCCTCCTGGTCGGGGTCGTGCTCCGTGGTGATGGTCCCACCGATCGCCTCAAGCAGGTAGTGGTAGACCTTTTTGTGGACCCTACGGTCGTCGCCGGTGAACCAATAGTCGATGACGCCGAGGGCTTGCACCACCTCGGCCGCTATTCCCGTCTCCTCCGCCACCTCACGGACGGCCGCCTGTTCGGGCGTCTCGGCTCCCTCAATATGGCCCTTGGGCAGACACCACTCGAGTCGACCGGCCCGATTGCGCCGACCAATGCAGGCCACGTAGGCGACACCGTCCTCGATCTTGACGGCCACACCCCCGGCCGAAACTTCGCGGGACACGGGCAGCCGGCCCGCGAGGCGCTGCGCCTTGCGACGACGATTCGTCGCGCCCGCCGGGGCCCGCGGCATCCGGCTGGGTCGAGGAATCGGCGAGTCCGGCATGGCCCAACTCTAACCGGGGCTCAAACCCGCGACCGGCAGTGCCCCTGGTGGCGATTGCCCGCGACCGCGACGGCCCCGACTCGCCTGCCACGACGTCGGAGCGGCCCAGTTCTGGGATGCTGGTAGCCATGACCATCCAGGCTGCCCCTTCCTTACCACCTCGTGAGGTGCTCGCGGCGCGCTGTGACGCGCTGGGGTCGGCGGTACCGCCGGAGATTGCCGAACTGGCCACGTCGTTCGCCACGGCTGGCCACGAGTTCGCGCTTGTCGGCGGTCCCGTTCGTGACGCCTTCCTGGGACGGTCGAGCGCCGACTTCGACTTCGCCACCTCCGCAACGCCGGACGAGACGGAGCGGCTCCTCAAGGGCTGGACCCGCGCCACGTGGGACATGGGACGCGACTTCGGGACCATTGGCGGCAGGCGGGGCGACGTGGTGGTGGAGGTCACCACGTTTCGCGCCGACGAATATGACGGCGCCACACGCAAGCCCGTGGTGGCCTTCGGCGACTCGCTTGAGGGCGACCTGGCAAGGCGGGACTTCACCGTCAACTCGATGGCGGTGCGGTTGCCCAGCGGCGAGTTCGTGGATCCCTTTGGCGGACTCGACGATCTTGCGGGCGGTCTCTTGCGTACCCCTATCGAAGCCACGCTGTCGTTTGGGGACGACCCTTTGCGTATGATGCGTGCCGCGCGCTTCGTCTCCCACCTGGGTTTCGACATTGAGCCCGCCACGTTTGCCGCCATGCACGCGATGTCCGAGCGGATCGAGATTGTCTCGGCGGAGCGTGTGCGCGACGAGCTGACCAAACTCTTGATGGGCGCGTGCGTGCGTGAGGGTGTGAGTGCGCTTGTCGAGTCGGGCCTCGCCGCCCACGTGTTGCCCGAGCTACCCGCACTTCGGCTCGAGGTTGACGAACACCACCACCACAAGGATGTCTACCAGCACACACTCACCGTCGTGGAGCAGGCGATCGACCAGGAGACAGGCCCGGATGGTCCGGTGCCTGGCCCGGATCTTGTGCTGCGCCTGGCGGCCCTCTTGCACGATATCGGTAAGCCCGCCACGCGCCGGTTGGAACCGGACGGAGGGGTGTCTTTCCACCACCACGAACTCGTGGGCGCCCGAATGGCGCGCAAGAGACTTGTGGCACTGCGTTTCGAAAAGGACACCATCAAGGCCGTGACCCACCTGGTAGAATTGCACTTGCGCTTTCACGGATATGGCGAAGCACAGTGGTCCGATTCCGCGGTGAGGCGGTATGTCACCGACGCGGGCGACCAGCTTGAACGATTGCATCGGCTTACGCGGGCTGATGTGACAACCCGAAACCGTCGCAAGGCCGAGCGACTGGCATTCGCCTACGACGATCTTGAGGACCGCATCGCGCAGTTGCGGGCGCGCGAGGAGATCGACGCGATCCGTCCCGACCTGAACGGCACGCAGATCATGGCCGAACTGGGCATCGGGCCGGGTCGCGACGTGGGCCTGGCCTACAAGCATCTGTTGGAGTTGCGCATGGAACACGGGCCCCTTGGGCATGAGCGCGCGCGGGCTGAACTGCGCCGGTGGTGGGCCGCGCGCGGCTAGTGGCCCCGCGCCCTCGCGTTGCACCCTCCCACCCGTGGCCACCCCCACCCTGCGGGGCACTCACGCACCCCTCCCACCCCGCAATCCCAACCTGCGGGGCACTCACGTACCCTCATGGTTATCCACAGATCCACGGGAACGCTGGACGGCGGATTCCTCAACTCCAGTACACCGGATGCATGTCCATGAAAGAGATCCGGGAGCGCTTGCTCCCACAGGCGAGACCCTTCACGTATGCCGAACTCTCTGCAGCGGCGAGTCGGCACGGTATCGACGGTGCAATTCACCGAGGTGAGATTGTTCGTGTTCTTCCAGGGCTGTACGCCTCGCCCGTGCACGCTGAGTCGTGGGCCGTCCGGGCACGATCCGCGATCATATGGGCCGGGCCCCGCGCGCTCATTTCGGGAGCGTCGGCGTTGTTTGCGTGGGGGGCGCTCGACCCGGCTCCTACCAGCGTCCATCTTGTATTGCCGCATGGTGCGCATCGGCGCCCTCCGCGGTGGCTGCAGGTTTCCACGCTCACCTATGCCGTGCCCTTCGGATGGTGGCAGGGCGACGTCCCGGTGGTACTTCCCGCATTCGCGGTTGCGCAAGCATATGGCCGGTCCCGTCCCGACCAGCGGGCCGAGATCGTCTACCGTGCGTTTCGCCGCCGAGCAGTGTCGGCGGAGTCGATGGGGCACGCGCTGGGGAGCATGCCGCGGGTACGTGCTCGTGCCAGTTTGGTGGCGCGGGTCGCGTATGCCGCCGACGGCGTCGAAAGTTTTCTCGAGGAGCGGGGCCTTCAGCATGTCTTCACCGGCCCACTGTTCAGGCACCTGCTCCGGCAGCATCGCGTGGTTGCAAACGGCAAGCCTTTTCGACTCGACGTTTACGACCCCGAGACCTCGACCGCCTTTGAACTTGACGGAGCCGCAGCGCACGGGAGTCTGGAACAACGGCAGTTCGATGTAGAGCGCGACGCCCTCTTGGCTGGGGTGGGCATCCTGACCGTCCGATTCACGTACCGGGACGTGCTCGAGCGACCTCAGTGGTGCGGACGGGTTGCGCTACGGGTCATGGGCGAACGGGGCGGTGCACGGGCGGTTCGCATGGCTGAGGGTGCGTGAGTGCCCCGCAGGGTGGGATTGCGGGGTGGGAGGGTGCGTGAGTGCCCCGCAGGGTGGGGGGAGGGTGCGACGGGGAGCCGC
Organism: Demequina sp.; assembly: GCA_030148645.1. Taxonomy (GTDB): domain Bacteria; phylum Actinomycetota; class Actinomycetes; order Actinomycetales; family Demequinaceae; genus Demequina. The sequence continues at coordinate 34,645 of JASBTB010000030.1, read as the reverse complement.
CCCCTCCCGCAGTGAGCGCTACGCGGCGGGAAGGTGGGGAAAGGCGGCAGCGGTGGGGGCGTTGCGGATGAGCCCTCCCGACACGGCGAGGCCCCTTGCCAGGGCGCCATCAGCGGCCGATGCCGCGTCCCAGCCATGTGCGGCAATCGCCAGCGCGTAGGGCAGGGTCGCGTTCGTCAGGGCGATGGTGGAGGTGTTCCCCACGGCACCAGGCATGTTGGCCACGCAATAGAACACGGAACTCTCAACGCGGTAGGTGGGTTCGGCATGGGTGGTGGGGCGCGAATCCTCGAAACAGCCGCCTTGGTCGATCGCGATATCCACCAGCACGGAGCCGGGCTTCATGCGGGACACGAGGTCATGCGACACCAAGCGGGGGGCGCGGGCTCCGGGAATCAGGACGGCGCCGATGATGAGGTCGGCTTCCAGGACGGTACGTTCCACTTCGAAGGGAGTAGAGGCCACGGTCTTTGCGTGACCGTGGAACACGTCGTCGATGTGGCGCAATCGTGGCAGGGACAGGTCGAGCACGGTCACGTCCGCGCCCATGCCGGCAGCCTGGCCGATCGCACCCCAGCCGGCGACTCCAGCGCCCAACACGGCAACCTTGGCCGGACGCACTCCGGGCACCCCCGCAGTCAGGACGCCGCGCCCGCCCTGGCTGGACATCAGGTGGTACGAACCCACGATCGTGGCCATCCTGCCAGCTACCTCAGACATGGGTGCGAGCAGCGGTAGGGACCCGTCGGCGAGTTGCACGGTTTCGTAGGCGATAGAGGTGGTGCCGGACGCGACCAGCGCGCGAGTGAGCGGCTCGTTCGCGGCGAGGTGCAGGTACGTGAAGAGCGTCAGGTCGGCGCGGAGATAGCCGTACTCGGATTCGGTTGGCTCCTTGACCTTGAGCACCATCTCGGCGGCCCATGCGTCCTCGTCGGTGACGATGTCCGCGCCAGCATCCGAATAGTCCTCGTCGGTGAACGAACTACCGAGCCCTGCTCCCGCCTGGACGAGGACCCGGTGTCCCTCACCGACGAGGGCGTGAACGCCGCCAGGGGTCGCCGCCACCCGGGTCTCGTTGTTCTTCACCTCAGCCGGAATGCCGATGCGCATGGTTGTCTCCTCGATGCTCAAGGGCGCTGCGGGAGCAGCCGGAATCGATGCCCATGGCGCCTGCGGGTTGCGTTCCCACCCTCCAAGTGTCGAAGTTTCTGGCCCGATTGCAAACGCAGGGGCATGTCGCGCGGGTCTCGACGCGGTCTCGGGACCCACACTACGACGTGTGCACCTCCGCGGGCCCGTTGCGCCGATGAACCTTTGAACCTGGCGGCGAACCGCGCGGGTTTGTGGCATGCTGTTCGAGCATGGGCCCGGTGGTCGTGTCGACCTCGACGCGGATTGCGTTCGATCGCCAGATGGCTACCGAGCACACGCGGGGCGCCGACGGTGTGGCGGCCACGGGCAAAGCCCTCGCCTACCGCTGGGGCTCGCCCCTCACACCTGTGCGGCGAGGCGCGGCTCCCGCGGCGCTCGCGAGTACGCAAAGGCGAACGCGACGTAGGCGAGGGCCAAGGCGACCATGACGGCGCGCGAGTAGCCGTTCACTGGCAAGACCAACGCGCCGATGGCGGCAGCCGCGATGAATGCCGTGTTGTAGGCGACGTCGTAGAGGACAAAGGCGCGGCCGCGATAGGCATCGTCCGTGTCGCGTTGCACGATGGTGTCGACGGCGATCTTGCCGCCCTGAACGGAGAAACTGACGGTGACGGCGGCGCCCAAGAGCGCCCATGGCGCCCCCGCGATGGCAAGCAGGCCTTGGCCGACGGCACCCAGAAGGAGGCACACGACGATCCAATCGTGGCGCGCCACTCGATGGGCGAAGGCGGGGGTGATGACGGCCGCCAGACCGAAGCCCACCGCAGCAAAGCCCACGACGATCGCGAAGTTGCCGATCGCGCCCGCGGGATCTGACGAGTCTCCCAACACCTGGCGGGAGATCAGGATAGACGCCACGAACATCAGGCCGTACAGCAGGCGCGCCGAGGCCATGACGCCGAGTGCGTGAAACGGGGTGGCGCGGTGCCGCAAGTGTCGGTAGCCGTCGCGCAATTCGACAAGGACCTCAAGCGCTTCGTTGACCACGCGATCCGTTGCCAGCAGCCGCACGGGTCCGAGCGAACGCTTCGACAAGGACGTTGCCGCCCAGGATGACAGCCCAAATGCGAGCCCCGCCACGCCGAGTGCGAGCAGAGCCTTCTGGTCTTCCGAGACGCCCGGCACCACGAACGTGACGATGCCGCCGATGGTTCCGCCGAGCGCCGCCGCGATCGTGCCGAGCGTCGGCAGAATCGCGTTGGCGGTAAGCAGGTCCTGCCGGTCGACCACTTGGGGTATTCCGGCAGATAATGCGGCGAGCAGGAACCGGTTGACGGACAACGTGGCCAGCGCGAGCGCGTAGAGGGATGTGCGCGGCGCACCGACCACGACCGCCCCTACGATCGTCCCGACCAACACCAGTCGCACCATGTTGCCCACCAACACAATGCGCTGGCGATGCCACCGGTCGACGAAGGGCCCGACGAAGGGTCCGACCAGCGTGAACGGCGCGAACAAGACGGCGAAGCCGATGGCGATGTCGGCCGGGGTGGTTGCCTCCTGGGGTGAGAAGAAGAACGCCGACGCGATGCCAAACTGGAAGGCCCCATCTCCCGCCTGTGAGATGACGCGCACCCAGGTCAGCCGCCGAAACCCCTGTGACTTCCACAGGCGAGCCAGGTCGGACGCGTAGGACATGGCATAAGGCTAGGCGGTCGCCCGCGCCGCGCACGCTTTGTGGGGGCGTTGCTCACCCCCGGCCAGAAGATCGGCGCTACCGTGGGGTTTCGAAAGGTAGGTGGAGTCGATGTCATTCGGTCAGGCGATCAAGTCGGTGCTTTCTCAGTACGCGACCTTCTCGGGCCGCGCGCGGCGCGCGGAGTACTGGTGGTTCTACCTGTTCAGCGTGCTTGTGAGCATCCCGGTACAGATCTTCTTCATCGCGATGTACGTGGCGGCTTTCGCACCGGTGTTCGAGCAGGCGGATGCGGGCGGCGCCATTCCGGACGATGCTCTGAACGCCATTGACTGGAGCCTTTTCGTTGTGGGCCTCGTTCCGGTGGCGGTGGTGGGCCTCGGGTTGTTGCTGCCCTCGCTGTCCGTGCTGGTGAGACGTCTTCACGATACGGGCCGCTCGGGTCTGTGGTGGCTCATCGGGTTGGTGCCAGGCGGCGGCATCGTCCTGTTGGTGTTCGCTGTGCTCGACGGCCAGCCGTACGACAACGAGTACGGCCCCGACCCCAAGGCTGGCGAACGGTACACGGGTCCCGGCTACGGCCAGCCGCAGCGGTACGCGCAACCTGGTCAGCCACCCCAGTACGCGCAGCCGCCGACGACCACCTTCCCGCCGCCGCCGCCCGGCCCTCGTGCGCAGCCGCCGGTACCGCCGCTCGCGAATCCCGACGATCCATTTGCCGCTCCGGGAAGGTAGAGCGTGATCTCTTGGTCAACGATGGTCGCGTTCGGCGCGCTCGCTTTCGTGGTCATCGTGATTCCCGGGCCGAGCGTGCTGTTCATTGTGGGCCGCGCGCTTCAGCATGGTCGGCGCGACGCACTGATGTCGGTCCTGGGCAACGCGGGTGGCGAGTTGGTGCATGCTGTGCTGGTGGCGGCCGGAATCGGTGCGGTGATCGCGGCATCGGCTTTCGCTTTTGTGGTGCTCAAATTCGCGGGGGGTGCGTACCTGGTGTTCCTCGGGGTGCAGGCGGTGAGGCATCGGCGGAAGGGTCTTGGCGTCGCCGACGCGGGGGCGGCCGACGCGGGGGCGGCGCTGGCCCGTCGTCCCGCTCGGCGGGTCCTGACCGAGTCGTTCACGGTGGGAGTCACAAACCCCAAGACGCTGGTGTTCGTGGCGGCCGTGTTGCCTCAGTTTGTCGATCCCGCCGTAGGTCCCCCGTGGGCGCAGATTCTGCTACTGGGCGTGTTGTTTGCGGCGATCGCCTTGGTGAGCGACGGGGCCTTGGCGTTGGTGGCGGCGGGTGCGCGGGATTGGTTCGCGCGCTCCCCGCGCCGTCTCGAGCGCATGCGTGCCGCAGGTGGAGTCATGATCGGCTCGGTGGGCGTGGTGCTGATGGCGTCGCGGCGCGTGGCGTGACGCCCCACATGTGACGCCCCACATGCGACGGTAGCTGCCGACGCGCCTGCGTCGTGCACAGTCTGACGTTTGGCAATGTCTCCACAATGTGGGCCGGGGCACGTCTTTTCGTCTCGCCGACGCGCCATACCTTAGGTCCGTCGCGAGGCGTGCAGGAGGGACCATGGCGAACACCGGAGGGGACGAGGCGTGGGCACGAGCACGTGCGGCCATAGCCCGTGTGGGCACCAGCCTCTCCGCGGGTGCACTGCCGGACCCGGCTAGCGACCGAGACCTGGCGGAACTCGCGGCCTGCATGGACTCGCAACTGTGGGAGCCGGGCCCGCCCGGGACTTGGTCACCATGAGTGACCTCGCGGTCGAGGGCGAGACGCTGCGCCGTCTCGCACGCACCGTGCGCGCGGTCGTGGCCGACTTTCGCACGGCCGGTGACCAGGCGCGCGACGCAGCGCAGTACGTGGGGCACTCGGGGCTCGCCCGAAGGGTGGTCGCCTTCGCCGACCAGTGGGACATCCATCGGGGGCGCACGGCACAACTCCTGGATCGGCTCGCCGATGCCCTCGACGCGGTGAACGACACGTTCGCCGACCTCGACAACTCTGCCGCGGCACGGGTGCGCAACGTAGGGGTGTCAGAAGGAAAGGTGCGCCGAGGTGCGGTGGGATCCGCATGACCCCGATGTCGAACCCGCCCCAGGACGTGCCCGTCGCGCCCCCTGGCGACCCGGCCTCCTTGACTCTTGCGGTGGACCGCTACGCACAGACCCAGGCGGCGATCGAGCGCGCCGCGGATCAACTGCTCGCGGCGGTGTTCGAGGGGGAGGGTCTGGCCATGACGGCACTCGGCCAAACAGCCGGCAAGACCCAAGTGGCCTTGAGTGCCGCGGGAGCACGATACCAAGGCACCACGTCGGCTCTGCGCGACTATGTGGTGGATCTGGACGCCTTCCACCGGGTTGCGGGGGCCGCGATCGACCGTGAGCGGGATGCGCTGGGCGTACTCGAGTGGGCCGAGCAGGCGACTGACGCTGCCGCCGACCGCTTGCGCCGTGCCAGCCTCAACCCCGACGCCGCCTTCGAACTCGACAGGGCGCACGCCGACTTCTTGGCGGCGCGTTTGGACCGCGACGCCGCCCGCGACGCTGTCCACGTCTCGCGGAGCGAGTACGGGCGCGCCAACGGGCAGTTGGACGACGCGGCCAACCGGGCGATCGCGCGCATCGTCGCCTCGTTCGAGGGAACCAATGACGGCCTGCTGGATCACGTCGAACGCGTGCTTTCGGGGTCGGGGCAACTGCTCACCGAGCTGGGCAGGAGGGCGCGAGAGTTCCTGGCCGACGTGTTGGCGGTCGTGGTCGCCGCGGTGCAGTGGTACCTCAAGGCCGTGGTCGTCACCCTGGTGTTGATCGCGCTCGCCGTGGCGCTGGTGATGGCCGCGGCGCTAGTCCTCGCGGTGGTGGTGGCCGTGCTGGCGGTGGTGATCGGCGCCTTGTTGTGGTTGCTTGCGGCGGTGCGAGCGGGGGCCGCAATGTACGGCCTCACGGAGGTGCTCGGCATCGCCGGGCTCGCACAAATCCGCCTGGTCATGGCGGCGGCGAGCGCCGTGTGCCCGCCACTGGCCATCCTCCTCGTGTCGCGTTTGGCCGACGAAGCGGGCAAACCCACGCCCGCGGTCGCGCCGCTGCAACCGGGGGACGCCAAGAGCCCGCAGGCCGCCGCCCGACTCGACAAAGCGGTCCCCACGAACGCGGCCGACGTGTTGTCCTGGGCGGGACTCGTGGATCAGATCGGAGGCGATCAGCGGGCGGTGGTAGACGTGGCCCAGGTGACGCAGGAGGACGGTTCGGTGGCGTGGGTCGTGACGCTGCCCTCGACACAGGATTGGGTGCTGCTGGGCGACCAGCCAGCGCCCAACGATTTTGACGCCGACCTCGTGCTGCTCGCCTTTCCCGAACTTCAGACGCAATACGAGCGGGCCGTGCTGGCGGCGATGGCTCAGGCAGGAATACCCCGAGGAGATCCCGTCCTGCTGTCCGGGTGGAGCCTCGGCGGGATCGCTGGCGGGAGGCTGGTTGAGGCCGGCGCAGGCGGGTACAACTATCGGGGCCTGATCGCGGCAGGGTCACCGATCGACCACATGCAATTCGCCCAGGACGTCGACGTCCTGCAGGTCAAGCACACTCGAGACGTGGTTCACCGCATGGACCTCATCGATGGACTCGCGGACACCGCGCACCGCGTGAGCGTGTGGGACGGCCCCCGCTCAGGCAACGTTGCACCCCTGCAAGCCAGCCCCATTGGCGCGCACAGCAACACGGCGTACGTCGAGACCCTGAGGGCAAACCTACTGGTGGACGACACTGCGAGCCGCATGTTCAGCGACTTCTACGCCGTGGACGACCCTGCCACGAAAGCCGTGCCCCAGGTGGAACACACCCAGTATGCCTTCAGTGAGTAGGCCCGGGCCGAGGCAAGCAGTGACATGACCACCAAGACACCTAGCCCGCCACGCCTGGTGCTCAGGCTGCCCGGCACGTGGGTGCAACTGGATCCATCCAGGCCGGACGTCACACGTGTGCGGATTCGTACCTTTGTGGACAGATCCATTGGACGGGCGGACCAACTGGCCACTGCACGTGCGGATCTGAGCAGGGCGTTGGATTCCATGCTGGAGTACGGCGCGGGCCCGGCAGCCCACGAATCGACGTTCCTGTGCCACGAACTCGCGCCGGGCGTCACCGCCCCCATCGCGATCTCCGTCTTCGCGCCGACCGACGTGCGCTGGTCGCCCGCGGTCGGAACGGATCCCGGCGACGTCCTCGCCGGATTCCTGTGGGCCATGGAGGCGCCCGGCGAAGGCGAGGGTCAGAGCGGGGGCCACGGCCAAGGTCGGGGCCAGGGCCAGGGCGAGAGTCAGAGCGGGGGCCACGGCGACAGTGGCGGTGGCGGCGACGGCGGCGGGCAGGACGGCGGCCGCGGCGGGTGGCGACGCCTGGAGTGCGCTGACGGGTGGGCGGCCAGGCGATGGCGGGTGACCTCCCAAGAGGTCGCACATGAACTTGCGGAGCAGACCCTGCCCACGTTCACGGCCGAATACTGGCGCACCGTTCCCGGTTCCAAGCGGCTCACGTTGGTCACGGTGACGAGTCCCTTGGCCGTCATCCCCAAAACCATGCTGCGTCTCGCGGACGCAGTCGTCGCAGGGTCGCGGTTTGCGTAGCGCGAGCGGCATGCGGATGAGCCCAGATCGCGTGCCGGTACGACCCCACGGTGGCCGCGACGGAATATGCTCCGCCGCCGCATCGTCACAGTAGGTATGACTCTCACAGGAAGACCCACGCGCGTGGCGATAGTCGGTGGCGCTGGCAAGGTGTCGCGGCAACTCATCCCCTTGCTGATCGAGGCGGGCATGGAGGCGATCCCACTTGCCCGTCGTGACGAGCAACTGGCGGACCTCGAGCAGATGGGCGCGGCACCGCGTCGTCTCGACATCGAGGATGCCTCGGCAGACGACTTTCTGGCCGCGTTCGACGGTTGCGACGGGATCGTGTTCACCGCGGGCGGTGGCGCCGATGGCAAGGTGGAGCGCAAGCGTACGGTGGACCTCGAGGGTTCACTCAAGTCGATGGAGGCCGCGAGGGCGCTCGGCATCGATCGCTTCGTGCAAGTGTCCGCCATCGGCGTGGACCAGCCAGTTGACTCGTCGGCAGGTGACGCGTGGAAGGCGTACGTGGAGGCCAAGCGAGGCGCCGACGCGGCGTTGCGGGCAACCCAGCTCGCGTGGACCATCCTCCGGCCGGGGGGTCTCACGGACGACCCCGGAACGGGTCTTGTCACGCTCGCCCCCGAGGTCGAGCGTGGCACGATTGCCCGCGCCGATGTCGCGGCAGTGATCGCCGCGTGCCTGACCAACGAGGACTCGGTGGGCCGCCAGTGGGAACTGGTGAGCGGATCGACTCCGGTGGCCGAGGCGCTTGCCGTGTTGGCGCACTAGAGCGAGGCGCTACGGGCACGCGGGATGAGGCTTGTGCGGCGTCGTCCCGCGGTGCCCCGCGCGCGGGCAACGTTCGCCGCGGTGAGCGAGGGCAACCCCTAACCGGTCGCACCACGCAAAGGGCCGGGCCACCCGAGGGTGACCCGGCCCTAGGCACGAATCGGAAGACGGTCGCCTAGCGCTCGCGCGTTCCGACGATGAACTCCTCGAGTTGCGTGCGGCCCAGGGTGTCTTCCATCTGGACCGGCGGGGACTTCATGAAGTAGGTCGCGGCGGACAGGATCGGGCCGCCGATGCCGCGGTCCTTGGCGATCTTGGCGCAACGCATCGCGTCGATGATGATGCCGGCCGAGTTGGGCGAATCCCAGACCTCGAGTTTGTACTCGAGGTTGAGGGGAACCTCGCCGAATGCGGAGCCCTCGAGGCGCACGTACGCCCACTTGCGGTCGTCGAGCCATGCCACGTAGTCGGACGGGCCGATGTGCACGTTGCGGGAGTTCTTGAGGCCAGCCAGTGGTCCGGTGTCGATGTTCGACGTGACGGCCTGGGTCTTGGAGACCTTCTTGGACTCGAGGCGGTCACGTTCCAACATGTTCTTGAAGTCCATGTTTCCGCCGACGTTCAGCTGGTAGGTGCGGTCCAGGCGGACGCCGCGGTCTTCGAACAGGCGAGCCAGTACGCGGTGCGTGATGGTGGCGCCCACCTGCGACTTGATGTCGTCGCCCACGATCGGCACGCCGGCGTCCTCGAACTTCTTGGCCCACACGGGGTCGGAGGCGATGAACACGGGCAGTGCGTTGACGAACGCGACGTTCGCGTCGATCGCGCACTGGGCGTAGAACTTGGCGGCCTCTTCGGACCCGACGGGCAGGTAGCAGATGAGAACGTCGGCCTCGGTGTCCTTGAGGACCTGCACGATGTCGACGGGAGCGTCGTCCGACTCGACGATCATCTCGCGGTAGTACTTGCCCAAGCCGTCGAGGGTCACGCCACGCTGCACCTGGATGTCCGTCTTGGGCACGTCACAGATCTTGATGGTGTTGTTTTCGGATGACTGGGTCGCCTCGACCAGTTCCTTGCCCACCTTGAGCGAGTCCACGTCGAACGCCGCCACGAACTCAATGTCCGAGATGTGGTAGTCCCCCAGTTGGACATGCATGAGCCCGGGAACGGTGTCGCCCGCTTGGGCGTCCTTGTAATACTCGACGCCCTGAATGAGGGACGTCGCGCAGTTACCCACGCCCACGATGGCAGCACGCAACTTGGCCATTTTCCTGTCTCCTTGTCTAGCCCGCGGATGCGGGGTCGTCCTTGCCGCGGGTTGCGGATCGTTCGTTTTCAATGAGTTGGTCGAGCCACTCGACCTCACGCTCGACGCGTTCCAGCCCGTGCCTTTGCAGTTCGGCGGTGTAGCGGTCGTGGCGTTCACGCATGGCCTTGAGGCCTTGCGAAATCTCTTCTAGTCGTTCGGACATGCGGCTGCGGCGTCCTTCGAGGATGCGCAGCCGGGTGGCCGAGTCGGTCTTGTCAAACATCGCGAAGCGCACGTCGAACGCGTCGTCGTCCCACGACGAAGCCCCGGACGATGCCAGTTCGTCGGCCAACTGAGCGGTGCCCGTGTCGGTGAGGCAATACGCGATGCGGGAGCGGCGGTTGGTGGAGGGGTCCGGGCCCTGGTCGTCCACGGCGATGAGGCCTTCCGTGACCATCCGTTTGAGAGCGGGGTAAAGGCTCCCGTAGCTGAGGGCTCGGAAGGGGCCGAGCGAGGCGCCTAAGCGCTTGCGGATCTCATAGCCGTGGAGCGGCTTCTCGGCCAGGGTGCCGAGGATGGCGAGCGTGAGCACGTCGGTGCGACCCATTGCCATCCTCTCTCACCTGCTGTTGCGGGGTGTGGCGCGAAGGCGATGTCCACATCGCCTTCCGGCGCCTCGCCGATGCATCGGCGTGGTATCACCCCAAGTTATATCGCGTCGATACATCTTCCGCAAGTTCGCGACGGGCTGCAGGACCGAGAGAGCCCTGATTGTCGTGGAAGACGACAAGGCCGACGTCGGCAGGGACGAGACCGCGACCACATCCGCGTCACGTCGCACCCTCGGGAACCAGGCGGTCGGGCCCCCCGTTCGTACACTGACATGGTGAATGAAAACGGACGACAGCCGCCCAGACGATCCACCCGACCTCCCGCGGGCGCGTCGGGAACCCAGCCGACGCGGCGATCAACCAAGCCACCCAGCGTCCCACCCCGGTCAGGAGTGACCAGAACCTCCGTAAAGAACCCCCCTTCCCCCACCCGACCCGTCACCAAGCCTGGGGGCAATGGCGGCAACGCAGGTGGTAACGGCGGCGGCAAGGACATCCCCCGTGACAAGAACGGTGAGCCGATTCCCCCGTGGAAGTACTGGCTACGCCGCATCGGTGTGGGCGCGCTCATCGCCGGACTGGCGACCGCACTGACTGGCTTCATCGTGCTCTTCGCCCGTTACCAGAGCCTTCAGGTGCCCAACGCGAGCGACGTGGCGCTGATCCAGTCCTCGACGATCTACTACGCCGACGGCACCACCGTGATAGGACGCCTCGGCGAGGCCGACCGCACCATCGTCAGCATCGACACCCTGCCCGACTACGTTCCCAACGCATTCGTGGCGGCCGAGGACCGTTCGTTCTACACCAACCCGGGCGTCGACGCCGGAGGCACGGCGCGCGCACTGTTCAACACCGTCGTGCTCGGGCGCAAGCAGGGAGGGTCGACGATCACGCAACAGTACGTCGAGCGCTACTACGTGGGGGCGACCACCACCGACATCAGGGGCAAGATCGACGAGGCGCTCTTGGCGCTCAAGATCGACACCCAGCAAAGCAAGCGCGAGGTCCTGGGCAACTACATCAATACCGTGTACTTTGGCCGCGGCGCATACGGGATCGAGGCGGCGGCCCGCAAGTACTACGGCAAGAGCGCGGCCGACCTCACCGCGTCCGAGGCCGCCCTGCTGGCGGGTCTGCTGCCCGCCCCGTCGCGCTGGGACCCCCGCCTCGATCCCAACCAAGCCGAGTCGCGGTGGAACTACGTGCTGGACGGCATGGTGGACCTGGGCTACGTCACCGACGCGCAGCGGCGACTCATGACGTTCCCGGAGACTATCGCGTACAACAACTCGGACGTGTACGGAGGCTCGAAGGGCTACCTGCTGCGTTCCGCACTCGACGAAGTCGAGGCTCGCACCGGCATCACCCAGGAGGAGGTTGAGACCCGGGGTCTCAGCATCGTCACCACCTTCGACCCGGCGACCCAGCAGGCAATCGAGGCGGCCGTGGCCCAGATGCCGGAGGACGCGGCGCCCAACCTGCGGGTTGCGGCGATCACCATGAACCCCCAGACGGGCGCAGTGACCGGGATGTATGGGGGCGCCGACTATCTGGAGATTCAGCGCAACGCCGCGACCCAAGACATCGCACAAGCCGGTTCGACCTTCAAGCCGTTCGCCCTCGTGGCCGCCCTCGAGGACGGGATCGCCCTCGATTCCGTCTACAACGGCGACAACCGGAAGGCGGTACCCGGCTTCGATAGCCCCGTGCGCAACTTCGGTGGTGCAAACTTTGGGGACATCAACCTGGTGCAGGCCACGGCGTACTCCGTCAACACGGTATACGCCCAACTCAACATGGAGGTGGGCCCGGACAAGACCCGCGCCGTGGCCGTGCGCGCGGGGATTCCGGAGAACACGGCTGGCCTGGAGACCAATCCCTCCAACGTGCTCGGGAGCGCCTCGCCGCGCGCCATCGACCTGGCCTCCGCGTACTCGACCTACGCGCAGGGCGGACTGCGCACCGACCCGTTCATGGTGAGCCAGGTCACGCTGGCCACCGGCGAGCTCTACTACGAGTACGCGCCGGTGCAAGAGCGCGTCTTCCAGGCCGACGTCATGGCCGACGCCACGTACGCCATGCAACAGGTGGTCAACTTCAGCTCGGGTTCGGGTCACTTCGCCTCCGAGCTCGGCCGACCGGTTGCGGGCAAGACGGGCACGTCGAGCGACAACCGTTCCGCCTGGTTCGTAGGGTTCACGCCCCAGCAAGTGGGCGTCGTCGGCATGTACCAGGTGGGGCCCAACGGCGAAGCCGAGCAGATCACGCCCTTCGGTGGCTTCAACGAGATCACCGGTGGCTCCATGCCGGTACGCATCTGGACCTGGATGATGGGCCCGATCTTGCAAGACCTTCCCGTGGTCGAGTTCCCACCTCGCGCGAATGTCGGCACCGCTAACACGCCGTCGCCCAGTGCCTCGTCCACACCCACGCCCACCCCGAAGCCGTCGCCCAGTGCCTCGCCCACACCCTCGCCACCACCCAGGCCGACGAAGGTGCCGACGCCCACCACAACGCCAGCCCCCACCAAGGCGGCGGCCTTGCCCCAGGTGCCCGCGCCGTGAAGCGCACCGCCACAGGTGCGCTCGCGCGCCAGCTCGCGGATCGCACCGGCACGAACCCAGGTGACTGGTACTTCGTATTCCGTACCCGCTACGGGATGCTCCAGGTGTTCTCGGCGCTCGCGTCGCAGCGGCCAGACGCGTCCGTCGTGACCCAACTGCTCACGTGCGCCACAGCCGTCGACCCGATTGTGGTGGCTGGTCTGAAGCCCGTCTACGCGGAAATCTCGGCGGAAACCCTGTCGATCGACCCCGCCGCCTTGTCCGTGAACGCCAGCGACGCCGCGGTGGTCATTCAACACACCTTCGGCATGATCGACGACGACGCCGCCGGTCGGGTGGCCGCGGCTGCGCAGTCGCGCAGCATTCTGGTATGCGAGGACAGCGCGCACTGCGTGGGCCGCATGGCCATGCGCAAGGACGGGACGCCGTTGGCCGACGTGTCGTTTCACTCGTTTGGTGTCGAGAAGATGTTGCCCACGAAGTTCGGTGGAGCAGTGTGGGTCAATCCCGCGATGGCCGACCGGGGGCTGCACGATGAGATCGTGGGGCGACTGGCGGCCCTGAGAGCACCGAGCGCACGCCTGCGCGCCGCAGTGCGCACCTACCGCGTGCAGCGGGGGCTACTCAACCGACTGCCAAGCCCCGTGAGCCGTGTGGTGCGCCCCATGCTCACCACGATGGGACTCTTCGCGCCAGCGATCGCCCCGATCGAGACCGCGGGTGGCCTCGCCCATCGGGCCGCGGGCATGAGTTCCCGCATGGCAAGAGAAATTTCGGAGCATGTCCGGCGACTGGCGTCGACGGAAGAGCAACGGGCTCGCGTGACGGCGGCCTACGTGACTGCACTTGGGGGCGCCGCCGAGTTACCTGCGGGGGCGACCCAGGGGCAGCCGCTGGTGCGTTTCCCGTTCCTCGTGCCCGTGGGGGTGGACGCCGACGAGGTGACCCGGCGCCTGAACTCCCAAGGCATCGTCGCAGGTAGTTGGTATCGACCGGTGCTGTTCCCGGGAGTAGGGGAGCCAGCGGTCTACGGGTACGACCCGGACGACGCCGCGGTTCCAGTCACGGACGACGTGGTGGCGCGTATCGTCAACCTCCCCACTGGCGTGAGCCTCGAGCGTGCAGACCAGATTGCGAAAGCGGCGCTGACGGCTATCGATTCATGCCGCTCTTCGCGTACCTGACCGTGCTGAGCGTGTAGCGCAGGTCGACCCGCAACACGGTCACGATGCGCTTGATGCTCAGGTCCGGGCGGTACCACAGCGTGTGCTTGTAGCCCCGGCGGGCGGCTGCCCGCACCCGCGCGCGCAGGCAGCGCGGCGCATAGACGATCGCGAGGGGGTACGGCACATTGAGCCAGAGCCGCTCCTGGGTGGTCACCTCGTCTGCCAGGTCGCGTTGATGAACCCTGTCCTCCACCATCCGCGCGGGGATGTTCGCGCCAGCGGCCATCGCATAATACGAGGTCGCGCCCTGGCGCAGGTTGAGCTCGAGCACCTTGCTCACGCCGTCCCTGCGGTCGTGCATCACGTCGAAATTGGCACTACCCGTATAGCCCACCGCGTCGAGAAGCCGCGCGAGCGAGGCCGTCAATTCCGCATCGTGCACGGACAGGATGGCGTTGTTGTTGCCCACCATCACAGGGTCGTGATCCGCCAGGATCACCTGCCCCACCGAGGCGAGGCGCATGCGGCCGTGTCGGTCGGAGTACGTGTTGGCGACCCGCATCACCGTCTCGTCGCCTTCGATGTATTCCTGCACGATGAGGTCGTCGTCGTAGCCTGCAGCGAGGATCCTCTCGACGGTGGCGCGCAGGGCCCTCGCGTCGGGAACAAGGTAGACCTTCTGCTTGCCCTCGAAATGTAGCCGTGGATAGACGTCGGTATTCGAGGGTTTGAGGATGACGGGGTATTCGAAGCCGAGATCCTCGCCGACGGTCGGGTCGCCCCGGTGGGTGGGGCTCACCACGGCGGTGGCGGGGTGGGGAACCCCCAGCTGGGCGCACGTCGCATAGAAGTCGGTCTTGTTGATGAGTCGATCCGCGAGCGCGCGGTCAACCAGTGGCACGATGAAGCGCTCGTCGAAGGCGCTGCGGTGGTCGATCAGCACGTTGGTGTAGAACTCGATCGTCGCGATGAGCAGCAACCTGCGGCCGGGAAACTCGCTCGGCAGAGCGAGCAAAGTGCGCACGATGGCCTCGGGTTCGTCGAATTCGCGACTCGCGCGCACGGCGAGAATCGACGAGTGGTGCGTCTCACGCAGCGCCACTCTCCCGAACGCCAGGCTGTTCACTCCGTAGGCCTCGTGCAGGCTGCGCGCGATGTTGTAGGCGCCCACCCCGGTGCCCAAGATCACCGGCACGAAATCGTCGTCTCCGACGGTCATCGGCGTCCTCCCGCGACACGCTTGACCCGTAGCAGTGCGACCAGGATTGTGTACGTTGAGCGCTTGACGGGAACGTCCCACGCGGGTGCCACCTCTGTCTCGCCACCCCACTTGCGCTTGAACATCCCGACGCCCGCCAGGCTTGGGCAGAGGTCGGAGTCCACGCCTCCCATGTCGAACGTGCGCATGCCCTCGTGGCGCAGAATCTCCAGCAGGTCCCACAGCAGGCGCACACTGGCGTCGAGGTCGCGTGCTTCGTGGTTGGCCGCCGCGTACACGTACGTCGCGGCACCGTCGTAGTCCGTCACGATCGCCCATGCGAGGGCACGGCCGGGCGGGTTCCTGGCGGCGCCGGTCGCGCCATCGGTGCGGCGCGCGACGAACACCCGTGCGTGTGGACTGAGCGCCTCGACCATGCCGCGGTAGAACTCGGCGTCGTAGATGCCGAATCCGTCGCGTCGCGCTGTCTCCTGGTAGATCTCGTAGAGTTCGGAAAAGTCGGCGAGGGCCGCGTCGGTCTCGTCGGCGACCACGACGTCGTCATGCTTGAGCGACTGGCGCACGGTGTAGCGAAACTTCTTGGACAGTGACGCGAGATAGTCGTCGACGGGCCGCTGGACATCGATCACGACGGTGCGGTCGTATGTGACGGTCTGCAACAGGGTACGCAAGTCCGGTGCGCGGTGGCGGGCATGCAGCCGCAGGAACACGACGTTTGGCCACTCACGCCGCGCGTGCCGCACGAGCGCCTCCCTCACGGCGCGCTCGGCTTCGGGAGTCGGGTCGCCGAGCATGATCGGCGCGTGGCGGGCCCACAGGTACGGGAAGCCGCGCACCGAGTACGACGTGAGGCTGACGAGGGCCATCGGGTCGCCACGCTCGGAGCCGACGGCCCAGCGCGCCACGTGGGAGCGACCAGCTGCGACCGCGTCGAAGTGGTCCCACGCGGGGGCTTGCTCGAGCGGGACGTGCACGCCCGCGGCCGACGCGGTCGCCAGGAAGGCGTCGTCGCCTATCGGACGGACGATGAGGGGGGCGGTGGCCATGGTCCCGAGCCTATCCGCGTCGTCCCCAGGTAAGGGAACCCCCCGCATTACCCAGGAACCCACACAGGGATCGCGGTTGTGGCCCCCACGCGGTAGTCTTGTCGGGTGGTCGCGTCGGCTCCCGCCGCCTCGGCCACTGCTCGCGTCACCCTCCTGCTACGGAACGTCCGTAGCCGCCTAGTCCAGAGGAGGTGGGTTTTCTATGCGCAAGTACGAAATGATGGTCATCCTTGACCCCGAGGTAGACGAGCGTACGGTCAAGCCGTCGCTTGAGAAGTACCTCGCCGTGGTCACCAATGACAAGGGCACCGTCGACAACCTCGATGTATGGGGTCGTCGCCGCTTGGCCTTTCCCATCAAGAAGAAGAGCGATGGCGTCTACGCGGTCATCAACTTCACCGCCGAGTCCGCGACGGCAAAGGAGTTGGAGCGTCAGCTTGGTCTGAACGAGACCATCCTGCGCCTGAAGTTGCTGCGTCCCGACGCTCACTAGCACCGGCAACTGCACGAGAGGACAGGGATAGGACATGGCAGGCGACACTCAGATCACCGTGGTGGGCAACCTCACCGGAGACCCCGAACTGCGATTCATTCAGTCAGGGGCCGCCGTGGCGAACTTCACGGTGGCATCCACTCCCCGCACGTTTGACCGTCAGACGAACGAGTTCAAGGACGGAGACACCCTGTTCATGCGCTGCAGCCTGTGGCGCGAGGCCGCCGAGAACGCGGCCGAGTCGCTCACCAAGGGCATGCGGGTCATCGTGACCGGCAGGCTCGTGGCGCGCTCGTGGGAGGCCAATGGCGAAAAGCGCACTGTCATGGAGATGCAGGTCGACGAGGTCGGCCCATCGTTGCGCTATGCCACGGCCAAGGTCACGCGCACGCCACGCGGCGGTCAGGGTGGCGGCGGTCAAGGTGGCGGCTATGCCAGCGCCCCCGCCGGCGGTGCGGACAACGACCCGTGGGCATCGGCCCCCTCCTCAGACGAGCCCCCGTTCTAAACGCGACGACGAGTCGCTCCACTTCGTGATGTAAGGAAAGACAAGCATGGCAAAGATCGACACGCGCAAGCCGCGTAAGAAGGTCAACCCGCTCAAGGCCGCCAAGGTCAAGACGATCGACTACAAGGACACTGCGCTGCTGCGCAAGTTCATCTCCGACCGCGGCAAGATCCGTTCGCGCCGCGTCACGGGTGTCACCGTTCAGGAACAGCGTCAGATCTCCCGCGCCATCAAGGTCGCGCGCGAACTGGCATTGCTCCCCTACGCCAGCTCCGGTCGCTAAGGGGGTACTGACATGGCAAAAATCATTCTCACCCACGAGGTGGCCGGCCTCGGTACCGCGGGCGACATCGTCGACGTCAAGGACGGCTACGCCAACAACTTCCTGGTTCCCCGCAAACTGGCCACCCCATGGTCCGCGGGCGCCGAGAAGTCCATCGACGCGATGCGCAAGGCGCGTCGCGGTCGCGAGTTGGCGAGCATCGAGGACGCGCAGGCTGCCCGCGATTCGCTGCAGTCCAACCCGGTGACCGTCGAGGCGAACGCTGGCCCGTCCGGTCGCCTCTTCGGCGCGATCACCACGACCGAGATCGCGGCGGCCATCGGCGCCCGCGCCCTGGTCGACAAGCGCCGCATTCAGATCGGTCAACCGATCAAGGCACTGGGCGACTACCAGGTCAAGGTCTCGCTGCACCACGGCGTCGTCGCGACGGTGGACGTCAAGGTGGTGGCCGCCTCCTAAGGCGATTCGGCATGCCCCGGGACACCCGCATCTCGCCTTGGCGAGCAGGCAGTCTCGGGGTTTTGTCGTCCCCACCGCGGATGTGCGCGACACGCCGGGCCGCGACACGCCGACGATTTCTGCCCGAGGTTTTCCCCATGCGACGTCTATCTAAAGTACCTGGTAAATATCCCTAAAGTGGTGCCTCGGGAAAACCATACACAGCGTCATCCACAGGAAGCCCGCCACTGTCCCCAAGCGCGCCAGCGTGTGTCCACCGCCGTCCACCGGCCGTCCACGGACGCCGGGTTTGTGGCGCACCAGAGGACTTCACTACGGTGGCGTGTCACACCCGGGTGACAGGCTCGCCTCATGACCCATGCGGTCTCAAGCGAAACGAATGGAGGCGATGCGCGCGTGTCAGTAGATGAACTTGAGGCCTCCTATACGCACCGCGGCCTCGAGCGCACTCCGCCGCAGAACCTCGATGCCGAACAGTCGGTGCTGGGCGCGATGATGCTGTCCAAGGATGCGATGGCCGACGTCATTGAGTCGGTGCGCGCAGACGACTTCTACAAGCCCGCCCACGAGACCATCTTCGACACCGCCATCACGCTGTACAACTCGGGTGATCCGGTGGACGCCCTGACCGTGGGCGCGCAACTCCAACGCGCTGGGCAACTCGCCCGTATCGGGGGGGCCGAATACCTCCACACCCTCATCTCGATCGTGCCGTCCGCCGCGTCTGCCGGCTACTACGCCCGCCTGGTGCGCGAGCAGTCGATCCTGCGCCGCCTGGTCGAGGCGGGCACGCGGATCGCCAACATGGGCTACGACGCCGACGGTGCGCAGGTGGATGACGTGGTCGACAGTGCGCAGGCAGAGGTGTTCGCCGTCACCGAGAGGCGCAACTCCGAGGACTACCTGCCCGTCGGCGAGGTGATGGAGCACACGCTCGAAGAGATCGATGCCGCATCGAGCCGGAACGGCCAGATGCTGGGCATCCCTACAGGCTTTAGGGACTTGGACGAACTCACGGGCGGGTTCCAGGCGGGCCAGATGATCGTGATTGCGGCCCGTCCGGCCATCGGTAAGTCCACGCTTGGACTCGACATCGCGCGCGCCGCCTCCATCCATGCGGGCAAGGCGTCGGTCATCTTCTCGCTCGAAATGAGCAGGGAAGAGATCACCAAGCGCATGCTTTCCGCCGAGTCGAAGGTGAAGCTCACCCAGCTCACCAAGGGGCCGATGAACCCCAACGACTGGGAACGGCTGGCCAGCACCGCGGCCCGCGTGGCCAAGGCCCCCATGTTCATCGACGACAGTCCCAACATGTCGCTCATGGAGATCCGTGCCAAGTGCCGCCGCCTCAAGCAGCAGCACGACCTGGGCCTCGTGGTGGTCGACTACCTCCAACTGATGTCCTCGGGCCGCAAGGTCGAGTCACGCCAGCAAGAGGTGTCCGAATTCTCGCGTGCCCTCAAGCTGCTGTCCAAGGAAATCCAGGTGCCTGTCATCGCGATCTCGCAGTTGAACCGTGGCCCCGAGCAGCGCACCGAGAAGAGGCCGATGCTGTCCGACATGCGCGAGTCGGGTGCGATCGAGCAAGACGCCGACATCGTGATCCTGTTGCACCGCGAAGACGCGTACGACTACGAGAACCGCCCCGGCGAGGCCGATTTTATTGTGGCCAAGCACCGCGGCGGTCCCACCAAGACCATCCCTGTGGCGTTCAAGAAGGATTACGCACACTTCGCCGACATGGCACCCGACCTGTAGGTCGCCTCGAGGGAATGGAGGAGTAGGGCCTTGCGTGCTCAGGCCTTCTGGTCGGGGCGTTCGGCGGCGGGTTGCACGGACCACTCTGCGGGCTCGTCGTCGGTCTCATTGTCGTCCGCCTTGGTCACATGGATCTTGCCCGGGGCGTGATGTTGCGGGGCGTAGATCGTGTAGACCTGCATCGGCTCGTCGCCGATGTTGGTGACGTTGTGCCAACTTCCCGCGGGAATGAGGACGCACCAGCCGTCAGCGACCTCCTGGTCGAACGTCAGATTGTCCTTGTCGAGTCCCATCTGGGCTCGGCCGCGACCCTTGTCGAGGCGGATGAACTGGTCGGTTTCGGGGTGTTTCTCAAGCCCGATGTCGCCACCGACGGGGATCGACATGAGGGTGACCTGTAGGTACTTGCCGCTCCAGGCCACAGTGCGGTAGTTCGTGTTCTCGATCGTCTCGGTCTCCAGATCGAACGACTGTGGATTCGGACCGATGTCCTCGATCGCCATCGTGTGACCTCCCAGGTAAGCGCCATTTCGACCATATCACCGCACTGATGCCGCTGCACGGTGGGCCGCTGTCAAGACTGCCGGCGACGCTCCTCGGCGGCCGCGCGGTCCAAACCTCCGTGTACCGAGCCCGCACGATGGCTCGCCCCCTCCCACCCCAAGCGGCCGCGGCTACGTACCCGAACGCTCACGGTGGCGTCCGGGTGTTCGAGCGCGCCGGGGAATGCCCGATGCTCCTCGACCAGGGGCGCGGGAAGCGCCAGGGTGAGGTTTCGACGGGAACGGCAACGGCAACGGCACCATTGAGATTGACCACCGCATTGGAGTCCAGACTCAGTACCTGCACATGTATGACTCGGGGATGCTCGTCAACGTTGCAGACAAGATTGCCGCTGATAGCAGATCGCGCGCGCCGGATCCAGCGGCGAATCCAGCGGATGTCACGTGCATGTCATAGTCATCCTTGATGCAGAGTCCGTCGCCCCGGCCGCGTTCATGGTCACAGTCGGATGGCACCTCACCGCAGCCGACGCGCACGTCACACCCCATCGCCTATACCCACAACCCGAGACACGACGACCTACTAGGCGGACTCCCGCCACACGATCGGCGTGTCGAGCAGGATTCCCCCCCGCTCGACTTCCTCGCCTCGCAGTTGCGCGAGCACGACCTCCGCCGCGCGGCGGCCGAGTCCCGCGGCTGGTTGGTGGACGGTGGACAGTGCTGGCCTGCTCCGCCGGGCCCATGTGCTGTCGTCGAAGCCGACGAGCCCGACGTCTTCCGGGATGGCCCGTCCGGCGGAGCGCAACGCCTCGAGCGCCCCTGCGGCCACCGCGTCGGACGCGGCAAAGACCCCGTCGATCGCCGGTTCCCGGCGCAGGAGTTCCTCCATGCCCGCCAGGCCGCCGCCGTACTCGTACAGCGGGACTTCGGCCACGAGGCGCGGGTCGAACCGCTCACCCAGCGCCTGCCGGAAGCCCTCGAGCCGATCGGCGCCCGAGTCGCGGTCCAGTGCAGCGGCGATCATGGCGACCCGCTGGCGACCTGTGGACAGCAGCCGTGTGGTGATCTCCCGAGCCGCCGCCACGTTGTCGATGCCCACCCAAGGCATCGTCCCCAGGTCGGGCGGGTGCCCGACGAATGTCGTCGGTAGCGCGAGCCGGGTCACGGCACGGGTGATCGGGTCGTGGGAGCGGGCGGAGACGATGATCGCGCCGTCGACGAAACCGCCGGCAAGATACCGACTGACCCGCTCGGTGTCGCGCACCGAGTCGATCACGAGACAGACCATCTGGTAGTCGGCCAGCGACAGCGCCTCGTTGGCGCCGAGCATGACGCTGCCGATGTTGGGGTCTTCGAGGAACAACGGGTGCGGCTCGTGCGCGAGGAATGCGACCGCTTGCGTGCGTTGCCGCACCAGGTTGCGGGCGGCGGTGTTGGGGACGTAGCCGACGCTCTGGATGGCCGCCTCGATGGCGGAGCGCGCGGCGGGGGACACGTACCCGCCGTTGAGTACGCGACTGACGGTGCCGCGCGACACTCCGGCGGCTGCGGCGACATCGTGGACGGTGGCGCGCGCTCGCTGCTGTGGGATGGTCACATGGTCACCCTAGCCCCCCGGGGTTGACAGAGTCACGGGTTTCCTGGCAGAGTGTGTGCACGTTCACAGACCACTCAACGCCGAGGCTGCTTGTCCATGTGTGCACGTTCACGCAACAGGCGCTCCGCATACCGGATCAAGGAGATTCGATGGACCGCCAGCACTTCTCGCTCTACGGGAACACGATCACTGCTGCGCAGGACCGCAAGGCGCTCCAGTGGCAGCAGATGTTCGTGAAGAAGTTCGACTTCGACCCGGACGAGAAGTACGAGTTGAGCATCCACGACAACGCCCAACTCGGGGATGTTCTCGGGATCCGCGATATCCGACGCGACGCGCACGGCGACCCGATCGACCGGGACAACGGCGTCGTCATCTCGACGATCCGGATGGGCTTCGGTCACTATCGGATCGCGATGGCGGGAGCCTCCGCCGCGCGGTCGATGGGCTACACCCCGTACTGGCTCGACCTGCTGGCGATTCCCGGGATCACCCAGGATGCCATCAACTGGTGGAACACCAACTACAGCAAGTACTCACGCGTCTCGCAGCGCAGCGAACTATTCGATAAGTACATCTGGGAGTCGGTCACCAGCGGCGACAAGACGTTACCGGGACTGAACTGGTGGCTCAATAACACGGCGATCGGCTGGCCGTGGCGCTTCCTCAAGGCGAACGCCCGTGACTACCGCAAGAGCGAACTCTTTGCGAACCTCCACCACGCGCTGCCATCCGACATGCCCATCCTCACGGCACACATGTGGAACTGCATGGGCGCCGTGGCTGGGGGCATGACGAACGTGGTCGACATGATGTTCGACAACTGGCCGATGGCCTTCCAACTGGTCGAGGGGGCCACGCACGCCGTCCAGTCACCGTCCGGCTACTACGGCTTCCGGATCATGAACCAATTCGACGAGGACGACAAACTCCTCAACCCCACCCCGGCGGACGCGATCGAGTACGTGGGCCACCACGTCGATCACGAATTGGTGGACAACGTCGAGGTGGACTGCGCGGCGCGGATCGACCGGATGCGCTCGGGGCAGCCCCGCCGGTTCCTCCTGACCATGGGTGGTGCGGGCGCGCAACGGGAACTCTTCAAGGCGATCATCGACCACTGCCAGCCGATGATCGATCGCGGCGAACTCACCCTGTTCGTCAACCTCGGCGACCACGCGGACAACTGGGAGTGGCTCCAGGGCGAACTCGGCACAGGCGTCTCACACGTGCAGACCCACTTCACCTGGCAGGACACTCAGGAGTTCGCGGACCAGATCCGGGACGGGGAGGCTTCGGGTCTGCACGTGTTCCTCTTCGACAACACGTTCCACGGCGTCTACGCCACGAACTACCTCATGCGCGTCGCGGACGTGCTCATCACCAAGCCGTCCGAACTGGCGTTCTACCCGGTGCCCAAGATCTTCAACGCCCGGGTCGGCGCGCACGAGGCATGGGGCGCCATACGCAGTGCCGAGATCGGCGATGGCACGATCGAGACACGGAGCATTGCGCGCACGCTCCAAGCGATCGACCTCATCGCCCAAGGGACGGACCTGATGGAACTGTTCTGTGACTCGATCGTCAAGAATAAGCGGATCGGCATCTACGACGGCGCGTACAAGAGCGTCGCCCTCGCCACCGGCAGTACGTGGCAACGCCGCCCCGACGGCACCGTCGTCAGCAGCCGAGCATGAGCGTCGGCGTGGTTCGGCTCACAACCCGTCGGCGAGCCACGCCGGTCTGCCTGCGCACAACGATGTGTCGCACCCGCGACTGCCGCACATGAGAGAGGACCTCGCACCATGACGACCAATCCGCTCACCCAGGAGGTGAGTTCCGGGCGCCCGCCCGCCAGTCGTCGGCGCAGTTCGCCCCACAAGCGGGCGATCGCCGTCTTCGTCCTACCGTTCGGCGTCCTCTTCTCACTCTTCTACGCGATCCCGGTGGGCTATGCCGTCTGGCAGTCTCTCCTCAAGGTCGAACGGGAGGGAACCTTTGGCGTGGCGCGCGAGGTCTTCGGCGGCTTCAGCCAGTACGAGCAAGTCTTCTCCAACGCTCCGTTCTGGAACTCGGTCGGCAGGGTGCTGACCTTCGGCGCGGTCCAGGTGCCAGTGATGCTCGGACTCGCGTTGATCTTCGCACTGCTTCTTGACTCGCCCCTGGTCAAGGGCAAGAAGTTCTTCCGGCTCGCCTTCTTCGTGCCGTACGCGGTGCCGGGCGTCGTCGCCGCCATCATGTGGGGCTTCCTGTACTCCCCCAACCTGTCGCCGTTCAAGGCCGTCACCGAGAACGTCGCCTTCCTGTCGGCCGATCTGGTGCTGTGGGCCATCGCCAACGTCGTGACGTGGGTCTACGTCGGCTACAACATGCTGATCATCTACTCCTCGCTGTTGGCCATTCCAACGGAGATCTACGAGGCGGCGCGGCTCGACGGGGCGGGCCAGTTGCGGATCGCGTGGTCGGTCAAGATTCCGCTGGTCATGCCAGCGATCCTGTTGACCACAGTGTTCTCCATCATCGGCACGCTGCAACTGCTCGCCGAACCGCAGGTGTTCCGCTCCTTCAGTTCGGCAGTGACCAGTTCGTACACGCCGAACCTAACCATCTACTCGACGTCGTCGATCCCGAACTTCAGCCTGGCCGCCGCGTTCTCCGTGGTGCTCGCCGTGGCGACGTTCATCCTGTCGTTCACGTTCCTGAAGGTGACCCAGAGGAAGGGCAACAAGTGAGCGCGACCGACACCCCCGTCCGCACCCAGGGTTCCGCGGACGCCGAGCGGCGCCTCGGTGTCAAGGAGAACCCCGTCTCACGGGTCGGCGCCATGATCGTCATGGGCGTCTTCACCGTCTACTTCCTGATGCCGATCTGGTGGCTACTGGTCTCCGCCACCAAGGACCGTGCGCAGTTCACGAGCACCGCCCCACTGTGGTTCGCCGACTTCTCGCTGTGGACAAACATCTCGAACCTGCTGAACTATGGCGACGGGATCTTTGTCAAGTGGATGGTGAACTCGGCGCTCTACACCGTCGGCGGAGCCTTCTTCGGCACCATCCTGGCTGCGATGTGCGGTTACGCCCTGGGAAAGTACCCCTTCCGCGGCAGGGAGACGATCTTCAACGTCGTGCTGGGCGGCGTGCTCGTGCCAGCGACCGCGCTCGCGCTGCCGTTGTTCCTTCTCTTCAGCACCGTGAGCCTGACCAACACGTTTTGGTCGGTGTTCCTACCCAGCCTGGTCAGTCCGTTCGGGGTCTACCTCGCCCGAATCTACGCGGCGGCCAGCGTCCCCGACGAACTCCTTGAGGCGGCACGGCTCGACGGTTCCGGGGAGGTCAGGACGTTCTTCACGGTGTCGGTACGCCTCATGCTCCCCGCACTCGTGACCGTGTTCCTCTTCCAGTTCGTGGCGATCTGGAACAACTTCTTCCTGCCCCTGATCATGCTTCGCGACGAGTCAACCTTCCCCGTCACCTTGGGCCTGTACACCTGGACCACCCAGGTCAACCAGATTCCCGAACTGAGCGGACTCGTCCTGGTCGGGGCACTCCTGTCCATCATCCCGTTGATCGTCATCTTCCTGCTCCTGCAGCGTTTTTGGCGCAATGGCCTGGGTGCCGGATCGGTGAAGTGAACGAAACGTCTCATCCGCGCGGCAAGTCATGTCGCGTTGTTCCACCCACATGAAGGAGAAGAAAGATGAAGACCAAGAATAGAGCGATCAGTGTCGCCCTACTCACCGTAATCGCCCTCGCAGGCTGCTCGAGTACGGAGCCGACGAGCACCGACGCTAGCGGCCCGGCCAACCCGGCGACGTCCAAAGAGTGCCAGCCCGCGACCGGCAACGTCGAACTCACCTTCACCACGTGGGTGCCCGGGATGGATACGGTCGTGGCCCTGTGGAACGAGCAGAACCCGGACATCCAGGTGACGGTACAGACCGGCCCGAACGGCAACGGCGGCACCTACCAGAACTTCTTCAACCAACTCAAGGCAGGCAATGCGCCTGACCTTGGCCAGATCGAGTACGACGCCCTGCCCAACTTCCGCGTCCAAGACGGCCTCGTGAACCTCGGAGTATGCGCCGACGTGTTGGCGGCCCAGGACGAGTTCGTCGGGTGGACATGGAACCAGGTCAGCTTCGGTGAGGAAGGCAACGTCTACGGCATTCCGCAAGACGCCGGCCCCATGGCGATGTTCTACCGCAAGGACCTCTTCGAGCAGAACAACATCCCGGTGCCGACCACATGGGCCGAGTACCAAGACGCCGCAGTCAAGATCAAGGAACTCGGTGGCTACATCACCAACTTCTCGCAAAGCGACATCAACCAGTTCGCGGGTTTCGTGTGGCAAGCGGGTGGCTCATGGTTCCAGAACGACGGGACCAGTTGGAGCGTCGGCCTGACCAGCCCCGAGTCGATCAAGGTGGCCGACTACTGGCAGGGCCTGATCGACGACGGCCTCGTCTCGGCCAACCCACCGTGGACCGACGAGTGGAACAACGCCTATAACACCGGTTCCGACTGGACCTGGATCTCCGCGGTGTGGGGCGCCAACTCTATCTCGGCTGGCGCGCCGGCGACTGCCGGAAACTGGGCCGTCGCGCCGATGCCACAGTGGAACGCCGGTGATAACGCGGCCGGAAACTGGGGCGGCTCTTCGACGGCCGTCTTCAAGGGTACCGAGAACGTCTACGAGGCTGCGAAGTTCGCGCTGTGGCTGAACACCTCCGACGAGGCGCTGACGGCACTCAACAAGGCCGCCAACCTCTACCCCGCGACCGTGGCTGGCGCGAACCTGCCCGCGCTCAAGGAAGGCGTAGAGTTCTACGGTGGCCAGGCGATCTACGACGTCTTCGCGCAGGCCTCCACCCAGGTCAACCCGGACTTCACGTGGGGCCCGACGATGACCCAGGTCTACGCCGACGCCTCTGACGGCTTCAAGGCCGCCGTGTCGGGAGGCGGGACCCTGGCCGACGCTCTCACCGCGACCCAGGATTCGACGATCACGACCCTGAAGTCGCAGGCCATCCCGGTCAAGGAGTGAGTGCTTGATCCACTACCTGCGTGCCGCGGGCTCCAGCCTCGTGCTGGATGCCCGCGGCACGCGGCTACCCGCGATCGTCCACTGGGGCAAGGATCTTGGAGATCTGGACGACGCGGCACTCGCTGAGACGGTCGATGCCCTCGTCCCGGCAGTCGGGCCCAGTTCGATCGACGAGCCCCTGCGGCTGACGATCCTGCCGAGCCTGGTCGAGGGGTGGAGTGGCCACCCCGCCCTGCGCGGATTCCGGGCGACCGACGGCAGGGCCCTTGGCGTCCTGGCCTCGCCCACGGTGACGCGCGCCGGGAGGTCCGTCCGCATCGCGAGCTCCGACGAGCAGGGCACGATCCTCGTGGAGTCCGAGTTCTGCCTCACCGACGAGGGCGTGCTGCGCGCCCGACACACCGTGCGTAACACCGGCGAAGACGACGTCGAACTCGCGGGCCTGGACACCGTGATTCCCATCCCGGATCGCGCCCGCGAAGTGCTCGACTTCACCGGGCTGTGGACCCACGAACGGCGCCCGCAGCGGACCATGCTCGGTTTCGGGGCATGGAGCCGCGAGACCCGGCACGGGCGCCCGGGCCACGACGACCCTTTCCTCACTGTGGTCGGCACCCCCGGCTTCAACTTTCGCTCCGGCGAGCTCTGGGCAGTACACCTGGCGTGGAGTGGCGACAAGGCCGTCCGGGCGCAACGCCAACCCCTGGGTCCCTCGATGCTCGCGTGCGGCGAGTTGCTCGCCCCGGGCGAGGTGCGCCTGGCTGCAGGCGAGGAGTACACGAGCCCGTGGACCGTCGGGGCGTGGTCGGGAGACGGGATCGATGGGCTCTCGGCACGGTTGCACCCCTACGTCCGGTCCCGGTCCAGGATCCGTCGCCCGCGCCCTGTGATCCTCAATACCTGGGAGGCCGTGTACTTCGACCACGACCTGGACGTACTGGGCCGTCTGGTCGCGGCGGCGGCAGAAGTCGGTGTCGAGCGGTTCGTACTCGACGACGGCTGGTTCACGGGTCGACGCGACGACCGCCGGGGGCTCGGCGATTGGACGGTGGACGCCTCGGTGTGGCCAGAAGGCCTCCACCCGCTCGTCGCGCTCGTGCACGCCCACGGCATGGACTTTGGCTTGTGGGTGGAGCCCGAGATGGTCAACCCTGACTCCGATCTTGCCCGCGCGCACCCGGACTGGATACTCGGGTCGCCCACATCGCCCACCTGGCGCCATCAACGCACCCTGGACCTGGCACACCCGGACGCCTTCGCCCATGTCCTCGAAAGTCTCCTGGCCCTCGTGCGCGAGTATCCGATCGCGTACCTCAAGTGGGATCACAACCGTGACCTGCTCGAGCCGGTGGCGCATCGGCAGGTCAACGCCGTCTACCGGTTGCTCGATGCACTGCGGTCCGCCGCGCCGGATCTCGAGATCGAGTCCTGCGCGTCCGGTGGCGCACGGATCGACCTCGGCATTCTGGAGCGAGTCGAGCGGGTCTGGACGTCCGACACAAACGATCCGCTCGAACGGCAACAGATTCAACGGTGGACGAGCGTGTTCGTGCCGCCCGAGTACCTCGGCAGCCACCTCGGGGCCGCAATCGCGCACACCACGGGACGCCGATCCGAACTCGGATTCCGGGCGGCGACGGCGCTGTTTGCCAGCGCTGGCATCGAGTGGGACCTGCTTGCCGCGGGCCCCGAGGAGCGGACGCAGATTGCCCAGTGGACCGCCGCCTACCGACAGCGTCGGGAACGCCTCCACGGCGGCACCGTCGTCAGGGCCGACCTCGGCGACCCGTCACTGCTGGTCCACGGCGTCGTCGCCCCGGACGCAGCGAGCGCCACGTTCGCGTACGTCGCGCTTGCTGCGCCCGAGCACGCTCTACCAGCCCCGTTGCGTTTCGTCGGCCTCGACCCCGACCGAACCTACCGGGTTCGACCGTGGACCCTCGTGGAACCCCCAAGGGTGCTGCAGGACGCCGCGCCGCCGTGGCTCGTCGAGGGCGAGGTCACGCTTCCCGGACGTGTACTCGCCGAGACAGGGCTGGCCATGCCGTTGCTCCTCCCGCAACAGGTACTGTTGCTCGATCTCGAGGCAACGCCGACCGCTGCTGGGTGAGGCCACGATCGAGTCAGTGCGCGGTCATATGTGGGTCGTCGGCCACCGGCTAGAGCAAGACGAACTCGTCAGTGACCAGTGGCGAGCATCTGCTGTCATCCCACAGCAACGGCGGATACACTGGATTGCAAGTTCGCCAAGATCGGAGGACTCTCAGATGATCCCGACGATGCTTTTTGCTGGCTTCGTACTCGGAGCCATTCCGTGGACCAAGTGGTGGACCACAATGCTCGCGGGCGTCGCGTGGACGATCGCCGTCGCGGTGTCCACCGGAAACTCAAGCCCCGCGGTCATGGTGGGCGCGTTCACTCTCGGGACGATCAACGCGCTCGTCGGCTGGCTCATTGGCCACATCCTTGTTCGCGGTGTTTCCGGTGCTTGGGCGTCGCACGTCAAGGCACGTCACGGGTAGCGACACCGGGGTCCGTGTGGGACCTTCGCCGGTGTGGTAGGGCGACGGCGCTCGCCGAATTTCCTCAGAGTTGCTCGGTGAAGTTCCCCAGGTCGCGTGGGTAGGTTGGCGCAGGTTTGTGCCGGTGGTGGCGCGTCGGAGTTCGTCGGCTGCGGCGTGGTGGCCGCGCAACATCGCGGGCAGCCAGTCACGCCCGGCGGGGACTCGACCGTGACGATCAGCGCATCTTCAACGCGGGCGACGTCGATCACCCGCAGCCCGTCCAAGCCGACGAGCAGATCACATCGGGAGCAATAAATGGAGTCGTGGCCACACGCAGAAGTGCAGGCCGTAGGCTCGGACAAGTCGAGGCCTTCCGGTTCGGGTTAGCTTGGTCGCTACCCATCCTGAAGGCCTCGACCTCCCTCGCCCCTCAAGGCCACGCCCGACACCCTCAGACCCACCTCAACTCTGAAGAGCCCCTATAAGTGGGGGCTTGACGCACCGTCTCAAACGCATATTGAATGAATTTGCAATCAAATGGGTTCGCAATCGAAGGGGGAAAAATAAGTATCCGGAAAACACGCCGGACAGGTGTCACCGTAGCGGTGGCCATAGCGCTGTTGTTGGTTTCGTCGTCAGTTGCAGGTGCCGCGACTGATCAGCCCGATCTCGCAGTAAGCGATGCACAGCCCGAATCGAGTCGGATCCAAGATGAAGGCGCAGGCATAGGTCCGTCGGTGTTTGTGCCGGTGAATCCGAGTGGCAGTCTCTCCGGTTCGTCGAGTACAGGTACCAAGAGTCCCTTCGGGGCATCTGGTGTGGTCACGAACGCCGTATCCGTCGAGTACTCTCCGGCGGGTTGCAAGGGCACCACCGACTACCCACACGCAAGTCCCGGCCCCATCAACCCAACTGATGCTTCCGTGCACGGGCGGGTTCGCTGCAATGTGGTCGTGTCGAGCGCATCGACGACAACGGTCTTGAAGCGCTCGCGTTGGTATGGAATGCAGACGCTCAATTCCGATACTGCGTCCACTGTGAATAAGAGTTTCTCAGGAGATGCGACCCCGCATTGGTATTGCAAGGGCGCGGGAACGTATTCGTATTACGGGTACTCGAACCATGCGTCAGTCGAGAATGGCACTACATACACGGCAAGCACGAGCAATTTCAGTTCGACCTACAGCAGATTTCCTTGCTGACTGATTCTCGAGTGAACGGCCCCGCCCTCCAGTACGCTCGAACCTTGAGCAACCGACGCTGGGCGCGGGACCGTTTTGCCGTCTGCGCTGGCCTCGCCGTCTTTCTCTTGACGTCGTGCACAGAGGCGGATGGCACTCCGCCGCAAAGTCCCGACGCTCCGAATCCGTCGCCAACTGTGGGCCCACTACTCGAACTCACCTCTGAGCCCCCCCGCTCATCCGCCCGAGGTATGGATTGAGGGTGTGGCGATAGAACCGCTTTCCTTTGAGTGGTTTGACAGCCGCACCGAACAGATGGTGACCCTGTATCCCGATGAAGGCGCTTTGGCCGCGGTCCCGGTCGTGGGCTCACGTTCCGTTGCCCGGGCCAGCATCGCGAGTCAGGTAGGTCTCTTGAGGTTCGACGTGCAACAGTTCTTAGAAGTCGACGCCAGTGGTGTTCCGTTGGGGGAACCAACGATTACGGAATGCAAGGCTCCGGCGTCTTCGTGTGACATCCTGGAAACTGATACTGGTCTGGAAGTCCGGTTTCCCCTGGAGCCGGGTGTTGTGTTTGCCACGATCTCGCTGTCCTATGCGCTCTTATCGGATTCTGAGAAGGCCTCTCAACAGGGCTTCGGCGAGGACTACGTGAGTTACGGGTTCTACGTAGGGGGGAAGTAGCGTCATGCACGACTTCCTTGACTGGCCAAGAGGGTTGTCCTCCGATATTCGAATGGTCTCGAGCCTGTGTTTGCCAGCGGCGCCGTGCCGCGTGAGGGTGCTTCTCCCCGGGCTCTCTGACACCACAGAAATGCGCTGGGGGCCGTTGGCTCTCAGCGCCGGAGTCGAACTTGACGAGAGAACCCGCTTCTGCGACCTTTCGCAGGTACCCAACCCCGATCTCGCAGGGGTTTGTCCCAACGGGCAAGTCATGTCGAAGACTGCGAGCCGCCTGGTTCAGGCACTTGTTGACAGCACAGCCGACTCCGAAGTCGAATTGGTGTTTTGGGGCGTCTACGCCGAGCAAGATGCCTGGGGAGCGTTTGCTGCTTCAAGGATTGCATCGGTCGAGGAGGGCTTGCGATGGTGCGACGGGTCCCACCTAGTGTCGGGAGTCGTAGATGTTCGTGTGCTGGAGCGGTTTACGTTTGAGCAAGGACTCAGGTTCCCCGTTGCTGTACTTCCAAAAGCACGTGACTACCTAATTGCGGCTACCGGATACGGGGACTCGCTCTATGTCAGTGGCAGCGAGGCACTCTGTGCAGGACTGGAGCAGGCGGGTCTCGAGTACGTCGAAGTGAGCCCAAACGGAGTGCTTCCGGGGTAGTACCGCAGGCTCGTGTCGGGCGGAGTCGGACGCCCGTTTGTGCGACTAACTTGTGCTCAGGATGCGCGGGTTCTGCTCAGAAGGAGACATCCTGCGAACCCGGTCCAAGCGGGCTTCATCGATCAGTGCAATGTGGCGCGTAGCGCTTCTCGGTAACGCGAGTCCACGGAGTTGGTAACAGGATTCCGGCGAGTCGGTAGCACGGGGTTGGAGGGTGGTGCTCTGTTGAGGGGACGGTGACCCATGGGGCGTCGCCGTTTCTGTGTGAGAGGCGGAGTTCATGACGGACTACCGGAAGATCCTCACGCTGCTGTTGGAGCGGCGTAGCTATCGGGATGTGGCCGAGGTGGTGGGGTGCTCGCACCGTGATGTCGCCCGTGTGAAACAGGTGATCGCCGTGCATGGTGTCGAGTCCGCGGGCGCGGTTAGTGACGCCGAGCTGGCGGAGTGGTTTTCCGACGGTCGGCGGCGGGTGTCGGACGAGTATGACCAGCCGGACCTTGCTCGGGTGCTGGCGTCGATGCGGCAGAACCGGCACTTCACGTTGCTGCTGGTGTGGCGTCGTTACACGGACGCGCGTGGGGTCGGGAAGAAGTATGGGTACTCGCAGTTCTGCGCCCTGTTCGCCGACTATGTCCGCAGGTAGGATCTGGTCGCGATGCTGCATCACGAGCCGGGGCGGGCGATGCTCGTGGACTGGGCCGGAGACACGATCGACCTGGTCGACGCGGTCACCGGGGAGGTGACTTGGGCGGTGCTGTTCGTCGCGGCGCTGCCGTTCTCGGGGGTGTTGTTCTGTCGCGCGTATGCGCACATGCGGTCCGAGGCGTGGTTGGACGCGCACGTGCGCGCGTTCTCGTTCTATGGCGGGGTGGTCCAGATCGTCGTACCGGACAACCCGACGACCTCGACGCATCAGGCCCGCCGGGGTGACGCGGAGCGGGTCGTGAACGCGAGGTATCAGCAACTTGCCGATCACTATCAGACCGCGATCGTCCCCGCCAGAGCGGGGAGGCCACGCGATAAGGCTGCGGCTGAGAACGCGGTGAACGTCGTGAACAAGCGGGTCATCGGCTACCTCGAAGTCGACGTCTTCACGAGTCTTTCTGAGCTGAATGGCGCGATCGGTGAGCGGGTGCGGGAGATCAACCGCGACATGCGCCGCGCGGATGATACGACCCGGTGGGAACGGTTCGAAGCGGAGGAGGCGGCGCTGCTCGCTGCGCTGCCGGACGCGGCATTCGAGGAGGTGTCTTGGAAGGAGTTGAAGGCCGGCCGGAACTATCACGTGGCCGCGGACACGCAACGCTATTTCGTCCCTTACCGGTTGGCGGGGAGGCTGCTGCGGGTCCGGTTCACACAGGCGACGGTGACCGTGTTCGACGGGCACGACGTCGTCTGCGAACACCGACGACTCACCGGCTGGAAGGGCCAGTACTCGACACTGCCCGAGCATGTCCCACCGCAGCATTGCAACATCGACGGGTTGTGGTCCAGGCGGTGGTTCACCGACAGGGCCCGCAGCTTCGGGCCGGCGACGGTGCGGGTGATCGAGCAGATCCTGGACCGGCATGCAATCGAGGCGCAAGGCTACCTGGACTGTCAGAACGTGCTCACCGGGCTCGGGAAGCAGAACCGTGAGCGGTTGGAAGCGGCCTGTCAGGAGTTGATCAACCGGGGCGGGCAGCCCACCTACACGACGCTCAAGCGGATCATGGCGAGCATCGACAGCGACGCCAAGAAACCCAGAGCGGTGACCCCGGCCGCGTCGACCAGGAAACGTGCTGGCGGGGCAACTGTCGGGCCGGACGTGTTCGTCCGCGACGTCTCCCACTACGCGACCAGCGGGGAGGCGGACCGTTGACGTTCACAAGCATCGACTACGAGAAGTTCCGGGCGCTGCGAGTCACGCACATCGCGACCCGCCTCGAGGAACTCATCGCCGACGAGGTCAACGACACCCTCACCCCGGAGCAGCTGTTCCTCACCGCCGTCGACGACGCCCTCGAGCAGCGCCGCGCGCACAAGGTCGAGAAGCTGATCCGGCAGGCCGGGTTCCCGATCCTCCACGCCACGTTCGCGGAGATCGACTACCGGGAAGGTCGTGGGATCACCCCGGTCAGGATGCGCCGCTACGCCGCCCACGACTGGCGGGGCGACCCGATGAACCTGCTCATCATCTCCCCGACCGCAGGCGGGAAGACCTACCTCGCCTGCGCGCTCGGGATCGCCGCCTGCCACAACGGGCACGCCGTCACCTACGCCCGCATGGACGACCTCGCCCGCCGGCTCGTGATCGCCCGCGGCGACGGGATCGCTCACCAGAAACTCCTCAACGAGCTCTCGCAGACCGACGTCTTGATCCTGGACGACTTCCTCACCGTCGGGATCGACAGCGACGCCGCCAGCGACCTATTCGCCGTCCTCGCCAACCGAGAACACCGGCTCCCGACGATGATCGCGTCCCAGACCGGGCCCGCGCACTGGGTCACCGAACTGCCCGACCCGGTCGCGGCGGACTCGATCGTGAACCGGCTCGCGAACCACGCCCGCACCATCAAACCTCGGCCAGATCGACATGCGCCGACTCCGCCACGACCACGCCCGCGCAGGCGACACCTACTGGGAGTGACGGTCAGCGGCCCGGTCAGCGATGGCCGGGCCGCGACCAACAACACCGAACACCGCTACCAACTCCGCAGACTCGCGTTACCGACATGCGCTACGCGTTAGCCTAGGCAAACAACCGACGGACTACAACTCACCCTTGCCTTGTAGATATCTCATGGCGAGGAACCCCAAGGGAATTCGGGCCCAGTAACTGAGCAGACGGAAGAGCACCACGACAGATGCGGCGATCTCCTTGGGCAGTCCAGCCGAAAACAGTCCAGCGGCGAGCGCGCCTTCGACTACGCCGAGGCCGCCTGGGGTGGGAACGATCGCG
>JASBTB010000029.1 GCA_030148645.1 Demequina sp. | reverse complement strand
GAGCGTCGCGGCGAGTTCGCCGTGCGCGGCGGCATCGTGGACGTGTTCGCGCCCACCGACCCCCACCCGGTGCGCATTGAGTTTTTCGGCGACGAGGTCGAGTCGATCAGGCAGTTCTCCGTGGCGGACCAGCGCTCGCTGATGGAGGTCGAGCGGTTGTGGGCGCCGCCGTGCCGTGAGGTGCTGCTCACCGAGGAGGTGCAGCGTCGCGCGTCGGCCATGCAATCGGTGTTGCCTGCCGCCGCGGACATCCTGGGACGCTTGGCCGCGGGTCAAGTGGTGGAGGGCATGGAGTCGCTCCTGCCCATCCTGGTCGACCACCTCGAGACCTTCCCGCAACTGCTACCACGCGGCACGCGCATCGTCGCCCTCGAACCCGAGCGCCTCGCCCGCCGCGCGGAGGACCTTCACAGCACTGCCGAAGAGTTCCTGGCCGCCGCCTGGGTGGGTGCCACCGCTGGCGCCGCGGCACCCCTCGAGCTCGGCGCCGTCGCGGAGGCGGCGGCGCACGGCCCCCTCGCCAAGGGCGGCTTCTTGACTCTCGATGAGCTTCATGAGGCAATCGACGCGGCGGGCCTTGGTTGGGCGACCATCGGCCCGTTCGGGGGGGACAACGTCGGCGCGGACGACGCGGGCCAGACCGGCTTTGTGGCGCTCGAGTCCTTCCGCGGACGGGCGGGGGCGGCGCTCGAGTTGGCGCGTGCGCGACTCGCCGAGGGCTGGCGCGTGGTGGTGGCCGCTGCGGGAACAGGCTCGGCACAACGCATCGCCGAACTCTGTCGCGACGCGGATCTCGCGGCTCGTGTCAGCGAGGACGCGGGCGACGTGGCGCCCGGGGTCATCGACATCGTTGCGGGAGTGAGCGGCGGTGGCTTCCAGGTGCCGCGGCAGCGACTGCTGGTGCTCCACGAGTCCGATCTGACCGGACGCGCCGCTGTGGTCGCCGGACCCAAGGTGAAGGTGCCGTCCAAGCGCCGCAACGTGGTTGACCCCCTGCAACTGCGCAAGGGTGACTTTGTGGTCCACGAAAGCCACGGCGTCGGCCGTTTTGTCGAGTTGACCAAGCGCACGGTGCGCGGCGTCGAGCGCGAGTACCTCGTCATCGAGTACGCGCCCTCTAAGAAGGGACACGCGGGGGACCGGCTCAGCGTGCCCACCGATCAGCTCGACCTCATCACCAAGTACGTGGGCGGCGAGGCGCCGTCGGTCAACAAGATGGGCGGGGCGGACTGGGCCAAGACTAAGGGCCGCGCCCGCAAGGCAGTCAAGGAGATCGCGGCCGAGCTCATCCGCCTGTATTCGGCGCGCATGGCCACCAAGGGCCGCGAGTTTGGGCAGGACACTCCCTGGCAGCGGGAACTTGAGGAGGCGTTCGCCTTTGTCGAGACACCTGACCAGCTCAGCACCATCGACGATGTCAAGGCCGATATGGAAAAGCCGGTGCCGATGGACCGGCTGGTGTGCGGCGACGTCGGCTTCGGCAAGACGGAGATCGCGGTGCGTGCCGCGTTCAAGGCCATCCAAGATGGCGCCCAGGTGGCGTTGCTGTGCCCCACCACGTTGCTCGTCAAGCAGCACGTCGACACGTTCGCCGAGCGGTTTGCGCCGTTTCCCGTCAAGGTGGTGGCGCTCAGCCGCTTCCAAAGCGACAAGGAGGCCAAGGCGGTGGTGGAGGGGCTCGCCGACGGCACGATCGACATGGTCATCGGCACGCACCGGCTCATCACCGGTTCCGTGCGCTTCAAGCACCTTGGCCTGGTCATCATCGACGAGGAACAACGCTTTGGGGTTGAGCACAAGGAGACCCTCAAGGCGCTGAGGACCGACGTGGATGTACTATCCATGTCCGCGACGCCCATCCCGCGCACGCTCGAACTGGCGGTGACGGGCATTCGTGAGATGTCCACCCTGGCCACCCCGCCGGAGGAACGTCACCCGATTCTCACGTATGTAGGGCCCCACGAGAGTGCGCAGGTCGCCGCTGCAATCCGCCGCGAGTTGTTGCGCGACGGCCAGGTGTTCTACATCCACAACTCCGTCAAGTCGATCACGCGCACGGCCGTCCGGTTGGCAGAGTTGGTGCCCGAGGCCCGCATCGCGGTGGCGCACGGGCAGATGGGCGAGAAGGCGCTCGAACAGGTGATTGTGGACTACTACGACAGGCAGTACGACGTGCTGGTGTGCACCACGATCGTCGAGACCGGGCTGGACATCTCCAACGCGAACACCCTCATCGTGGAACGTGCCGACACCTTCGGGCTGTCTCAACTGCATCAGTTGCGCGGTCGCGTGGGGCGTGGGCGCGACCGCGCGTACGCCTACTTCCTGTACCCGCCCGAGCGCACCCTCACCGAGACGGCCCACGACCGCCTGCAGACCATCGCGGCCAACACGGAGCTGGGCTCCGGCATGGCCGTGGCGCTCAAGGACCTGGAGATCCGTGGCGCTGGCAACCTGTTGGGCGGCGAGCAGTCGGGCCACATCGAAGGCGTCGGCTTTGACCTGTACATCCGCATGGTGGGGGAGGCCGTCGCGGGCTTCCGCGGCGAGGGCGAAGAGGAACGCGCCCCGGTCACGATCGACCTGCCGATCGACGCCCACATACCCACGGAGTACATCGAGCACGAGCGCTTGCGCCTGGAGGCGTATCGCACCATCGCCGATGCCACGGACGAGGCCGCGCTCGTCGCCGCGGCCGACGCATTGGAGGACCGCTACGGTGCCGTGCCCGAACCCGTGGCGAACCTGTTCGCCGTGGCGCGCATGCGCCTGGAACTGCGCACACTCGGGGTGACGGACCTGGTCGCTCAGGGCAAGTACGTGCGCTTTGCGCCGATCGAACTGCCAGACTCCGCTGCGATGCGGATCACGCGCCTGTATCCCGGCACGCTCATCAAGCCCGCGGTCCGCAACATCCTCGTCCCTGCACCGGCGACGTCGCGCATCGGCGGCGCGCCGGTCGAGGGCCTCCCCGTGCTCGATTGGGCTCGCGAAGTGCTGAGAGCGGCCGCGTTGACGCCGGCCGGGGTGGCGTCTTAGGCACGGTCCTTGAGTGCGTCGAGGAGGGTGCCGACCGGGGCCACGCCAAGCGCGATGACGCCGATCGTGGCCGCGAACCATAGCGCGACAATCTGTAGCGTGACCTGAGTCAGCGCGATGACGGGCGTTGCCCCGAGGCCTATCGCAAGCGTGACTCCGGTTGCCCAACCCCAGCTGGCCCCTACTGCTGAAAGCGCGCACCACTCTGTGACTTGCATGATCAGGCGCGCGCGGGCGTGGGCGCCGAATGTGGCGTAAACCGCAGTATGGGTGCGCCGTGTCCACCTGGTGACGGCCCACATCGCGAACAGCGCCGCGGCGCCTGCTGCCCATGCCCAGCGAAGTAGTCCGCGTGAGTACGCGGTTTCAAAGTCGAGCCCGTAGGTGTTCGCCGATATGCGCGGCCGGACGACCGGTGCGCTGCCATCATCCGCGCTGAGCGCCGCACCGAGGTATGTCCGCACTGCTTCGGCATGCGCAGCGTCGGTGGTGACGTAGCACTGTTTCGCATCGCCATCGGTGAGTGAGACGAGGAGGTATGCGCCGGTGAGGTCGTCGCCGAGTTTGGCGGAGTCGGTAACTGTGAGTGTCGCTTCGACCCGCCCTGCGACGGCGCCATCCGCGAAGTCAGTCAGCACGAAAGTTGCCTGCTCGCCATCGCGCAAGCCGGTGACCCCGGTCGTCTTTGGTGTGGTGACGACGCCCGCCGTGCGGGGAGCGGGAAGCGACAAAAAACGGTAGATACCGGGGGAAACAGACATCATTGTTGTTTCGTTGCCTGGAGCGCTTGCTGGTCGCATCGTGACGTTCGACAGCGTCGTGGCGAAGGCACCGTTCACCCCCGTGACCACGTTAAGCGCTTCGCAGGCTGAGGCCGACAACGGCCGGCTGTCTTCCCCTGCCGCCTCAATGACGTATGTGTAGCCGCCCGCATCGATCCACGCCTGCTCTGCATCGCGAAGTCTGCTTGCGTCAAGCGCAGAGGCGGTCCCCGCCACGGTGGAGATCCACGCGACGGCGACCGTCAGGAGTGTCGCAAGCCACCCCGCGGACCGAGCGTTGGCCAGGCCCTCCCGCCGAGCTAGACGCGCGGGCCATGCGTGAGTCATGGCGACCCTGCGGAGGTCATTACAAGCCCCCCATCCTTGAGCCGGTAGACGACGTCGCACCGCGCGGCTGCGGCTTCGTCGTGGGTCACGAGCACGACCGTGCGGTTTGCGGCTGCAAACAGCGCATCGAGGACGTGATCGGTGGTCGCTGCATCGAGTTGATTGGTGGGCTCGTCGGCGAACAGCAAAGGGCGGTTGGACGACAGCGCACGGGCGATCGCGACGCGCTGCGCCTCTCCTCCCGATAACACCCGTGCCGGCTCATCGGCCCGATGATCGAGGCCCATCGCCCCGAGTGCGCGCCGGGCACGAGCATCCGCCTCAGAGGATGACGCTCCGTCAAGGAAGGCGCCTAGCTTGGTGTTGTCAAGCACCGTGCGCTCGGGCAGGAGCGACACGGTCTGGAGCACCCAGGTCGACACGTTGCGGGGAACGTGGCGTTGGCCGTTCGCATCGACTGCGTGGAAGGCCCCTTGTTGCGGTGCGAGGAGCCCGCCGAGCAGCGACAGTAGCGTGGTCTTGCCGGAACCCGAGGGGCCAATAATCGCCGCCCTGACTCCCGACGCGATATCGAGGGTCAGCGCCGCGAGTACGTCCTGGTCGCCGTGCGGGTAGCGAAACCGCAACTGCTCAGCTACGAGCCGCACGTTAAAGCGACTTTCACGTCGCGCGGATTCACCAGGACAGGCTCACCAATACGGTCCGCGTCCACATCCACGAGCCCGGAGGATCCGGCTTGCCCGTCGACACGGATCGCGGCGCCGTTGGGTCCTGAGAAGAAGCACATCGTGCCGTCGGCGTCGGTGACGATAGCGCTCGCGGGTATTGTGCCCACCGTGCGGGGCTCGGCGAGAACGATGCTGACCGGAAGGGTCGTCGAGCCGCCGAGCAGGGCCGCGAGTTTGGCGACTGAGTCGGGGTCGATGATCCGTCCCGTGCCGGGATCGAGCGCAACCGTCACGTCGTCGGCTGTGACCATCCGGTCCTGTTGCGACGCCTCGATTCCGAGGTCGAACCACGCAGCGCCCGTCGTGGTGGTATACAAATCCACCCCGGGCGTCAGGTTCTTGCCGACGCGCACGGCCACTGTTGCAGGGGCGCCGCTTCCTTGCGGGACCCACAGGAGGGACGACGCGGCAAGAACGGGGTTGTTGTCGCCGTAGCCCTGCCCCTTATTGAACTCTATGATGGCTCGCTCGGTGGCGTACCCGGCACGGCCGTCGACCGTGTCGAGATAGCCGAGGTCATGGAGCAACTGCTGGGCGGTGGCGACGTCTTCGCCCGTGGATCCTCGCGAGATGTCCTGGTAGAGAGGGGCGCTGGCTACGTAGGCGTACACGGGCTTGCCGTCGACTTTCATCGCTATCGAGGCGTTCTCCACCGGGACGCTCACCGCGATCGACAGATCAGTGATGGTGCCCATGGACTGGGTGGTGACTGCGAAGGTCTCAGCTGGCCTATAGATGGCCGTTGTCCGAGTCGCGTCGGCGCGCTGGGCCGAGCCGACGGCGGCGATCACCGGCTCGGGTGGGCGGGCCGCCTCAAGTGGCGAGCGCGCGAGTCCCCAGACGGCGGTAATCGTTCCGATCGCCAATGGGATGCTGAGCAACAGCGCTGCGGTGAGGCCCGAGCCCCCGCTCGTTCCGCGCCGGCTCATTCGCTGTCCGACAAGCCGTTATCGCCGGCGAAGCAGCCGAGGTTTTGTCCGGTATCGGCTTCGGCCCGAGCGATCTGGACTTGGAGGTCGGTGCCTGTGGCGTCATCGGCGACGCTGTACCCAGCTGCGATCAGGCACGTGCTCATCTGTGGAATGAGCGCGTCGAGGTACGCCTCTTTTTGTTCCTGACTGGTCGGTTGCGTTTGATACAACCCGCTGACCCAGCGTGCCTCGCCTGTGTCGCACTCGTCGATGACGTCGAGGGTGCCTTGCTCTCCGAGTTGCTCGTTTCCCGAAGCAATATAACCAGGTACGAGGAGACCGCTTCCGTTCGGCTGCTCGATGTACGTGACGTCGAGACCGCCTTGTTCCATGCACGACAACGCACTTCGGATCGCGGCCCGTTGCATCTCAATGTCCACTTTACCCTCGGCGGCGATCTGGTCGAGGAGCGCGAGTTGGGCGTCGCTCGCTCCCTCGTTCTGCGCTTCTATTGTGAACTCATTCACCTTGGACGAGAAGTCGTCCTCGGAACTTGCGCCGGGAGTGCCGCTGCACGATGCGACTGAAAACGCGACCAGACACGCGCACATCATCGAAACTGCTTTGCGGTGGAGTGGCACAGTGTGCTCTACCTTTCAGTGCGTAGCGCAGGGGCTCGCCGCGCGTTCCGGGCGAGCCCCTGCGCGAACGCTTAGTGGCGGACCTGGTACTGGTAAATGCCGCTGGAGTTGACGGGGTCGGACGCCCAAGACGTCCATGAATAGGTGCCGACCCGGCCGCGGACCTCGATGTCGCCGGAGCATGAACTTGGGTCTTCCCAGGCAACCGCTCTCGTAGAGGTGTTGTACGACGTAGTGATGCAGTTGTCCACCACGTAGTACTGATTGGTGCCCGACAAGGTGACCGTCTGAGACGCCCATGCGGTTCCCGGCGCAAGAACAATTACCGCGGTCGTGAGGCCTATAGCGAGAATCCTACGAGCCCGGCTCCGCGCATGTGTGTGTGTCATATGTGGCTTTCCCCTTTTGGTACGTGACGAGAATGCGCCACCGTCACGCCCCCCGATATTGGAAACTACGGCGTCAACTGCGCGGTGTCAAAAGATATGTCGAGTCCGTCGAGGGACTCGCCGTGCTCGATTGGGCTCGCGAGGTGCTCAAAATCGCCCGCCCAGCCCCGGTAAGATGAAGAGCATGAAGCGCATCTCCGCCGCACTCCTGCTCGCCGTCACCCTCAGCGGCTGTGCCGTCACCGGCCAGCCCGCGCCACCCGGCACCGCCGCGGTGTTTGACGGCAACACCGTCACGAACGACGAGGTAGCCGCGTGGTCCCTAGCGTTGAGAGACCTCGGATTCGCCAACGGGCCCGGCGAAGCCTTGACGTTGTTGCTTCTGCAGCCAGTCGTCGAAAAGGCCTCCGTCGAAGCCGGGAACGCGATGACCGATGAGGAGGCCGAGCGGGACGCCAAATTCTGGGCGTTGGCCAAGGGACAGACGCTTCCCGACGTGACGGACGATCAGATTGCTGTGGTGCGCACGGTGCGGGGGCTCGCCACCCAGGCCGTTCCGGCGGACGCCAACACCGTGACATTCTCTGCACCTGTCCTGGACGCGCTCGCGGCAATCGAGACGCGGGCTGACGTGAGTCCACAGTATGGCGACTTCTCACAAACCGTCTTCGCGGACAGTGTCGCTGCCGCCGTTGCGGACATCCTGAACTATTCGAACGCACCCGGCCAAGTCAGTTACCTCGTGCTCAAGAGTGTCAACGGTTTCAGCCCGTACGCGCAGCGCGAATGGATGGGCGTCGAGACAGCCGCAGACCAGGCGTCGGCCTAGGCCCTGTGGCCCGGCGGGGCGACACCCATCTCGATAGACTCACGGGGGAGTACCCCATAGATGGCCGCTCACGCGGCACAACGATAGGAGCAACATGGCCAGCATTGAGGCCGTCGGCGCCCGCGAGATTCTCGACTCGCGCGGCAACCCCACAGTCGAGGTCGAGGTCGCTCTTGAGGATGGCACGTTTGCGCGTGCGGCGGTCCCCTCGGGTGCCTCGACAGGAGCTTTCGAAGCGGTAGAGCGCCGCGACGGCGACAAGGGACGCTATCTGGGCAAAGGCGTCGAACAGGCGGTCGACGCCGTCATCGACGAGATCGCGCCCGAGGTGGTCGGTCTCGACGCCACGGAGCAGCGCCTCATCGACCAGATCATGATCGACCTTGATGGCACGGACAACAAGGGCAAGCTGGGCGCCAACGCGATCCTCGGCGTGTCCGTCGCGGTGGCGAAGGCCGCCGCCGATAGCGCCGACCTGGCCCTGTTCCGCTACGTGGGCGGACCGAACGCGCACGTGCTACCCGTGCCCATGATGAACATCCTCAACGGCGGCTCGCACGCCGACTCGAACGTGGACATCCAGGAGTTCATGATCGCCCCCGTCGGAGCGTCGTCGTTCCGTGAGGCGTTGCGCATGGGCGCGGAGGTGTACCACACCCTCAAGGCCGTACTCAAAGAACGTGGCCTGGGAACCGGCCTCGGCGACGAGGGTGGCTTCGCCCCCAACCTCGATTCCAACCGCGAGGCTCTCGACCTGATCCTGGTCGCGATCGAGAAGGCTGGCTATACGCCGGGCGACGACGTGGCGCTGGCTCTCGACGTGGCCGCCACCGAGTTCTACAAGGACGGCGCCTACCAGTGGGAGGGTGGACGGAAGACGCCCGCCGAGATGATCGAGTTCTACGAGGGCCTCGTGGCGGACTACCCGCTCGTGTCGCTCGAGGACCCGTTGGACGAGGACGACTGGGCCAACTGGACGGCGCTGACCGCATCGGTGGGGACCAAGACCCAGGTGGTCGGCGACGACCTGTTCGTGACCAACCCTGTGCGCCTTGCCCGGGGCATCGAAGAGGCCGCGGCCAACTCGCTGCTCGTCAAACTCAACCAGATCGGTACCCTGTCCGAGACCTCCGACGCGGTGGCAATGGCCCAGCGTGCCGGGTTTACCGCGATGGTGTCGCACCGTTCCGGAGAAACCGAAGACGTCACGATCGCGGACCTGTCCGTGGCGTACAACTGCGGCCAGATCAAGACGGGCGCCCCTGCCCGCGGCGAGCGCATCAACAAGTACAACCAGCTGATGCGCATCGAGGAAGAGCTGGACGACGCTGCGGTGTACGCGGGCAAGTCCTCCTTCCCCCGCCGCTACGGCAACTAGGAAGTAAGCCGACGCCCCGTCGGCGACCAACCGAACACGGGTGACTCTCCGCGAGTCACCGCCTCACGCGCGCGGCGCGCCAGGACAATGAGGGCATGTCTGCCCCCACCCGTCCCGGCGTGCCGCGTTCGTCTGTGCGCAACGGATCGTCACGTGGCGGCGCGCGCACGGCTCCACCCACCCGCCCAGGCAAGGCAGCGTCGTCCGGAAGTGTGCCCGCCGTCAAACCCGCGATCCAGGCGGCACCCGCGCGTGGGTCTTTCGCGGCCGTGATGTCGTGGCGAACTCTTGTGCTGGCGGGCGTACTGGGATTGGCCTTTGCGCTCGTGTGGCCCTCGGTCAGGGTGTACATGGATCAGCGCGCCCAGATCGACGACCTCAGTGCGCAGCGGGAGGCCGCCCAGGTGGAGGTAGACGACCTCGACGCGCAATTGGCCCGCTGGAACGATCCCGCCTATGTGGTCGCCCAAGCCCGTGAGCGCCTGGCATACGTCTTCCCGGGCGAGACGCCCTACCGAGTAGTCGATCCCGAGGTGGCGCGGCCAGCGGCCGTGGGCTCCCTGGATGCCGTGCGTGTTGGACAGACGCAGGGCGACGGCGGTGCCTGGTACGACAGGATGTGGGCGTCGATCAC
This sequence comes from Demequina sp., assembly GCA_030148645.1. Classification (GTDB taxonomy): domain Bacteria; phylum Actinomycetota; class Actinomycetes; order Actinomycetales; family Demequinaceae; genus Demequina. The sequence continues at coordinate 1,170 of JASBTB010000029.1, read as the reverse complement.
GGCCGTGGGCGAGGGTCCGCGGATGCCGCCCTTGGCGACCATGCAGCCCGAACCGACGGAACCAGCCGCGCCGGAACCCACGAACACGCTCGTAGACTTGGGCGGATGAGCGTCGCACCTGAGGACATCGAGACCCTACACGCCCAGTTGGGTCGCGTTCCCCGGGCAGTGGTGGCCGTCGCCGCGCGGTGCGCATGCGGAAACCCCACCGTCGTCAAGACGGCCCCCCGGCTACCGGACGGGACGCCCTTCCCCACTCTGTACTACCTGACGCATCCGGGCGCGGTCGCGGCGACGTCGACCCTCGAGGCCACCGGGGCCATGCGGCCGATGCAGGAGCGATTGCGCGAGGACGAGCAGTTGGCGGCGGCGTACCGGGCCGCGCACGAGCGGTACCTCAAGGAGCGTTACGCGGTCGAGGACGTGGAGCAGATCCACGGTATCTCGGCTGGCGGTATGCCCGACCGCGTCAAGTGCCTCCACGTGCTCGTCGGCCACGCGCTTGCGGCGGGCCCCGGAGTAAACCCGCTGGGCGACGAGGCGCTTGGGCTCATGGCGGATCGCTGGCGGCCCGACCGTTGCGCGTGCGACGTCCCGAGGGCGAGCGATCCCGGCTCACCGCGCGGCTAGGCTGGCACCCATGACTCGCGTCGCTGCCGTTGACTGTGGAACCAACTCCCTTCGCCTCCTCATTGCCGACGTGGCCGAGGGGAGGCTGACCGACGTGGTGCGCACCATGACGGTGGTGCGGCTCGGGCAAGGCGTGGACAAGACGGGCGAGTTTGCGGCCGACGCTCTCGACAGGACCTTTGCCGCTGTGGACGAGGCCGCCGCGCTGTGCCGCGAGCACGGGGTGGAGGCCACGCGGTTCGTCGCGACTTCCGCCACGCGCGATGCCCGCAACCGTCAGCAGTTCCTCGACGGCGTGAGTGAGAGACTCGGCGTGCTGCCAGAGGTCATCTCGGGTCACGAGGAGGCCGAGTTGAGCTTCCGCGGCGCCACGTCAGTGCTCGATGCGGGTCACGACGCGCCCTACTTGGTGGTTGACCTTGGCGGCGGCTCCACCGAGGTGGTGCTGGGCACGGAGCACCCCGAGTTCTCCCACTCGATGGACGTGGGCTGCGTGCGGATGACCGAACGGCACTTGGTGTCCGATCCGCCGGAGCCGCA
>JASBTB010000027.1 GCA_030148645.1 Demequina sp. | reverse complement strand
CCTTCACGGACGACGAGTTGCGCAACGAACTGCTCGATGAGACGGGACTGAAGCCCACGTGGAGTCCCGAGTCGTTCAAGGACCTGGACGCGGACCTGCGTCAGTCGATGGCACGCCTGCGACGGTGCCCGTTCCTGGTGGACACCACCCAGGTGCGCGGCTTCGTGTTCGATGTGCACTCGGGGCGACTCCGTGAGGTCGAGTAGCGCCGCCCGCAGTCTCGAGTCTGAACGGAAGGTAGGACCATGCGCATGTGGATGAAGTTCTTCAAGGCGATCCTGAGCGGCAAGTGGAAGCTCTCTGCCGTCTCGTGGGTCGCCGCTATCGGGACCGTCGTGTATGTCGTCTCGCCGATCGACGTGATCCCCGAACTCTTCCTCCCGTTCATCGGCTACATCGACGACCTCGGCATCTGGGGCGTGATGTCGATTCTCGCCGCCCGCGAGAAGAGCCGCTGGGAGGCTTCGCTGCGTGACGGGTCGATCCAGGTCGACTGACGCACAGCCGCACCTACGCGCCACGACGAGCACATCTCGACACGCCCCAAGGCCTGGTCCACACTCAGGGTGCCATGCACGCGGAGCAACGACGAGGCAGGGGCCGGGTCCGTCACGCACGCGTAGTTCGGGTTGCCCATCCAGGCGCAGCGGTGCGGCTACGACCCGCGCGCACGCGGCGAGATGCCCACCGGCGGGGCCTGGCACCTCACCGTCGTGCAGGTGGACACCACGCTGGACAGGTTCGAGTGCGTCGGCCTCGTCCAACGCCACGAAGCCGACGCCGACCGGCAGGTCTTCTACGCGTTCACCGACAGCGGGCGAGCCGCAGCACGGCAGTGGGGGATTGCGCCCACGGGCGCGGCCAGTCCCAACAGGAACGACGTAGCGCTCAAGGTGACGCTCGCGGCGCCGACCCCCGGCGTTGACGTGGCCGCCGTGCTCCAGGCCCAACGCAAGGCCACCATGGCCACGCTGCAGGACCTCACACGCACCCAGCGTTCGTCCGCGGGCCGGGACGACGCGTGGGAACTCGTCGTCGAGGCGATGATCTTCCCGGCGGATGCGGAGATCCGGTGGCTCGACTACACCGAGTCCAAGTTCGCGCGGCGCGCCGCCCACGCAACCGGGCGTCGGCCGTTGCGGGTCGTGAACGACAACGCCGTTGCCCCGGTCAACGCCACCGAGGGGGGGCAATGACCGCGCCCGCAGGTGGTGCACCCGCGCTGCGCATGTGCTCCGTCGCCAAGACCTACGGCGAGGGGGGAGGCCATCGTCATGGCCCCGGATGACTTCTCCGTTGACGTCGAGGTCGCAGAGATGGTGGCCGTCATGGGAACGTCGGGCTCCGGCAAGCCCACCCTGCTGGCGATCGCTGGCGCCCTGCTGACGCCCACCTCGGGCACCGTCGAGGGCGCCGGGGAATCCCTGGCACGCATGAGCCGCGCCGGACTCGCGCGTTTGCTCCGCGAACGCATCGGCTTTGTCTTTCAGGACTTCAACCTGCTGCCGTCCCTCACGGTGCTGGAGAACGTCGCCTTGCCGCTTGACCTTGCAGGCGCCTCCCGGGCCACCGCGCGCTCCGAGGCGAGGCGCTCGCTCGCACGGGTGGGCATGCGCCAGCGAGTTGGCAACTATCCCGACGAGCTCTCGGGTGGCCAACAGCAACGTGTCGCGATTGGTCGCGCCACGGTCGGCTCCCGCCAACCCCTGCTTGCCGACGAGCCGACCGGGCTCCTCGACTCGCTGACGGGGGATCACGTGCTCGAGGGACTGCACGAGTGAGCCGAGGACGGTGCCGCGGTGGTGCTGGCAACGCACGACGCGCGCCATGCCGCGTGGGCCGACCGCATTTTCTATCTTGCCGACGGGCACCTGGTCGACCAGTCGCCAGCATCCAGGCCAGAACACCTGCTGACGGGTCAGGCGTGACCAGGGCGTCGGCTCCGCTGTGGCGGACCCTCACGGCGCTTCGGCTGGCTCAACGAGACCTGCGACGCGAGCCCCGCAGGGGTGGCCTCGTGATCGCCATGGTGGCAGTCGCTGCCGCCGCAGTCATGGTGGTGGGCACAGTGAACGCAGGCCAGACGCCCACACTGGAAGAAAGCCGGGCTCCGAACTTGGTCAGAAACAGGCGTGGGTGCAGCAGTTCGCCCCCGATGGTGCGGTGATCCGCCAGTCACCGCTCGAACCAGGGAACGTGCGGAGAGAGGATCGCCGACGTGCCAGTAGTCCTGCCCGAGGGCGCGTCGGCCCCCTGGCCACCTGCTTTGGCCCGGTGACGACGGACGAGCGGGCGGTGCGGACCACCATCGTCGCGGACGAATCCTGGGGACCGTCATTCGCTGGGCTCTACGATCTGAGCGAGGGTATCGCGCCGTCGAATGAGCGGGAGGCACTCGTGTCTCCGCTTGCCGCTGAGGCCCTGGGACTTGCGCTCGGCGATGAGGTAACCGTGTCTGACCTGGACACCACTTTCACGGTCGTAAGCCTCCTCGCCACGCGTGGTGACTCCATCAACGGGATCGTCTTCTTGCCGGACGCGACAGCTCTCAGTGACCGAGTCAACAGCAACATGCGCTGGTACCGTCCGGCTTCGCGCTCAACTGCGAGCAGGTCCAGGAGCTCAACGCCCATGGACTCGTGGTGTACTCACGGTCCGTCGTGCTTGATCCTCCACCCGAAGCGGCGGAGTGGTCCAGCGGTGAACTGGCCGTTCCCTCCACCGTCGTGTTGCTGGCCGGATCGGCGTCACGGTGGTAATGGCCACCGTGTTGGTCATCACTGTTGACCGCGACGCGAGGGCCATGGAGGCACGGGCCCAGAATTACGTTCCCGAGGGTTGCGCCACCGTCCAGTTGGGGCCGGACCAGCAGGGGGCCTCCACGGTGCAGCCGGTGCTCTCCGCGGTGGAAACCGCACTGCCCGAGGCGCGGAGCACCGTCATCGAGGCCTGGGTACAGGACCCTGGGCCGGAGGCGACCGCGGTCCCGGTATTCGGGATTCCCGAGGGCCGCGTGTGCCCCGCATACGTGGGGCAGGGACGTCAATTGACCGAGCGCCAGTTCGCCGAGGATCGCCGCTGTGGCACGGATTGGGGGACCTGGGTGCGGCAAGTCGCTGTGGGTGGAGCGGACGAACTTGCCGCTCTTGTGCGAGCGGAGCCCTCGGACGCGGCCCTCACCGCACTCGCCAGCGGTGGCGTCGTCGCCCTCGATGAGATGCTCGTGGAGAACGGCTCCATCGACCTCCAAATCTGGGACTACGAAGCCGAAAACTACCCCGACACGGGAAGCGACCCGGACACCTCCGAGTACCTGCCCGCCGTTGTGGAGACGCCGCCGGGCGGGTTCGGAGTGCGCTACCCCGCCATCATCTCGCCTGAGACTGCCGCGAGGATCGGCTATCCCGTCGAGCCTGTCGACGTCCTCATCGACGTCGACGGTGGCATCACCGCTGTGCAAGAGTCCACACTCAATCGCGCATTGGTGACGGTGGACGGGGTATGGCTCTGGGTGGTGCGCAGTTCTCAGGGTGACGACTACGCCAGGCAGATCATGTACGGGGTACTCGCGGCGGTGTTGTTGGTTGCTGGCCTCAGCACGGCCCTCGCGCTGGGCCTCGCCAGGGCCGATGCCCGCAGGGACGACTTCACCCTCGCCGCGCTAGGCGCCTCGCCGCGCCTCGCGCCTTCGGCTGCCGCGTGGCAGGCGGCCATCATCGTCGCCGTGTCGCTCGGCGTCGGCGTGGCCTCCGGAATCGTCTTGGGGTGGGTCGAGCACCACGGCAACGTGGGCGCGACGTTCTCGCCGCCGTGGCTCATGTTGGGGGCCGCGCTGATCGCCGTGCCAGTGATGGTGGGTGCACTCGCATGGCTGTTCACCCGCGCGCCCCAAGCGGTGCACTACAGGCTGGCCGCCTGAAGCGCACGATCCAGGGGTCTGGCCTCAGGCGCCGCGCTCACGGCGAACCCCCAGGTTGAGAAGCCTCACCATCGCGTCGAGCATCCGTAGCGACATCCGCCCGCCCGATGCCATGGCAAGGGCCCGCAAGGGGATACCTTGCGCGAGGGCGGTTACGGTGGCCGCGTTGGCGTCGTCCGCGCCGCTGCCCATTCTCGCGGTGATGACCCTGATCAGCGTCTTGCGCAAGACCCTGCCCAGCGCGGTCTGGCCCAGGTCGCTGATCAGGGTCTCGCGCGTGAAGGGCAGCGTTGCGGCTGGCGGCGGAATGTCGTGTCCGAGCATGTCCTCAAACTCCGTCCGGTTCGCAATGGATCCGGCGAATGCCGCGCCTGGGCAGACCTTCGTCGTGCTCTGCACCGTGATCGTGGAGCACTCGCGAATGTCGACGGATGACGCGCCCACTCGAATCTCGAAATCTCCCTCCTCGACCACCCAGGCGCCAGCCCGAGCGTCGTACACCGCGAAGGCGCGTTCATCAAGATCGACTGTCACCGTCTGCGTCGCGCCTGCCGCGAGGTGGACCCGGGCGAAACCCTTAAGCTCGTGCTTGGGCCGGTACAACGTCGACTTCATGTCCCGCACATACACCTGGACGACGGCACTTCCGGCGCGGCGCGACGTGTTCGTGACATCCACCGAGACGGAGTGCGTGCGACCCGACGACGAGACGTGCAGGTCGCGAAAATCGAACGATGTGTACCCCAGGCCATGCCCGAACGCGAACCGGGCCGGTATCCCGAACGTGTCGTGAAACCGGTAGCCCACGTACAGGCCCTCGCGGTACTCCACTTGCGTGGGGTGGTCTGCGAAGTGGGCGTCTGCGGGAAGGTCGAACACAGCCTCGGGAAAGGACTCTGCGAGTCGGCCCGACGGCTCCGCATCGCCGAACAGCATGTCGGCGAGCGCTTCGCCGGACGCCTGACCTCCCAGGTAGGTCAGCAACACCGCCGCCGCGTCATCCGCCCAGGGCATCTCGACCGGGGCGCCGACGGACAGGGCTACCGCGGTGCGCGGATTCGCCCCGACGACCGCGCCGAGCAACCTCTCGTGTCCCTTGGGCAGGCGCAGGTGGGGCCGGTCAAGGCCCTCGCTCTCGGCGTTGTGGGGCAGGCCGATGTGGAGGACGACCACGTCGGCGTCGGCGGCCACCTGGGTCGCCTCGGCGAGGAGCGACTCGGTGGTGTCGCCGGTCGCGGGGTCGTATCCCGCCGCGTAGGAGACGTCGACGCCCCTGGAGTGAAGCGCGTCGAGCAGACGGGACACTCGGGTGGGATTCACGTGCGAACTGCCCGCACCTTGGAAGCGCGGATGTTCGGCGAAGGCGCCGATCACGGCCATCGTGCCGTGCGCCGACGCGTCCAGTGGCAAGATCCCGTCGTTGGTCAGGAGCACCGCTGCCGCGCACGCCGCCCTCCGGGCAAGTTCGTGATGCGCATCCAGATCGACCGTGGTGGCACGCTGGGCTCGCGCATCGGCCACCTGCAGGGCAAGGGCGACGACCCGCGTGCATGCGAGGTCGATCGTGCGGCGGGGCAACACGCCACTGGCCAGGGCCTGGGAGATCTCGCGTTCCCAGGTCCTGCCGCTGGACGGCATCTCGAGGTCCAGTCCGGCGCGCACTGCCCGCACCCGGTCTGAGACGGCCAGCCAGTCCGATACCACCACGCCAAGGAACCCGAACTCGCTGCGCAGAATGTCGTGGATCATTTCTTCGGACTCGCCCACGTGAGTGCCGTTGAGCCTGTTGTACGACGACATCACCATCCACGGGTCGGACAGTGTCAGGGCCGTCTCGAATCCGCTCAGGTAGAGTTCGCGCAGCGTGCGCTCGTCCACGAGGGTGTCGAGGCGGAAGCGGTCGGACTCCTGGTTGTTGGCGACGTAGTGCTTGAGGCAGGCGCCCACGCCTTGCGACTGAATGCCGCGCACCATCGCGGCCGCGAGAACGCCGGACACGAGCGGGTCCTCGGAGAAGTATTCGAAGTTCCGACCTCCGGCCGGGTGGCGCTTGATGTTGAGGCCGGGCCCCAGCACCACGTCAACGTCTTGAGAGGCGGCCTCCCGGCCGATGGCGGCGCCGACCCGCTCCACGAGTTCCGGGTCCCACGTCGCGCCGAGCGCGGACGCGGTGGGGAAGCACGTGGCCGGCAGGGATCCGCCAAGGCCAAGGTTGCCAGCACTGCCGTCCTGGTGTCGCAGACCGTGCGGGCCATCGGACATCACGAATGACGGGACTGCGTGGTCCGGGAGGGGCGTCGTCGTCCAGAAGTCCCGACCCGTCAGCAAGGCGATCTTGGTGTTGCCGTCGAGTGAGGCAACAATGGTCGAGGCCTGTGCGAGGTAAGCGTGAAACGACATCGGCACGCTCCCAGCGACGGTGACAAAACGGGGGATCCTCGGCGGTTACTTTACTGCGAAAAGATAGCCGGGGCCACTATTGTAGGAACCAGACAAGCCTGGGAGGTGATCTTGGCGCAACGACTCCCACCCCAGGTGCGCCGCGAGCGCATTCTGGACACTGCCGTAGAGATGGTGGCGCAACAGGGATACCGCGGGTTGACGATGAAGGCCGTCGCGGAGCGTTGTGGTCTCACCGCGCCAGCCGTCACCTACTACTTCAAGGACATGCAGGCGCTACTCATCGCCGTGCTACGACGCAGGGACGCCTTGGATGGCGACAGGTTCGTCCCGACTGGACCCCACGGCACGCTCACCGCCGATGACATCGCGGCGGGGGTCTACCAATCCATGATGGAGGACCCGCACGCGGCGCGGCTCCGCGCCGTGATGTCGATCGAGGCGCGGGATCCCTACCACCCCGCCCACCAGGCGTGCCAGGAGCGGGACGAGGCGGTCGCCTCCTTCCTGGTCAGTCGCCTGCAGGATGCGTTTGACGACCCGGAACGGCTCGCCAGGACACTCATCGCCGCGCTCGAGGGCGTGCAGAGCGCATGGTTGCGACACCCCGACTACATCGACCTGGAGACCTCACTGCGGGACATCGTCACGTGGGTCATGGGCGAACACGTGGCGCGGTGCGAGGCGTTGTCCGCATAGCATCCCGGGCAACCAGCCCGCGCTAATGACCCTGGCGTCGCGATCGCCGACGCTCAAGGACCTCCCGCAAGGGCGGCACCAAAACGCCCGCAGCTGCCCAATCGGCGCGGGCCCTGGCACGACTGCGGACAATGCCGACCACTCCCACGGCCCACGGAATCGCCAGTGCCGCGAACGCGAGGCGATATGCATCGAGGTCGTAGTCTCCACCGGGGGCAGCGAGTTGCAACACAGCGCCCACCAAGCCCACCGCGATGATCGTGGACACGGGGGCCCCCGCGTTGACCAGGCCGTTCGCCGCACCCATACGGCGAGTATCGGCGAACGTGCGTGCGTAGTCGATACCCACCAGCGCGACCGGACCGCCCGCGGCGATCGCCGTCACAAAGAGCACCAACTGCCACATGGGTCGTGGCGTGCTCGGGACGAGCAGCAAGATCCAGGCGGCGGCCGTCACCCCCGCGAACACGAGCACTACCCACGAGCGCCGCAACGGGTGACGCGCGGTGGCCGTCCCCACCAGTGGACTGAACACCAGTTTCGACAGCGTCAGCACCGTCAGAAGCAGGCTCGCCTCTGCGAGCGAGCGCCCCTGTGCGGTGATGAAGAACGGCACGCCCCACAGCAGTGCCACGGTGTTGGCGGAGAACAGCGAGGTGAAGTGAGTCCAAAATCCGAGCCGAACCCCTGCCCGGGAGACGGTGGGTCGCGCACTGGTGCCAGAGGTCCCGGGGGCGACCCCGGCCTCGGCCTCGTGGGGTGTGCGCACGACGGACACGACTACCGCCGCGATCGCGCCAATTCCCGCCAGGACCAGGAAGGTGGCGGACCATCCTTGTGCGTGCAGCAGCCAGGCCACCGGAATCGCGGTGGCGAGTTGACCGGCCTGTCCTATCTGCGAGGTCAACTGCACCATCTGTGGTGCCTTGCGCGGTGGGAACCAGTGCGCGACGAGTCGCGTGGCGGAAATGAAGATGGGAGCGTCGCCCGCGCCGAGGAGCACCCGCGCCACAATCGCCCATGCGAAATTGTCGGTGGTGGCCATCAACGCTTGACCGGCGGCCATGACGAGCGAGCCGCCCACCATCATGGTGCGCGGACCGAACCTGTCCAACAACCGCCCGGAGGGCACCTGCAGAATCGCATACGCGCCAATCTGTGTGACCGACAGCGCGGACAGGGCGGTGGCACCAATACCGAAGCGATCCAGGGCCTCCACCCCCGCCACGCCCAGGGCGGTGCGATGCATGATCGCCACGAAGTATGCGGCACCGGCGGCGGCAAAAACCCACCAGGCAGTGCGCGAGGCGCGTACAGCCATGACGGCTCCTTGGTCTTCGATGACGGCCCGCATCGCTGCATACGGGGCGCCAGGGGTCGTGTGCCGTGCCCGCAACCGAGGGGCACCGCGAGGCGGTGTGGCCAGCCTAGCGACCCGGCCGCGTCGGGATCGAAATGGGTCCCCTACATCTCCTCGTGCGTTGTCGGGTCGCCCCCGAACAACCGGCCGTCGTCCTTGTGCAGCGAGCTGACGGCCGCCATCTCGTCGTCACTGAGGGCGAAGCCAAAGACATCCAGATTCGTTGCCTGGCGAGCCGCATTGGCGGACTTGGGCAACGGAATGTTGCCCAACTGAACCTGCCACCGCAACACGACTTGCGCGGGAGCGACGCCGTGGGCATCGGCCGCAGCGACAACAGCGCCCTCGGCAAACGGCGCGGACCGCTTGCCCAGTGGGCTCCAGGACTGCGTGACGATGCCAAGTCGCGCGTGCACGGCACGCATGTCCTGCTGCGTGAACAGGGGGTGCAATTCGATCTGGTTGACCACGGGCGTCACACCGGAATCGGAGACGATGTCCTCCAGGTGAGCCGTGGTGAAGTTGCTGACGCCGATACTGCGCGCAATGCCCTGCTCGTGCAGTTGCACCAGGCCCCGCCACGCCTGCACATACTTGTCGGTGATGGGGTTGGGCCAGTGGATGAGGAACACGTCGATCCGGTCGAGGCCAAGGCGCTGGAGCGACTCGTAGCCGGAGGCGATCGCGCGGGCCGTGTCATGGTGGCGGCCGGGCAACTTGGTTTGTACCGTGAGTTCCTCGCGCGGGGTTCCCGATTCGCGTAGGAAGTCACGGATGGCGCGGCCCACCGTTGCCTCGTTCTCGTAGTTCACGGCGGTATCGATCAGCCGGTAGCCGTTGTCGAGGGCGGAGCGGACCGCCTCGTACCCCTCTTTGCCGAGCAGCGGGTACGTACCGAAGCCGATGCCGGGGATGGTGTGACCATCGTTGAGGGTGTGGGTGGGGATGCTCATTCGCCCAGGCTACGACGATTCCGGCTGCGAGAGTGACCCGGTGACGTGCCACACCCGTGCGGTGCCCCTGGACAGCGCACCTTCTGTCGCGTCGTCGCGGAATCGTGGGGCACAGTACGGCGTTGCGCCCATGTGGCACCGCGACGTCGTGGGCGATGTCACGGTGCGGCGCCAGGAGGTGCAAATGGCAAGGATCACCGTCATCGGCGGCACCGGGTATGCGGGCGCCGCCATTGTTGCTCAGGCCGCCGCACGCGGGCACGGTGTCACGGCTGTGGCGCGTTCGGTGCCCATGGTCCCCATCGACGGCGTGACGTATCTGCAGGGTTCGGCCCTGTCGCCGGGCGTGCGCACCAGGGCCTTCGATGGCGCCGATGCCGTGGTTACCGCCACGTCACCGCGCGGCGACATGGTGGACAGGCATGTCGAGTTGGCATCGGTGCTCGCCCGCTGCGCAATCGAGACTGGCGCCCGACTGATCGTGGTGGGCGGGTTTTCGTCCCTGCGACCCGCGCCGGGTAATCCCCGGTTCATCGAGGGCGACATCCCGCGGGAGTATCGGGCCGAGGCCCAGGCGGGTCATGCGGTCCTCGAGTCCTTGCTGGCCGCGGATCCGGCGTTGGACTGGACGTTTGTGAGCCCTGCGGCGACGTTCGGCGCCTTCGCGCCTGGCGAGGCCACCGGCACCTACCGTCTGGGTTCAGATGTGGCGGTGTTCGATGCGGATGGCAAGTCCTTTGTCTCCGCGCCCGACTTTGCCAAAGCGATCATCGACCTCATCGACACCGACGCACACCACCGGGAGCACGTCTCCGTGGTCGGCTGATTCCGGCTCGCGGTCGCTCCGGTCTGGCACGCTGCGTCGGGCGTCCGGGCGTCGGGCGTCTGGGCGTCTGGCCGTCTGGGCGTCTGGCCGTCTGGGTCTCTGGGCGTCGCGGCAGCACCACCAATCAACGCAAATCCACTCGTCCCCCGCAGTGAAGTCCGGCGCGCATGCGGGTTTGCGGTGCTCCCGCGACGCTTGGCCTCGGTCCAGCACCCGTGAACGCCACCCCCGGGCCGGGCGCACCGCACACATCCGGTGAGTGTGCCTACCGCGCCCGGTAGCGCCGCCACACCTCGCGCACGCTGGGCACGAGCACTCCCTCGGCCGCCATGACGGCCCTGGTGTCGCGTCGGCTGGTGAAGACCCCCACCACGCCGATGATCCACGGCACACTCAGGGATGCGAACGCGACGCGAAATTCGCCCAGCGTGTATTCGGAGGCGCCAGCGGGAGAGACCACTTGAAGCACCACACCCACAAGTAGCACGCTGATGATGGTCGAGATGAAGCCGCCCATATTCACGAACCCGGTGGCGCTACCCAGGCGTTCGCTCACCGCATGGGTGCGTGCAAAATCCATGCCGATGAGGGACATCGGGCCACCGGTGCCTACCACAAGGACGAAGGCGATCAGTTGCCACAGCGGTCTGGGGGTGGTGGGCAGGAGAATCGTGACCCACGCGAGGGCAATCACCACCGCACCACCGATCACCAACCATGACCGCCTCAGGGGATGGCGTGCCGTCAGTGCGCCGACGACCGGGGCCAGCGTGATGTTCGCGATCACCATGGCGGTGAGCAGCAGGCTTGCCTGCGCCGCGGAGCGGCCCTGGGCGGTGATGAAATAGGGGAATCCCCACAGTAGCGCGATGGTGTTCGCGGAGAAGGGTCCCAAGAAGTGGGTCCAGAATCCGAGTCTGACCCCGGCCGTGCGCATGGAGGTACTGATGGCAACCCGCACCGAGATCGACGTGGAGCGCGCCGGGGAGAACGCCGGGTCCCGGGGGCGGATGAGCACCCACCACACGGCGGCAGCGGCCACACCGCCCACGATGGCGAGGACGACGAACGCGGGCCTCCAGCCCACCCGGTTCAGCACGAACGCGAGCGGGATGGCGGTGGCGAGCTGCCCCGCCTGACCGATGAGGCCCGTGACCTGCACCATCACGGGCACCCGCCGCGGCGCAAAGTGGTGGGCAACCAGACGTATGGCCGCGATGAACACCGGGGCGTCACCCGCGCCGATCAGTAAGCGGGCGGCAATCGCCCAACCAAAGGAGGGAGCGAACGCCATCATCGCTTGGCCCAACGCCATCACGAGCGAACCGGTCATGATCGCGGCGGCGGGTCCGATGCGGTCCAGGAGATTTCCGGCGGGGACTTGCATCCCGGCGTACATGGCGATCTGTATGACGACCAGGAGCGACAGCGCGGTGGCCTCGATACCGAAGCGGTCGAGCGCTTCGACGCCAGCCACACCCAGCGCGGTGCGTTGCACGACGGCCACAAAGTAGGCGGCCGCGGCCGTGCCGAACACGAGCCAAGCCATGCGGCTGGCCATGGGGTGGCGAGTCTGATGCACGAGGGTCCTCTTGGAGTCCGGAGGATTCAGGCTACTCGGAGGTGGTCACTCCGAGTGCCACGAGTCCGCGCCAGCCCATCGCGCTCGTGACGGCTCGGGGTGACAGGGCGACGCCGACGCATTTGCTGAGAGCGATGCCGCGTGCCCGTGCCAGGAGGTCGGCGTCCACACGGCCGGTGAGTCGGCCGTACTGTGCGACGGCAGCATCCACGCCCTCGCGCGGCAGGAGGGTGTACGCGAAGCCAAGGTCCACCGCCGGGTCGCACATCGCCATTGAGCCCCAATCGACGATGCCCCCGAAGTCGCCGCCGTGGCTCAGCACGTTCGCTCCGTGCAGGTCCGCATGCGACCAGACCCACTCGGTGTGCTCGCGTGCGCTCAGAGCGCCGTCCCACACCTCCCACGCTGTCTCGACGTCGATGACTTCGCCAGCGGGACCCGGCGCGGCAGCGAGTTTCGTGACGCGCTCGCGGACCTTGAGGTCGCGGTCGCGCATCGGAATGGACTGCTCGATGTTGAACGGGGCATCGTCGGGTGCGGGGCGGTGCACCTGGGCGAGGGCGCGACCCACGCTGGCCCCGGCGTCGGCGTTCAGGGGGACGGCGTCGGCCGTGTCCCCGGGAACCCACGTGACCACCGCCCACGGCCACGGGTAGCC
>JASBTB010000021.1 GCA_030148645.1 Demequina sp. | reverse complement strand
CACGTGGTCACCAGCGAGCATGACATCCTCGACGGCATCGCCTTCTCCGCCGCAGAGCTCGCTCGCTAGACGCTGACCCCGCCTTCCGCGCAGTCGCGGCAGGCTCGCCCCCGTAGCCCAACTGGCAGAGGCAGCCGACTTAAAATCGGCACAGTGCGGGTTCAAATCCCGCCGGGGGCACTTCTTCAGACCGACGCCACCACGCCGTCGGCGCTCTCCGTTCCGAACCGCCAGCCGCCCGGTCTGCCGCCCTGCCCCTTCCGTTCTCGCGTCACCCTGTGACCTCGTCGCCTGTCCCCACTTGCGCTGTCGCTATTTAGCGCTACTATCTACTGGTAGTCAGTGACAATGAGTACTAAGGAGCGCCAAGACGTGGGCAAGCAGATCACCGAGATGCTGAAGGGGACTCTCGAGGGCATCGTCCTCGCGATCCTCGCCACCCAGCCGGCCTACGGCTACGAGATCACCGCGCGGCTCCGCGAGCAAGGCTTCACCGACATCGCGGAGGGCACCATCTACGCGCTTCTGGTCCGAATCGAACAGCGCGGCTTTGTCGCCGTGGAGAAGGTGCCCTCCGAGAAGGGTCCGCCGCGCAAGGTGTACTCGCTCAACGCGCAAGGGCGCGACTACCTGAACGAGTTCTGGAGGACGTGGAGCTTCCTCTCGGATCGACTCGCACAGCTCCACGAAGGAGGCAAGTGACATGGCGGCGAAATGGCTGGAGACCCTGACGGGCTCTCTCGAACAGAAGAAGCAATACAAGGAGTACAGGGCGAGGGTCAGGGGACTGCCGGCCGGCTACCGCGACGCTGCCGGCGCCCTCGAGCGCTACCTCATGAACATCGGCCCCACAGGAAATGGCGAAAGCCTCATCGCGATGCTCGTTGACCTCGCCGACTTGCTGGAGTCAAGCGCGCAGGCGGGCACTCCCTTGCGCAACGTCGTGGGCGAAGACCCGGTCGACTTTGTCGAGACTTTCATGGCGAACTATGACGGCGGGAGCTGGATTCGCAAGGAGCGTGCCCGGCTGGCGAACGCCATCGAGGTCGCAGAACTCAAGGAGCAGCGCTGACGACGCTGGCCCCTGCTATCGCGGTGCGTGACCTGGAGAAGTCGTTCGGCGACGTGCATGTACTCCGCGGCGTCAACTTTGACGTGGCCCCTGGCAGCATCTTCGCTCTGCTCGGCTCCAACGGAGCGGGCAAGACGACGCTCGTCAAGATCCTGTCGACGCTGCTCGCGCACGATCGTGGCACGGCCGATGTGAACGGCTTCGACGTCGCCTCCCAAGCAGGCGAGGTCCGCGAGTCGATGAGCCTCACGGGCCAGTTCGCGGCCGTCGACCAGATCCTCACGGGACGAGAGAACCTGGTGCTCGTGGCGAAGCTGCGCCACCTGGACAACCCTGGCGCCATCGCTGACAGTCTCCTGGAGCGCTTCTCTCTGACCGACGCTGCCTCACGGGCGGCATCGACGTACTCGGGCGGCATGCGGCGACGGCTCGACATCGCCATGAGCCTCATCAGCGGTCCGCCAGTGATCTTCCTCGACGAAACCACCACAGGCCTCGATCCTGAGGCGCGACTCGAGGTGTGGAGGACCATCAGGGATCTCGCGCGTGGGGGAACCACCGTGTTGCTCACCACCCAGTACCTGGACGAGGCTGAACAGTTGGCCGACCGGATCGCGATCTTGCACGACGGTCGCATCTTCGCCAACGGAACCCTCTCGGAACTCAAGGCGCTCCTCCCTCCCGCCCGGGTGGAGTATGTCGAGAAGCAGCCAAGCCTCAAGGAGATCTTCCTCGCGATCACCGGACAAGGCCGCTCTCGCGACACGAAGGAGACATCATGACCGCACTCGTCGCTGACACGCGCACCCTGACAGGGCGTTCGCTGCGGCACCTCCTCCGCAGCCCAGACACGATCGTCACCACGGCGGTGATGCCGATCGCGTTCATGCTGCTCTTTGTCTACGTGTTCGGCGGCGCGATCACCACAGGAACCGACTCCTACGTCGAGTACCTGCTGTCTGGAATCCTGCTGATCACGATCGCCTCGGGGGTCTCCTACACCGCCTACCGCCTCTTCCTCGATGTGTCAGGCGGCATCTTCGAGCGCCTAAGGTCCATGCCGATCACCCGCGCCTCAGTGCTGTGGGCGCACGTCCTCACGTCGCTCGTATCCAACCTGGTCTCGCTGGCAGTGGTCATGATCGTGGCGTTTGCCATGGGCTTCCGATCGGGCGCCGACGTCATCGCTTGGCTCGCCGTTGTCGGCATCCTGGTCCTGTTCACGGTGGCGCTCACATGGCTGGCAGTGGTGGCCGGGCTCTTGGCGAAGACGCAAGACGGCGCGATCGCGTTCTCTTTTCCGCTCATCTTCTTGCCGTTCATCAGTTCTGCGTTCGTGCCGACGGCGACGATGCCTGGGCCAGTGCGCTGGTTCGCCGAGAATCAGCCCGTCACCGCGATCGTCAATACTGTCCGTGGCCTGCTCGCTCAAGAGCCGGTCGGCGGCGATATCTGGGTCGCGCTCGCGTGGTGCGCGGCGATCCTGGCGGGTGCCGTGGTGGCCGCCATGGCCGCGTATCGCAGACGGACTGGGTAGTCGCCGCTGCGCGGGCATGATCGGCGTTCGCCGGACGTTGAGCAGGTGGAGTTGCAGTGCGTCACTGCGACTAAACTCGAGGGGAAACTCATAGGAGGCATTGTGGCCAACCCGGTCTTCACCAACACCAAGCAGTTCCAGTCTGGAAGCCCCGTAGGGTTCGATCCTCAGGGCCAGCAAACAGGTGCCATCGGCTTCGACGACAGGATGACCTACGAGGGCACCATCGCGAAGGCTGCCTCGCTGTTCCTGCTGGCCGCGGCGTCGGCCGTTGTTGTTGGCATGCTGATCCCCGGGCTCACCCTGCCCATCTCGCTCGCCGCGTTCGCCATGAGTCTCGTGGTCGCCTTCGGCACACGCCACGAGCCCAAGCCAGTCCTGATGGCCGTCACGATCGCCCTGTTCGGCGGCGCTGCCGGCGGCATGTCCGTCTACTACGAGGCGGCGTACGGCGGCATCATCTTGCAGGCGCTCATCGCCACCGCGATCGTCTTCGCCAGCGCGCTGACGGCGTACCGCATGGGCTGGATCCGCGGCTCGAAGAAGATCAACAAGTTCCTCGCCATCGCCGTGCCCGCCTATGTGCTGTTCTCCCTCGTCAACGTCGCCATGGTGATGTTCGGCGGCTTCAACATGCGCGAGGTGCAGATCGCCGGGCTCGGCGTCAACCTCGGGCTGATCCTGTCCCTGTTCGCCATCGCCATCGGCGCACTCATGCTGATCAGCGATTTCGACTTCGTGGAAAACGGCGTGATCAAGGGCTTGCCCGCCAAGTGGGAGTGGAGCGCCGCCTACGGACTGGTCTTCGCGATCATCTGGATCTACATCGAGATGCTGCGCCTGCTGAGTTACCTGCGCCGCTAGAGACCACCGTCACCACCCGGAGAGACACCGTGGCGCATTTCGACTTGCCCCTGTCCCGCTTGCGCACGTACCGCCCCGAGGTCAGCGAACCGGCCGACTTCGACGAGTTCTGGACAACCACGCTGGGGCAGGCGCGCGCCGCTGGCGGCGACGTCGTCCTGGGGGAGAGCCTGCGCCTGGCGGGCGTCGAGATCACCGACGTCACGTTCCCCGGGTTCGGCGGACACCCCATCAAGGCGTGGTATGCCCGACCCGCGGGCATGACGGAGCCGCTTGCCTGCGTTGTCGAGGTGAGCGGTTACGGGGGTGGCCGCGGGCTCGCGATCGAGCACACCCTGTGGCCCGCCGTCGGTTACGCCTACCTGTTCATGGACACGCGTGGGCAAGGCGGCGGTTGGGGCAACGGCGGCGACACGGCCGACCCCATCGGCGGCGGACCGGCGAGCCCGGGCTTCATGACGCGTGGCATCGAGTCCCCCGAGCAGTACTACTTCCGGCGCGTCTTCACGGACGCCGTGCGGGCCGTCGACGCCGCGCGTGGGCTTGCGGGAGTGGATCCCTCGCGAGTCCTGTTCACGGGAGGCTCACAAGGCGGTGGTATCGCGCTCGCTGTTGCCGGCTTGGTGCCGGACCTTGTGGCCGTCATGCCGGACGTGCCGTTCTTGTGTCACTTCGAGCGCGCGCTCGCACTGGTCGATTCCATGCCCTATGGCGAGATCAAGAAGTACCTGGCGGTACACCGGGACCGGGATGAACAGACCCTGACCACCCTGTCCTACTTCGACGCGGTGAACTTCGCCAAGCGCGCCACCGCGCCGTCGCTGTGGTCAGTGGCTCTCATGGACGACGTGTGCCCGCCGTCGACGGGATTCGCCGCCTTCAACTGGTACGGACACCACCAAGCGCCCGACGTCGCCAAGCGCATCGAGATCTACCCGTACAACGGGCACGAGGGCGGCCAGGCTCACCAGACCGCCAAGCAGATCGACTTTGTGGCTCAACTCCTTGCGTAGCGTGCTTCGCGGCACCTCGCCTTCGCCCCGTCGCGTCAGGAGTAGCTGACCTGGCAGAATCCGTGATTGCAGTAGCCGCTTGGATTCTTGTAGAGATACTGCTGGTGGTAGTCCTCGGCGTAGTAGAACGCGCCGTCTCCCGCACCGTCGACCATGTCGATCTGCGTGGAGATCGCGCCGAAGCCCCGGCTTGCGAGGCGAGCCTGATACCTGTCGCGTGAGGCCTCGGCTGCCTTCAACTGTTCGGGCGTGGTGGCGAAGATTGCGGACCGATACTGGGTGCCCACGTCCCCGCCCTGACGGTTGGGTGTGGTCGGGTCGTGGTTCTCCCAGAACGCCGCAAGCAGCGCCTCGATCGACACCGTGGCGGGGTCGAAGACCACCTGCACCGCCTCCGTGTGGCCCGTCAGCGAGGTACACGTCTCCTGATAGGTGGGGTTCTTGGTCCAGCCGCCGATGTATCCGGCAGCGGTCGAGTACACGCCGTCGATGTGCCAGAAGATGCGTTCCGCACCCCAGAAGCACCCCATGCCCACGTACAGCACTTCCATGCCTTCGGGCCAAGGTCCCTTGAGTGGCGTTCCCAATACGACGTGGCGTTCGGCCACCTGCAACGGGGTCTCGCGACCGGCCAAGGCTTTGTCCTTCGTCACCATTTGCGTCTTTGTCACACCAAGCATGGGTGCCACCTCCGATGCTTTAACGCCGGGGGACACGCTGTGTGTTCCAGCGCCCACGCTACGCTCGATGCATGGCCCCAGACGAATTCGACCCGCAGCAGCCCGCGGGCGCCGATGAGGGAGCGCCCGGCGGCACTCAGGACGCCGTCACCGCCGTCGCGATGCCGCTGCGAGTGGCTGCCGCCTGGTCGTGGCGCATCATCGTCGTCGGCATCGTGCTCATCGCCATTGCCAGGGTCGTGGCGCTGCTCAGCGCCCTCGTGCTCCCGCTCGTGATAGCACTGCTGATCTCCGCACCACTTGAGCGCCTGGTGAGTCGGATGCATCGACGCAAGGTGCCGCGCGGACTTGGTGCGGCCCTCGCGATACTTCTGCTCGTGGCGGTGGTCGTCGGACTTGGCGTGGCGATCGGTACCTCGGTGGCCAGCGGCTTCGGCTCGCTGCGAGACTCTGCGGCGCAGGGCTTCACCACCCTGGTGAACTGGCTGGTCGAGGGACCTCTCCAGGTGTCGAGTGAGCAGATCAATGGCGTCGTCGACCAGGTCATGAACACCGTCCGCGACAACGCATGGGGCCTCGCCTCGGGCGCATGGAGCGTCACGGGGACCATCGGCGCACTCGTGGCCGGGGTGGTCCTCGCGTTGATCTCGCTGTATTTCTTCCTGCGCGATGGCGCCGTCATCTGGTCGTTCTTTGTGCGGATCGCGCCGCGACGTTCTCGAGCGAGCATGGATCGCGCTGGCCAGGCTGGCTGGACGACGTTGCGCCGCTACACGCAGACGTCGGTGTTGGTCGCCTCCATCGACGCGGTCGGCATCGGCGTCGGTGCGTGGATCCTGGGCGTGCCGTTGGCTCTTCCCATTGCTCTGGCCGTGTTCCTGTTTTCGTTCATTCCCATCTTCGGCGCTGGCATCTCTGGCGCCGTCGCGGTCCTCGTCGCCCTGGTCGATGGTGGCTGGGTGACCGCCGTACTCATGCTGGCGATCGTGCTTGGCGTCCAGTTGACGGAAGGCAATATCCTGTATCCGTGGCTGTTCGGCAAGGCCGCCTCCGTCCACCCTATGGCGATCCTTTTGGCCGTGTCGGCGGGAACTCTTCTGGCGGGACTGGCGGGGGCCGTGATCGCCGTGCCTATTCTCGCGTTCACGGTGGCGTTTACGCGCGGATTGCACCAAGAGTTTATTTTGGCGCGCGACGACCCCTTCCCGATCACGGGCCAAATTCCCCTGATGGCGGAGAAGTCCAAGGAGGCCTTTAGGCGCGCCCGTACCAAGGTCACCACATCGCAGATCAAGGTGCGCACGCGCCGTAAACGTTGACGCACGCCACCACCGATCCTGGATTGCACCGCCCACGACCCACAGTGGCAAGCGCCGAGGTTCGGCCCCGAGGCGGCGTCGACCACCGCTACCACATTGGTGGCGTGGCACACCGCCCATTCCTCCATGAGGTGATGCGGGGGCGGACGAAACGTTGGTGAGTCGAGACTCAGTTTTGGATGCTCGCGCCCGCGGCGATGAGGGCGTCAGCGATGGCTGGATACCCGCGATCCTGTGCGTGTTGCAATGGGCTGATACCGCCAGAGTCGGCGATGTTCGGATCGGCGCCCGCATCGAGAAGCATCGTGACGATGCGCGTGTAGTCCGCACTCCCGTCTCCCAGGAGAATCGCTTCGAGAAGCGCCGTCCACCCGTAGGAGTTGATCCGATCGATGGAGTCACGCTCTGCGGTCGTCAGCAGGAGGCGGACAACGTCGACGTTGCCCGCGTCGGCGGCGTGGATCAAGCCGGTACCTCCCTGATCGTCGGTGGCCAGAGGGTCGGCTCCCTCATCCAGCAGCCACTGAAGGAACTCCATGTCGCCGGATGCCGTCACGATCAGGTACGGGTTCCGTCCGGTCGAATCTGCGGCATCGATGTCCGCTCCGTTTGCCACCAAGCGCTGGGCGAGGTCGAGATCGCCCGCGCGTGCCGCTTCAGACAGTTGCTCGTCGGCGGGTGCGGGCGGTTCGCTGGTGGCGCACGCGACCAGCACCAGGACGATGGCCACACCACCCACACGCGCGCGCCACGTCCTGACACGGCGGCCGCAAAGACGCGGCGAACGAACTGCCGGGAAACGAGCCACCGCTTCACGCTACGTAGGTGCCGCTAGCGCGTCAACCTCACCCCACGGGTGGCCTGGGTTCACGGGCCTCTCGAGCAATCGCCCGCGCCCGCGGGGGCCACCGTGAAGGTGTCGGCGCGGCCGCGCTACGAGACAAAAGGCTCGACCGTGACGATCTTCACCGTGATCTCGTGGCCATTGGGCGCGATGTAGGACGTGGTGTCGCCCGCCTTACGCCCGAGGAGTGCCTCACCGAGCGGAGATTGCGCGCTGAACACATCGAGATCGGTTCCCTCCGCGACCTCGCGGGATCCCACGAGGAAGCGCATGTCGCGACCAGCCACCGTGGCGTTGACCACCGAGCCGGACTGGACGCTGCCGTCCGTCGAGGGTTCGCCGACGTGGGCGGAGTCGAGGATGCTGCGCAACTGCCGAATGCGGGCCTCTTGTTTGGCCTGTTCCTCGCGGGCAGCGTGGTAGCCCCCGTTCTCTTTGAGGTCTCCCTCTTGGCGGCGCTCGTCGATCTCGTTGGCGATGTCGACGCGCCCCACCTTTACAAGGTGGTCGTACTCCTGCTGGAGGCGGTCGAACGCCTCTTGGGTCAGCCAGGTAGTGGTCGGCTCGGTCATCAGCACTTCCTTCTTGGGCGAAGTGGTCAAGGATAACGAAGGACGGGCCAGGACGACAAACACTCGTGGTGGACCACTCGCCGTCTATTCCGTCTCGCAGGAATCCACCACGGCCGTCGTGGCCTCCTCGGTGGTCACCATGGTGGTGGTGATGCGCTGTTGCATGCCGTTGGCGGGATCCACGCGTGCGGTCGTCACCCCCACTTCAGCGAAACGTACGTTGAGGGCTTGCACGCGGCAGGTGGCCCCGGCGTCGCCGTAAAGGAAGACGTCATAGGTGACGCTCGCCTCGGTAGGGGAGACGATCGCGAAGCCGACCTCTTGCCATCGGACGGGCTGATCGACCGTCCCCCACCCCAACCAGGCGGTCACGCCTGTCAGTGCGGCTAGGCCGATGCCGATCAGCCACGTGGTGCGCGTCGTCAGCGGCGCCCGAGTAGGGGCGTCGTCCTCGGTGAATTCGTGAGTAGCCATTGTGAGGCAGGATAGACCCCGGAGGCACTGTGGAACCCAATTACAACCAGATCGGCCCCGGTTTCTGGGGTTTCCTGGCGACTTTCATAATGGCGCTCGCGATCATTGTGATCTATTGGTCGCTCACCAAGCACCTGCGCAAGATTCGCCGGGATACGGAACGTCAGCGTGAGGCGCCGACGCAGAAGGCGTCACGCGCGGAAGACGACGAGAGCGGCGGCGACGTAGTGGCTCGCGAATCCGGCGACGGTGAGTGAGTGAAAGATCTCGTGGAAGCCAAAGTATCGCGCTGACGCCCCGGGCCATTTGAAGCCGTAGAACACCGCCCCCACGGTGTAGAATAGGCCTCCCACGCCGATCAGCGCGACCACGGCCGGCCCGCCGGCGTCGTAGAACGGGCCGATGTAACCTACGGCGACCCATCCCAGTGCGACATACATGGGCACGTACACCCAGCGTGGCGCGTTGAGAAAGAGGATGCGGGACAACAGCCCCAGGAATGCGCCAATCCAGACGATCGACAGGGCCACCGTGGCGGTGTTGCGGTCGAGGAGGATGACGCTCAGGGGTGTGTAGGTTCCGGCAATGATGAGGAAGATGTTGGCGTGGTCCATGCGGCGAAGAACTGCTCGTGTCCGGGGTGACCAGTTGCCGCGGTGGTACACGGCCGATGTACCGAACAGCATGACCGCGGTGAGCGTAAAGATTGCCGACGACACGCGGCCCGCAAGGGTGGGCGCGAATACCATGAGCGCCATGCCGCCGATGAGGGCCAGTGGTGCCGCGCCGAGGTGCAGCCATCCCCGTAGCAGCGGCTTGTCGATCGTCGGGAGGGCGTCGTCGGCTGCGGATGCGTTGCCCCCATGGGGTGACGGATTCTTGGCCACAAACCTACGATACCGTAGGTTGGCGTTCCCGCATTTGGTCGTAGCATCGGTTGCGGAGGTTGTGCATGGGCATTCGTAGTGCGGTGTACCGGGGATACGAGGCACTCCTGTCGCGTGATCTGCGCGCGCGCGGTTCCGCACCATGCCACATTGGCGTCATCCTTGACGGCAACCGCCGCTGGGCGAAACTCAGTGGCGCCACCGCCGCCGACGGGCATCAACGTGGCGCCGACAAGATCACGGACGTGCTCGAATGGTCTCAGGACAGCGGCGTTCAGGTGGTGACGCTGTGGATGCTGTCCACTGACAATCTTGGGCGCGACCAAGCCGAGCTGGACGAACTCCTCGAGATCATCGTGGACGCCGTGGAGCGCCTAGCGCGCGACGGTCGCTGGCATCTGCAGCATGTGGGGGACGCCTCGCTGTTACCGGCCGAGATCACACGACGCCTGCAGGTAGCCGTCGAGTCGACCAAGGACGCCTCCGATCTGCATGTCAACGTGGCCGTGGGCTACGGGGGACGCCACGAGATCGCCGATGCCGTCAGGTCGTTCCTGTCGGCGGGCGTCGCGGCGGGGCATTCACTCGAGGAGGTGGCCGAGCAGTTCTCGGTGGAACACATTGCGGAGCACCTGTACACGAAGGGCCAACCCGACCCGGACCTGGTGATCCGCACGTCTGGCGAGCAGCGTCTGAGCGGCTTCCTCATGTGGCAGAGCGCGCACACGGAGTTCTACTTTTGCGACGCCTACTGGCCGGATTTTCGCCGCGTCGACTTCTTGCGCGCCCTGCGTAGCTACGCCCAGCGGGAGCGCAGGCGCGGACGGTAGGTGGCGTTGCCGCCACGCCCGAACGCGGGGGCCTGTGTGACGAACAGGTCACGGGCGGCGTGTCTTCCGAGGTTGCGCACTCGGCGGCGTAGCGTCAGCCACGTGGTAATTCACCGGAGACGGCCCCGACCGGGACCGTCCTGACCTCATCGCCGCCGGGCGTTGGGTGCCCTGCGGCCACGACCGCCTGGAGTTCCCGTGACGCAGACCAGCCCCGAGACCAGCATCGCCGCCATCACCTCAGTGTCCGTGCGCACGTTCGTGCTCGACACTTCGGTGCTTCTATCGGATCCGCGGGCCCTCAAGCGTTTCGCCGAACACGCCGTAGTCCTGCCGGTGGTCGTCATCACGGAACTCGAGGCCAAGCGGCACCACCCGGAGTTGGGGTACTTCGCCCGGTCCGCCTTGCGCGCGCTGGACGACTTGCGAGTCCACCACGGCACGCTCGACCAGCCGATCCGGGTCAACGACGCGGGTGGCACGCTGCGAGTCGAACTCAACCACACCGACCCGAACGTCTTGCCCAGCGGCTTCCGCCTGGGAGACAACGACACCCGCATCCTGTCGGTGGCGGCCAGTTTGCTTGCGGAGGGCAACGCGGTGACGGTGGTGTCCAAAGACCTGCCGATGCGGGTGAAGGCGTCGGCTCTGGGCATGGACGCGGAGGAGTATCGGGCCGAATTGGCCGTCGAGTCCGGGTGGACCGGCATGCGCGAAATCCAGGTGAGCGACGAGCAGATGGCAATGTTGTGGGAGGTCGAAACGATGGCCTCTCCACCGCCCGTCGCCGGTGGAGAGGATGTCGCGGCGCTACCGGTTCACACGGGGCTTGTCATGCATTCGACTCGGGGTTCGGCACTAGGACGCGTGAGCACCGACGGGACGGTCGCCTTGGTGCGCGGAGACCGCGAGGTGTTCGGGCTGCACGGACGTTCTGCCGAGCAACGCGTGGCGTTGGACCTCCTGATGGACGAGACGATCGGCATCGTGTCCCTGGGCGGCCGTGCCGGCACGGGCAAGTCGGCGCTCGCCTTGTGCGCCGGTCTCGAGGCGGTGATGGAGCGTCGCCAGCACAAGAAGATCATGGTGTTCCGGCCGCTATACGCGGTGGGGGGCCAGGAGCTGGGCTACCTGCCCGGCTCCGAGGCCGAAAAGATGAACCCCTGGGCGCAGGCCGTGTTCGACACCTTGGGTGCCGTGGTCAGTTCCGCGGTAGTCGAGGAGGTCATGGCGCGCGGCATGCTCGAGGTGCTGCCATTGACCCACATTCGCGGGCGCTCGCTGCACGACGCCTTCGTGATCGTGGACGAGGCCCAGTCCCTGGAACGCAACGTCCTGCTGACCATGCTGAGCCGCATCGGCCGCGACTCGCGCGTGATACTCACCCACGACGTGGCCCAGCGCGACAACCTGCGCGTGGGCCGCCACGATGGTATCGCCGCCGTCATCGAGGCGCTGAAGGGTCACCCGTTGTTCGCCCACGTGACGCTTGAGCGTTCGGAGCGTTCCGCCGTGGCCGCGCTCGTGACCGACCTGCTGGAGCGGCTCGACCTTTAGCGCCCGAAAGCGCGGTCGCTAGGGCCCCGATCGGCGCAGGCGCGGGCCGTGCGGCACGTCAATCTCTTGCGCGGGGCACGAGTCGTCCGGCACCGCCACGTCGAGCCCGTAGAGCGTGCTGAGCGCGCTCAAATACCTGTCGGTCTGCCCCGATTCCGCAAGTTCCTTGGCCCGCACGGTGGGCGTGTGGAGCAGCGCCTTCGCGAAATGTCTCAACGCGGCCTCGGTGGTAGCGGATTGAGCGTAGCCCGATGCGTCGGCGCCGGGGCCCGGCCGCACGCGCGCCACCTCCCGCTCCAAAAGCCCAAACACGTGCTCGCGCAAGGCGACGATGGCGGGATCGACGGAGCGACCCGATTCGCCGGTCGAGAAGCGGGCAACGGCATGGGCGACAATGGCGCGGGCCGACTCGAGTGCCGCCATGGACTCCTCGGGTGCATGGGCCTTGACGTCCTCCAGCCGGACCACGTGAACGTCTCGGAGCAACTCCACGCCGGATGCAACGTCGCGATGAAGCGCCAAGTCGATGAGCGTCAGCGAATGGCCGCGTGCGTTCGTCGCCTGCGCCACCAGAGTGGGAGTCAGCACGATCGCCTCGCCACCGGAGCACGCGAGGACCACGTCGGCCTCCGCGAGCGCGTCGACAAGGCCCGTGGGTGTGACAACCGGAAAGCCGTGCCGCGCGGCGAACGCGTCCGCACGCCCAGAAGGCGAGTACACCCCCGCCACGCGCGCGCCCCGTCCGCGTAGCACGCCCACGCCAGTGTCCGCGAGTGCCCCGGTGCCCACCAGGAGGGCATTCGCCCCTTGCCAGGCGACCGTGGCGTCGGCAAGGTCGAAGGCAACCGACATGACGGACCTGCCCGAGGTCCCCAGTCCGGTGGACGATGCGACGATGCGCGACGTGCGTAGCGCGGATTGAAAGAGGCGGTCCAACGCGGGCGACAGGTGTCCGGACTCGCGCGCATCGATGTGTGCACGACGCACCTGCCCCGAGATCTCGCGTTCGCCCACCACCATCGACTCGAGTCCCGACGACACTGACATGAGGTGCTCCACGGCATCGTCTCCCTCGTATGCCAAGAGCGACGTGTCGATGGCGTCCACGTCCAAAGACGTCATGGACGACAGTGCGGCCACCACCTCCGCGCGAGCGGCCACCGGGTCCGCGACGTCGAGGTAGACCTCGAAGCGGTTGCATGTGGGCAACACCACGGCACCCGTCACGGTGGAGCCCACGACGGCGCGCCCCAGTCGCTCAGCGCCAACGCTCAACTGTTCCAGGGTGTTCAGGTCTCTGTTGTGGTGGCTCGCCACAAGCGACAGCAGTGCCATCCGCCAATTCTGACATGCCCGCCGGTGGGGCAGAATCAAGGGATGGCTCTTCCGAACAATCATCCGCTTGTGGCCGCCGACGGATCGGCGTCGCCTTTGGTGCGCGCCCTGCGGGCACAGCGCCCGGAGCGTACGCCCGTGTGGTTCATGCGTCAGGCGGGTCGCTCCCTGCCCGAGTACCGGCAGGCGCGCGAGGGCACGACGATGCTGCAGGCGTGCCTGGACCCGACGCTCGTGGGCGAAATCACGGCGCAGCCAGTGCGCCGTCACGGTGTGGATGCAGGCATTTTCTTCTCCGACATCGTGATACCTCTGCTGTTGGCGGGCGTGGATGTTTCGATCGAGCCCGGCGTCGGGCCGGTGTTCGCCAAACCGGTCGCCACCGCGGCGGACGTTGCCGCGCTTCCCGCGTTGGGGGTCGCCGGAGACCGAGGCGGCTTCGACCGGGCGCTCGACGTGGTGCGCGCCTCGGTGACTGCCTCGCTGGGGCGCCTAGGCGGCGTGCCGCTCATCGGATTCGCGGGCGCCCCCTTCACCCTTGCCGCCTACATGGTCGACGGGCGGCCGTCGCGCGATCACCTCGCCGCCAGGCGCCTCATGATTACCGATCCGGAGGCCTGGACCGCACTCATGACGTGGGCCGCCGACGCGTCGGGGATGTTCCTGAGGGCACAGGTCCTCGCGGGCGCTAGCGCCGTCCAGTTGTTCGACTCCTGGGCGGGTTCGCTCCCGCGCGAGCGTTACGCCGCGCAGTGCGCGCCCGCCTCGGCCCGCGCGTTTGCGCAGGTGACGGACCTGGAGGTGCCGCGCATTCACTTTGGCACCCACACGGGTCACCTGTTGGAAGACATGCACGGTGCTGGGGCGACGGTCATGGGCATCGACGTGACGGTGCCGCTCGACGAGGCGGCCGCCAGGCTTCCCGGCGTACCACTGCAGGGCAACATTGACCCGGCCGTGCTGGCAGGACCTTGGGAGGCGATCGAGACCCACGTGCGTGACGTGGTGCAACGCGGGCGTGCCGCGCCGGCTCACGTGGTCAACCTGGGTCACGGAGTGCCGCCCGACGCCGACCCGACGGTCCTTACGCGCATCGTGGAACTCGTCCATGACCTCTGAACCGGTCATGCATTGGGTGGTGATCGGTGGCGGAATCGCCGGACTGCTCGCCGCGAGAAGACTCGCGGGACAGGGGCACCAGGTGACCGTGTTGGAGGCCGACCACGCGCTGGGCGGCAGGTTGCGTCACGTCGAGGTGGCGGGTCACCTTCTTGACGCTGGCGCCGAATCCTTCGCCACCCGCGGCGGCTCGGTGCAGCGGTTGTGCGAGGAGGTGGGGCTTGCCGACGCCATCGTGTCGCCCACGGGCTCTCCCGCGTGGGTGATTGCCCCGGATCGCGCCTACCCCTTGCCGGCCACCGGATGGCTGGGGATTCCCCTCAACCCGTGTGCGCGCGACGTGCGGCGCGTGCTTGGCCCGTGGGGGTCGCTGCGCGCCTGCCTCGACCTTGTGCTGCCCACGCGGGGAATCGGCGACGACGTCACCGTAGGGGAGGTGGCATCGGCGCGATTGGGACGGCGGGCAACCGAGCGGCTGTTGGCACCGGTCATGTCGGGAGTGTATTCGCGGCCGCTGGAGGACCTGCCGCTGAACGCCATCGCGCCCGCGCTTGCGGCCGACGTGCGGGTACGGGGAGGGTTGATGCGGGCCGCCAGGTCGCGGCGCTCGCTCGGCGCGCCCGGGGCGGCGGTGCGGGGGCTCGTCGGCGGGGTCGCGGGCCTCGCGACGGCAGTCGCCGCGCAGGCGGTTCAGCGGGGCGCCGTGTTGCGCACCGGCGTCGAGGTTGTCGGCCTTCATGCCGGTGGCGGGCGGTGGCGGCTTGAGACGAGCGCGGGCCAGATCGACGCCGACGCGGTGGTGGTGGCCGTTCCGCGTCACCGTGCGGCGGCGCTCATGGATGCGCCCACGGACGAGGCGCGCCGTGTGGCCATCGTGGTGGTGGTGGTGGATGCGCCGGAGTTGGATGCGGCACCGCGCGGCACCGGGGTGCTTGTGCGCCCTGGCGTGACCCGTGCGAAGGCGTTGACGCACGCCACCGCCAAGTGGTCATGGCTCGCTTCGTCGCTACCGGCGGGGCGCCACGTGCTGCGGCTGTCCTACGCCGTGACGCCCGGCGAGCAGGTGCACCGGCATGCCGTCGCGGACGCGTCACGGCTGCTGGGCGTGGGACTGCGTGAGGAGCAGGTCGTGGGAATAGCGCAGGTCGAGTGGCCGGATGCGAGTCCCGTAGCCGTCGCGGATACGCAGCCGTTGCCTGGCCTTCACCTGGTCGGCTCGGCCGCCGGGCTGAGCGGGCTGGCCGCAATTGTCGCCGCCGCCGATTTCTCTTGACGCCCGTGCGGGGACAGACTGTTCCCATGACTGATCAGCCCGAGGGCTTCACCCTGTTCTCCGTCCTTGACGGTTTCCTTGACGCACCCGACGAAGAGTTGGCGGAAATCGTCGAACAAACCGACGCTGCCGTCGCGGACCTGACGAATCAGGACGTCACCCTGCGCGGCCTGTACGACGTGTCCGGCATGCGCGCCGACGGCGCCATCATGCTGTGGCTCCACGGCCCGCGGTTGGAGGATCTGCAGTTGGCGTTGCGCGAACTGCGCGCCACCACACTGCTGGCCGACACCACGCTGACGTGGTCCGCGGCGGGCGTCCACCGGGCCGCGGAGTTCAATCGTGCACATGTGCCCGGTTTTCTGCGTGGCGAGCGTGCCCGCGATTGGCTCACCGTCTATCCGTTCGTGCGATCCTACGAGTGGTACCTGCTACCGGAGGAGGAGCGTTCCCAGATGCTGCGCGAGCACGGTGTGGCGGGCGCCAAGTTCACGGGCGTCGTGGCCAACACGGTCGCGGCGTTCGCGCTCGGCGACTACGAGTGGCTGCTGCCCATGGAGGCGGACGACGTGACCGACCTCGTGGACATGATGCGCGACTTGCGCTACACGCAGGCCCGGCTGCACGTGCGCCACGAACTGCCGTTCTACACCGGCCGGCGCGTCACCACGGCGGAGGCGGTGGAGGTGCTGGCTGCATGAGCGATGAGAAGCCGGTGCTGGCTGCGTCCTCGCGTACCGTCCCGCCCGCCACCTATGACTGCATTCTGTTGGCCGGATTCGGTGGCCCCGAGGGTCAGGACGACGTGATCCCGTACCTGCGCAACGTGACGCGCGGTCGGGGGGTGCCCGACGAGCGCCTCGAAGAGGTCGCACAGCACTACCGGCACTTTGGGGGTATCAGCCCCATCAACGAGCAGAACCGCCGTCTCAAGGCAGCGCTTGAGGCGGAGATCGCTCAGCGCGCTCTGGCGTTGCCGGTCTACTGGGGCAATCGCTTCTGGGCGCCGCACTTCGCCGATGCGCTGAAGGAACTCCACGCCGACGGTCACCGCCGGGTGCTCGTGCTGGTCACCACCGCGTTTTCGAGCTATTCGGGTTGCCGCGCGTACCGCGAGGACCTTGCGTCGGCGCTGACCGAGGCGGGGCTCGCGGGCGAATTGGTGCTGGACAAGGTGCGCCAGTACTTCGACCATCCCGGCTTTGTGCAGCCCAACGTCGACGCCGTGCGGGGTGGGCTACGCACGCTTGCCGCCGACGGTAACGCCACGAGGCCCCACGTCATGTTCGCCACCCACTCGATTCCGTCGGCCGCGGCCGACGCGTCGGGTCCCCGCGAGGTGCTGCCCGACGGGAGCCCTGTGCCCACCGGGGGCGGACAGGAGTGGAACGCCGGCGGCGGTTGGTATGGCGCACAGCAGCGTGCCGTCGCGGCGCTCGTAATGGATGCGGTGGCCGACGAGTTTCCCGGGGTGGAATGGTCGCTGGTGTACCAGTCGCGTTCCGGGGACCCGCGTGTGCCGTGGCTCGAACCGGACATCAATCGTGCGATTGCGGCGTTGCCCTCCGACGTGAGCGGCTTGGTGATTTCACCGCTCGGGTTTGTGAGCGACCACATGGAGGTCGCGTGGGACCTGGACAACGAGGCGTTGGACACGTGCGCGGGTCGCGGCCTCCCGGCCGTACGGGTGCCGACCGTGGGAGTGGATCCGCGCTTTGTGGCGGGGCTCATCGACCTGGTCCAGGAGCGTCACGTCGCCGACGGCGCTCAGTCGCTCGCCCGCGCGGCCCTCACCGATTTGGGTCCATGGCAGGATGTGTGCCCCACCGACTGCTGTGTGGGCCGAGCCCCCAAGGCCACGATCGCGTCGGCTTAGCGAACCTCAGGAGTCTGCGGCCTCGACGAACGCGCGCCGCGGGTCGTGCAACCTGCCCATCGACACGAGGTCCCTGCGGAAGAACGCGGCGGCCGTCCAGTCCAGCGCGACGCGGGTCTTGCGGTTGAAGGTCGGAATCTGCATGAGGTGGTAGGTGCGATGCATGAACCACGCGGGCCAGCCTCGCACCTTCACTCCGAACACGTCGGCGACACCCTTGTTGAGCCCGAGCGACGCGACAAGACCGATGGGCTTGTGGCTGTACTCCTTGAGAGGCCGTCCCCGCAGGTGTCGGGTCAGGTTGCGGCCCATATGGCGGGCCTGGCGCACGGCATGCTGGGCGGTCGGTGCGCAATACGCGGGCTGCGGCTTTGCGAGATCGGGCACCTGAGCGCAGTCGCCAGCCGCCCACGCCCCGGGGACGACTTCGCCGTCCGGGGTGGTCACCTCAAGCGTCGGCGAGCAGATCACGTGACCCTTGGGGCCCAGCGGCAGGTCGGAGTGGTTCAAGACTGGCGACGGCTTGACGCCAGCCGTCCACACCACGGTGTCGGCCTCGAAGGAGTCGCCGTTCGACAGTTCGACGTAGCCCTCGACACAGGACTCGAGTTTGGTGCCCATGAGCACCTCGGTGCCGCGCGCCCGCATCTGTGTGGCCGTGTACTCGCCCATGTCAGGACCCATCTCGGGAAGGATGTGGCCCATCGCTTCGACCATCACGAACCGCAGTTCCGCGGGATCGATTTCCGGGTAGTAGCGCAACGCCGCCTTGGCCATGTCCTCGGTCTCCCCGAAGGCCTCGATACCGGCGAAACCGCCGCCGACGAACACGAACGTCAGGAGTCGCTTGCGTAACCGTGGGTTGTCGGTGCTGGCCGCCCGGGCGATGCGCCCCAGCACCCGGTTGCGCAGGTTGATGGCCTCCTCGACATACTTGAAGCCGATCGCGAATTCCTTGAGGCCGGGAATGGGTAGCGTGCGTGCCACCGAGCCCAGCGCGAGGATCACCTCGTCGTACTCAAGATGGAGTTCGTCTCCAAAGTCGGTGGTGGCATCGATGGTGCGGTCGGCATGACGAATCCGCGACACCTTGCCCTGGATCACCCTGACCCCGCTCAGTTCCTTGCGTAGTGGCACCACGGCATGGCGTGGCTCGATGGACCCCGCCGCCGCCTCGGGAAGGAACGGTTGATACGTCATGTAGGCGCGGCGGTCCAGGACGGTGATGTCGACGTGTTTGCCAGCCGTGCGCCGCAGCGTGAGCGCGGTGTACAGGCCGACGTAGCCGCCACCAAGGATCAGTATGCGAGTGCGTGGCATGACTCACCTCCTGAGGAGGTCAACCGAGCAGCGGAGCCTTCTGTTCCACCCAGGTGGTGCTACTTGTCGCCCGTCATCGTCGTGACGTCGAGTAGCGCGTCCAACTGTTCGCCGGAGATCTCGCCCCGCTCCACGAATCCGAGCGCCAC
>JASBTB010000016.1 GCA_030148645.1 Demequina sp. | reverse complement strand
CCAGGTAGTAGTAGGTCTGCCCGCCCTGCTTCTTCCCCACGATCGATGCCATATCTAGGTAATACACCATCAAACACCAAAAGCCCAGTACCGACACGGGAAACACAACGATCAGTCAAATAGCGGGGAAACTCCCGCTAGTGCCGGAGCTGCCCGAGGTCGAGACTGTCCGATCGGGCCTTGCGCCCCTGGTCGTGGGATCGACCGTGACAGACGTCGAGGTCCTTCGTGCCTCATGCGTACGCCTGCAAGCAGGAGGCCAGGGTGAGTTTTCCGCAAACGTCCTCGGCATGGTGCTCGGCGCAGTCGCCAGGCGCGGCAAGTTCCTATGGTTTCCGCTCGTGCTAAAGACGGCGGAGGGGGCGAGGCACGGCGGGGTGGTGGTCCCGCCCACGCGGGCGCTCAGCGCACACCTGGGTATGTCCGGACAATTCCGCGTGTTCGACGGCGAGCCTCCTGAACCGCATCCCCATTGTCGGGTGCGACTGCATCTCGACGCGCCCGGTGGCGGCCGTGTGCTCGACTTTGTGGACCAACGCACGTTCGGATACGTGTTGACGGAGCCGATGCAGCCCACGAGCGACGGTTTCGCCGGGGGTCACGGAAGTACCCTGCCCACCCTTCCCCGCACGGTGGCGCACATCGCCCGGGATGCGCTCGACCCGGCGCTCGACGACGCGCGCGTCATCGCTGGACTGCGACGCGGGTCACGCTGCATCAAGCACGTGCTCCTCGATCAGACTGTGGTCAGCGGCATCGGCAACATCTATGCCGACGAGGCGTTGTGGGCGGCGCGTATCCATCCGCGGCGGCCAGCACAGACGATCTCTGCGGCGCAGGCCCGCAACGTCTTGGCTGCGGTGCGGGACGTGATGGCGAAGGCGCTGGCACGCGGCGGCACCAGTTTCGACGGCCTGTACGTCGACGTCAACGGCCAGTCGGGCTACTTTTCGCGGAATCTGGCCGCGTACGGACGTGCCGGGAAGCCATGTCATCGTTGTGGCGCTCCCCTCGCGCACGACCGCATCGGCGGCCGGTCTACCCACTGGTGCCCGCGCTGCCAGCGCAGTGTCGCCTGGACGCTCTCCCGGGACTAGGACTCCCCGGACGTCGGACCTAGCGAAAGGCCAGGACCATCGGAGCTGGTCCGCACGCGCCTCCATAGGACCCGGGACCTTCAGCCCACACAAGCGTGGGACCTCGGGTTAGCCTGTGTGCATGAGCAATGTCAGGGTTCTGGTCTTGGACGACCATGAGGTTGTCCGCCGTGGCATCTGTGACATCCTCGATCGCGCAGACGGTATCGAGGTTGTTGCGGAGGCCGGAACGGTCGCACAGGCGGTGCGCCGCGCCGACGCGGTACGTCCCGACGTGGTCCTGTCGGATCTGCGTCTTCCCGACGGTACGGGTCTCGAGTTGATCGCACACGTGCGGCGCACCCTGCCTGACTGTCACATCATCGTGCTGACGTCTTACGACGACGACGAGGCGCGTAGCGCCGCCCGCACCGCGGGTGCCGACATGTTCCTGCCCAAGACCGCTGGCTCGCAGCAAGTCGTGGAGTCGGTGCGGCTGGCAGCCACCGGCAAGGAGCACGGCCAGCACATCCGGGTACGCGATGACGAGGTGCTGGGGCGTCTGACGCCTATGGAGCGCCGCGTGGTCGAACTGGTGGGGCAGGGTCTGGCGAACCGTGAGATTGGCGACGAGCTCGGCATCGCCGAGAAAACCGTCAAGAACCATGTGACGGCGGTGCTGTCGAAGATGGGCCTCCAGCGCCGCACCCAGGTGGTTGCCTGGGCGACGCGGCGACACGCCGCGTCGTTTCGCGGCTAAGGACTCCGTTCGCGGCGCCTACTCGGTGGCCACGTTCCACGACGCCCTCGTGCCGGGCCTGTCGGCGCCCGCGTGTATCGCATCGAGGGAGAAACTGCCCCGACGTCGCAACGCCCTGTTGGCCAGGTTGGACGTGCCCGAATGCCGCGACAAGGCGCCCGATGGCCCCACGCCGTCGTCCTCGATGATGACGCTCAACCCCTCATCCTTGGCGGAGATGGCGACCGAACACGACGTGGCGTGGGCGTGGCGTGCCGTGTTCGACAGCAGTTCACGAATCACGGCGATGATGTCGTCTGACAGTGTCGGATCGCTGTCCACGGCGCGAGAGGCCGCACCCCAGTCGTCCACCGTGAGGAACGGGACAAGCCCCAGCGAATCTTGAGCCAGGATGAGTTCGCGTCGCACCCTCTCCGCCAGCGGCTCCGACGTGCGGTCGCCCTGCAACTGACTCATCACTCCGCGCACCTCGCGCTGCGCGCGCTTGACGTGGTCCAGGACGGATTCGAGGCGCTCGCGCGCCTCGGGGGGGACGTCCTCGGTCAGCGATTCGAGTTGCATGGCCGTCGCGAACAGTTCCTGCGACACGAAGTCGTGGAGATCGTCGGCGATGCGTTCGCGTTCTTCCAAGAGGTTGGACACGTTGCGCACGTGGGCAAGTTCGGCGAACTGCAAGGCAAGCGCCGCCTGGTTGGAGAAACGCTGAGCGGTGGCCAGATCGTGATCGTCGAACGTGCTGTGGTTCTTGTTCCGCCACAACATGAGCAGGCCAAGAGTACGGGCGCCCGCCAGGAGTGGCGCATACAGGGTGGGCCCAAAGCCTCGCACAGGGTCCAGAATCGTCGGTCCGGGGGGCTCCTGTGCGATCGTGCCCTGACCCGCCCGGATCACCGACATCGCGAAACCGTCCGACGGCAGGATCAAACCGAGGAGTTCGTCGGCCTTGTCGCCGTGAGTGAACTCCATCACCCACTCGTCGTCCATGCCGGGCAGCACGAGGGCGGCTGCCGCCGCGCCCGACAGGTCCTTTGCCGAGGCGACGATGCGGGCGATCGCGGTTTCGTCGCCCGGGTTGGCCAACAGGGCGGTGGTGATGGCCTGCGACGCGGCCAACCAATTCTCCCGTTCGAGCGATTCCTCGAACAATTGTGCATTGTCGATCGCGATGGAAGCGGCCGACGCCAGTGCCGACACAGTGGCCTCGTCCCGGGCAGTGAAACCGCCCTGTTTCGAGGCCAGGTACAGGTACCCGAACACCGATCCACGGGCACGCAGCGCACATCCCAGAAAGGATCCAAGCGGCGGGTGACCCTTGGGGAGTCCGCGAAACGCCGGGTGCTCGGTGATCTCGTCGATCACGAGCGTGCCCTCGAAGGGAATCTCCGCAAGCGTGCCGACGCTGCTGGGCGCTCTGCCGATCATCTGCCAGATGGAGGTGTCGATGCCCAGATAGTGGAACTCGATCGAGACGCCTTGGTCGTCGA
Organism: Demequina sp.; assembly: GCA_030148645.1. Lineage (GTDB taxonomy): Bacteria > Actinomycetota > Actinomycetes > Actinomycetales > Demequinaceae > Demequina. Next base: position 16,449 of record JASBTB010000016.1, on the reverse strand, counting down.
GCACGTTGATCGCGGCCAGCGGCGCCCCGGTGGTCTTCATCGCGGCCTCGAGCATCTTGTTGAGGACGGACGGCAGGTCGAGTTGGCGATTGAGCGCAAGAATTGCGTCGGTCACGGCGTCCGACATGGGGCGATCCTCTCCACCGAGCGGGCTAACTGCCATCGAGGCTCACCACCCTATCCACCACGTCGAGGATTCCCAGATCGTGGGTCACGATCACCACGGACCTGCCTTGGCTGCGCATGGCGGACACGAGCGCCCGAAGGGCGTCTATGCCGTCGGCGTCCAGGTGTTCTGCGGGCTCGTCGATGAGGTGGATCGGTGCGGCGCACAGCAACGCGCGGGCCAGCAACAACCGTCGGCGTTCGCCTCCCGAGACCGTGTTGCCTCCGGACCCGATGTGCGTCTCAAGACCCGCGGGCAAGGACTCGAGCCACTGGCCGAGTCGCACGGCCTCAAGGGCTGCACGGGCCTGGTCTTGCGTAACCGTTCCGTTGGCGACCCGCAGGTTCTCCAGCACCGTGGTACCAAACAGGTGCGCATCTTCAGGTGTCATGGCGATGGTGCGGCCGATCGTGTCCGTCCCGACAGGTGCCTCACCCAGGACAGCCCGGCCCCGTACCGGGGCAAGCGCACCAGCCATCGTCAGCAACAAGGTGGTCTTGCCGATGCCAGAGCGGCCGACGATGCCGAGGGCGCCGCCGGGTTCGATGGTGGCGGTCACGGGGGTGGTGGGGCGCATGCCAGGCCATCCCGCACTGAGTCCCTCAAGCCGCAAGGACATGCCCGTGGGCGGAGGCGCGCCGGAGGCTACGGGTCGGGTAACGTCGTCGCCTCCGGCGTGTGCGACCACGCCACCCGTGTCGGGGCCTGCACCCATTGCCTGGACACGGCGAGCCGCCGCGGCGGACCGGAATGCTTGCTGGACGGCAGCCGGGACGGCGTTGACGGCCTCGAAGGCGGCCAACGGCAACAGCGCCACAACGGCCGCACCGGTCGGCGGTAGACCGGCGCTGCCAGCAGCCGAGACGGCGAGCCACAGCGCAAGGACGAGGGCGGCGCCCTGGGCCGCCTGAAGGACCGCAGCGGCCCATGCCGCTGGTCGTGCCGCCAACTCGGCTGCCCGTTCCGCATCGCGATCGGCTGCGCGCAACTCCTCGGCGGCGGCCTCGGAGGTTCCCCACACCCGGTGCTCGGCGGCGCCGTCGATCGCCTCGAGAGTCGCGGTCGACACGCGTGCGGCGGCGGCCGTGCCCGCCAGGGCCGCCGTCCGCGCGGATCGCCACGTCATGACACCGGACACTGCGGCCGCGGCCACCAGGGTGGCGGCGAGCGTGACACCGGCGACCGGCAGATAGGCGCCGGTGATCGCGATGGAGATGATGCTGACGGTGCCCGCCACACCCAACGGGATGAGCGAACGCACCACGGCGTCGCCCATGGCGTCGATGTCACCGCCCATGCGTGCCACGATGTCTCCGCGTCGCAGTCCGAGGACACGGGACGCTCCCGTGCTCGCCACCGCCTCGTACGCACGGGTACGCAGCGCCACGACCCCGCTGAGCGCGGTCTCGTGGCTGACCAAGCGCTCAAGGTAGCGGAACAGGCCGCGGGCAATGCCGAAGAACCGTACCGTGACGGCCGCGAGGCCCAGTTCGGCGGGCGAGGGCATGCCAGCGGCCTTGGCGATCATCCACGCCGCGACGGCGGCCAGACCTACAGCCGCACCGAGCGCCAAGGTTCCGGCTGCGACCGACAGGAGGACGCGGGCGGGGCGCACCTGCGCATCGCGCAGCAAGGTGCGCCAATCCAGTCGAGGCGGGGGTGTCCCTGGCGTTGGGTACGTCACGACGCGCTCCCGAAGGCCGCGGCGCGGACCTCGACCACGGCATCGGCCGCGGCGATGAGCACGGGGTCGTGGGTGGCCGCCACGACGGTGGCTCCCGCACGTGCCAGCGACACGATGCGACTCACCAGCTGAGACCTGGCCTGGCCATCCAGATGCGCGGTGGGCTCGTCGAACAGCAGCACAGGCCGCCCGGAGGCGAACGCGCGCTCGTAGGCCCTCAGTTGCCTTTGACCGAGGCTCATTGCGCGGCCATCGGGGCCGAGTTCCGGTCGTTGGCACACCCATGCGCATTGGCTCGTCCAGGTCTCGGCGTCGGCGTCGGCCAGGTCGATCTCGTGGTCGACGGTGGTCGCGGTGACGGAGCCCTCGTCCGGGGCGAGCAACCCCGCAAGCGCCAACAACGCAGTGGACTTGCCCTCGCCGTTGGGGCCGCGCAGCACGGTGAGTTCGCCCGGCCGTGCGCAGACGTTCAGAGCCCCGGGAGCGTGACGCGCCCCGTCGGGCGTGGCCACACCTACGTCGGTCAGGCGCAGGGTCGCGCCAGCGAAGTCGGCGGTAGTGCCTCCCGGTGTGCCCACGACGGGCGTCGGTTGCTCCAGGAACGAGAAGGCTGCGTCGGCTGCGGCCATGCCGTCGGCGGAGGCGTGGAAGTGGGTGCCGACGTTGCGCAGGGGAAGGTAGACCTCAGGGGCGAGGATGAGCACGGCCAACGCGGTCTCGATCGACACGTTGCCGTCTAGCAGGCGGAAACCGAGGGTGACGGCGACGATTGCGACCGAGAGTGTGGTCAGGACTTCCAGGACGAAACCTGATAGGAATGCGACGCGCAGCGAGCTCATGGTCGCCTTCTTCGAGGCGGTCCCAAGTTCGCGTACGCGCGCCGACGGGCCGCGTTCACGACCGAGCGCACGCAGCGTCGGCACCCCGGCAATCAAATCTAGGGTGCTTGCCCCGAGCCGCTCCATCGCCTCGAGATGGCTGCGGGAGCGATCGCGCGTCATGAGCCCCACCAAGATCATGAAGAGCGGCACGAGCGGCACGGTGAGCGCCACGATGAGCGCCGACAGTGAGTCCAGTCCCAGCACCACCACCAGCATGAGGGGTGTGACCGTGGAGGCGAGCATCAACTGCGGCAGGTAGCGCACAAAGTAGGGCACAAGCCCGTCGAGTCCCCGCGTCACGGTGGTCACGACGTCGGCACCCTTGCCGGAGGCTAGCCAGCGCGGCCCCATCGACGTGGCATGCCCCACGACGGCTTCGCGCAACTGTGAGACCACGCGGGTGCCCGCCCGGTGTGCCAGGCGCTCCTGAACCCACACGACCAGCACGCGCGCCACCACCACGACCGCAAGCCACGGCAGGCCTTGGGCGAGAGTGCGCGCCCCCAGGGGCACCAGCGTGCCCACGGGGCCGAGTCCATCCTGTGTCAGCGGCGAAGGGGCTAGCACCGGGGCCAGCATCCGCGACACCACGAGGGCCTGAAACAGGATGGTGAGCGCTGTCAGAAAACCAAGCGCCGCCGTCACGATCACGTACCGCCGGGCCGGTCCGATCCGCGCAAGCAGGCGCGGGTCGATGGGTCGCATGGAGTCCCTAGTTCTTACGGAACGTCAACTCGTTGTGCTCCGGCATGTGGTCCTCGGACAGTCGCCGCCTGAACACCCAGTAGGTCCACGCCTGGTAGGCGAGCACGACGGGGGTCATGATGGCCGCCACCCAGGTCATCACCACGAGCGTGGTTTGTGAGGAGCGCGCGTTGTCGACCGTGAGGCTGAAGGCGGCGTCGGTCGTCGACGGCATGACGTCGGGGTAGAGCGATCCGAATATCAGGACGACGACGCCGACGATGGCCGCCGCGTTGAACGTGAATGCCAGGCCAAACCTGTCGACGCGGCTGAACCACGCGGCGCCGAGCAGGCCCCCTGCGGCGATCAGGAGAGCGCCCCACGTCCACGCGTTCTCCGAGTAGGCCAGTTGGAGCCACAGCGCCCAGAGTGCACCGATCACGACGGCCGCGATGGAGGCGTTCCTGGCGACGGGCTTGGCGCGATCCAGGACCGTGCCCGACGTCTTGAGCGACAGGAAGATCGCGCCGTGGCTGAAGAAGATCGCCAGTGTCGCCAGGCCGCCCAGCAGGGCGAAGGGGTTGAAAAGGTTGAAGAAGCCGCCCGTGTAGGTTGCTGTTTCATCGATCGGCACGCCGCGCACGATGTTGGCGAAGGCCACACCCCACAGGATGGACGGCACCCATGACGAGATGACGATGGCCAAGTTCCAGCGATCGCGCCAGTTTTCGTCGTTGATCTTCGAGCGATACTCGATCGCGACGGCCCGCACGATGAGTGCCAGCAGGATCACCAGCAGCGGCAGGTAGAAGCCCGAGAACAAGGTGGCGTACCACTCGGGGAAGGCGGCGAAGGTAGCGCCCCCCGCGGTGATCAGCCACACCTCGTTGCCGTCCCACACCGGGCCGATCGTGTTGATCAGCACGCGCTTGCCCTTCGACGTCTTGCCGACGATCGGCATCAGCATGCCCACACCGAAGTCGAAGCCCTCGAGGACCAGGTAGCCGGTCCACAGGACGGCGATCAGGACGAACCAGACATCTGCGAGATTCATGAGTGTGTTTCCTCCGGCCTAGTACGCAAACGACAGCGGTCGGTCGGCGGCGTCGTCGTCGTCGAGTGCGGGCTGTTCGATCACGGGTGCGCCCTCTTGGGCGTAGCGGACGATGAGGCGGTACCAGAAGACGCCGAGAATGGCGTAGATGAGGGTGAACACCGCCATCGAGATGCCCACCTCCCACGGCGAGGCGGCCTTGGACACACCGTATTGGGTGAGCATGTAGACCATGTCAGACCCGGTGGGGTTGGGCGCCACCACGAATGGCTGACGCCCCATCTCGGTGAAGATCCAGCCGAACGAGGACGCCAGGAACGGTGCGGGGATGGACCACACAGCGAGCCGGGAAAACCACTTCTTGTCGGTGTAGGCGCCCCGGCGAGTGAGCCACAAAGCCGCGAGCGCGGTGGCCGCCGAGAACACGGCGAGCCCGATCATGAGGCGAAACGACCAGTACGTCACGGCCAGATTGGGTCGGTACTGCGCGTCGGGGTCGTACTTCGCGGCGTATTCCTCCTGGAGTTGATTGAGGCCCTTGACCTCTGCGCCGAAGTCGCCCCGGGCCAGATACGACGTCAGTCCAGGCACCGCCAGGAGGTGGCGCACGGAGGCGGGGTCGTTGTTGAGGTCTCCCACGGCAAACAACGAGAACGGCGCACCGGTCTCCGTGTCCACAAGTCCTTCGGCGGCGGCCATCTTGATGGGCTGCTGCTCGAACATCAACTTGGCTTGCAAGTCGCCGGTGTAGACCACGGCGAGGCCAGCGACGATCATGGTCACGGCGCCAAAGCGCAATGCCGTGCGGTACATCGGCAGATCGGTATCGCCGTGGTTGGCCCTGGTCTTCTTGACCAACCAGAAGCCCGCGACGCCAGCCACAAAGGATCCGGCCACCAGGAACGCTGCGGCTATGACGTGCGGGAACGCCACGAGCGCCGTGGAGTTCGTGAGGACTGCCCAGATGTCGGTCATCTCGGCGCGCCCGGTCTCGGGGTTGAACTCGGCTCCCACAGGGTGCTGCATCCAGGAGTTGGCCGCGAGGATGAAATAGGCGGAGATGTTGGTGCCGACGGCGAACAGCCACACACTGGCAAGATGGACCTTCTTGGACAGTCGGTCCCAGCCGAAGATCCACACGCCGAGGAACGTCGACTCGAGGAAGAACGCCACGAGCGCCTCCATCGCGAGCGGCGCTCCGAAAACGTCGCCGACATAGCGGGAGTACTCCGACCAGTTCATGCCGAACTGGAACTCCTGCACGATGCCGGTGGCGACACCGAGTGCGAAATTGATCAGTAGCAGTTTTCCGAAGAACTTGGTGAGGCGGAGCCATTTTTGCTTGCCCGTACGCACCCACGCGGTCTGCATGATCGCCACGAGGATCGACAGCCCGATGGTCAGTGGCACGAGGATGAAGTGATAGACGGTGGTGATACCGAACTGCCATCGCGCAAGTTCTAGCGCTTCCATCGCATGTCCTTCCTAGACGTACACGCACAACCTAGACAGAAGGCTATCTTACCAGGATGGACCCCAAGTCCCCACCGGATCGGGGACTTCGATCCCTGACTTCGGAGAGTCCCAGGGGGCCCGCGTGCCCCGCGCTGCGACGCCCACTTTCGTCGGCTCGCCACCATAAGGGCCACGAATGGTGCGGCGTATGCCACAATGGCGACAGGTCAGCGCTTCACCACACGGAGTGCCCACCACGCGACAGACACACCGGCCTTGGCTGCCAGCGGAGAGATCCGCCAGGCGCCGCACCGGAATGGTCCGCCGCGACCATGAGACTTCCGTCACCCAGAGTGGCGACCGACGAAGACGCCGGGGCCGGGTGTGGTCGGCCTTGACGCTGTGAGGCACCCGCTGTGAGCGAGGACAACACCACCCCCACCAATGCCGTCGTTTTCCAGGCTCCCCAGCCAGCGCCGGAAACCCCAGCAAAGCGCGCCCCCCGCCGGGCCTCCGCGCCAGCCGGACCGCCGTCGGCCGCAGACCGACCGAACCGGGCGGCGAGGTCGACGCCCCACGTCACGAAGGACAAGCCGACGAGCGACATCGACTCGACGGCAGGCTCTGCGGCCGCCACCCCGGCCGACGCCAGCCAGACCAAGCCCACGCGCACCCGTGCCAAGAAGGCACCCGCCACGTCGGCGGACAGCGAACAGCCGAAGGACCAGGACGCCAACGCCCAGGTTTTGGGCAACCAGGGGCCCGAACCGGCCGCGGACTCCGACGGCGAGGGGGACGATGCAGCGGCCGCCAAACGGCGGCGCCGTCGCGGTGGTCGCGGGCGTGGCAAGAAACGTACCGACGGGCAGGGCGACGACGCCGACGACGATTCGGCGACCAACGACGACGGTGGATCGGACGACTCAAACCCGAGTGACTCGGGCTCAGGCGACGAGGCCGCATCGGACGATGGCGACGGTTCGGGCACCTCACGACGACGCCGCCGCCGTAGCCGCGCAACGCGCACCTCCACGTCCTCCTCTTCCTCGAGCGCCAACAACGACGACCAACTTCAGGGCTCGACTCGACTCCAGGCTAAGCGCCAGCGTCGGCGTGATTCGCGCGACGGCCAACGCCGCCGTCCGGTGATCTCGGAGGCGGAATTTCTGGCCAGGCGCGAGTCCGTCAAGCGCGACATGGTGGTGCGCGAGAGGGATGGCCGCGTGCAGATCGCGGTGCTCGAGGACGACGTCTTGGTGGAGCACTATGTGAGCCACCAGGCCGAGGCGTCCATGGCCGGCAACGTGTACCTGGGCCGCGTACAGAACGTGCTTCCCGGCATGGAGGCCGCGTTCGTGGACGTGGGCCGCGGGCGCAACGCCGTGCTCTACGCGGGCGAGGTCAATTGGGACGCCGCCGGACTCGATGGCAAGCCCAAGCGCATCGAACTCGCCCTGAAGCCCGGCGACACGGTCATGGTGCAGGTCACCAAGGATCCGATCGGCCACAAGGGCGCTCGCGTCACGTCGCAGATCTCGCTCGCCGGACGATTCCTGGTGTACGTGCCCGCCGGTGGAGTGACCGGCATCAGCCGCAAACTTCCCGACACCGAGCGCAACCGTCTCAAAAGGCTTCTACGAGAGGTCATACCCGCTGACGCTGGCGTGATTGTGCGCACGGCCGCCGAGGGCGCCTCAGAGGAGGAGTTGCGCGCCGACGTTGAGCGACTCAAGCGTCAGTGGGAGTCGATCGAGGCCGAGGCCAAGGGCGGCAAGGCCCCGCAGTTGTTGCGCGGTGAGCCAGACATGGCCATCCGTGTGGTGCGCGACATCTTCAACGAGGACTTCGAGTCGCTCACCATTCAAGGTGAGGACACCTGGAACTCGCTCAGCGCGTACGTGGGCCAGGTCGCTCCCGACTTGTCGCCGCGCCTGCACAGGTTTGTGGGCGACGGCGACGTGTTCTCCGAATACCGCGTCGACGAGCAGTTGACGAAGGGGATGGATCGCAAGGTCTGGTTGCCCTCCGGCGGCTCGCTTGTGATCGACCGTACCGAGGCCATGACCGTGGTCGACGTCAACACCGGCAAGTTCGTCGGCAAGGGCGGCACCCTTGAGGAGACGATGACCCTCAACAACCTTGAGGCGGCCGAAGAGATCGTGCGCCAACTGCGTCTGCGCGACATCGGCGGCATTATCGTCATCGACTTTGTGGACATGTTGCTGGAGGCCAACCGTGACCGGGTGCTGCGCCGCCTCGTGGAGTGCTTGTCGCGCGACCGCACCAAGCACCAAGTGGCCGAAGTGACCTCGTTGGGCCTGGTGCAGATGACGCGCAAGCGGGTGGGCCAGGGACTCGTCGAGGCGTTCTCCGAGACGTGCGAGCACTGCAAGGGTCGCGGGTTCCTGGTCAAGGGTGAGCCCGTGGGAGAGGTCAGCGAGAAGCAGCCGGAGCAGTCTCGCAGGCGCAATCCGCGCGGTAACGGTAGCAAGGCCACGTCGGAGGAGCCCAAGCTCGTCGCCGATGTTCCCACACTCGATCAGCGCGACGAGTCGCGGGAGATCGTCAAGGCCACGTTGGCCTCTATCGCGGCCGCCGCCGAAAAGGCCCACCAGGCCCACGCGGACGCCGACGCCGAGGTGGTGGCCGAGGTGACCGACGACGCGCCGACCTCCGATTGACCTAGGCGCTGGCGGACGCGTATAGTGGTTCGTCGGCGCGCAAGCGCCCAGCCTTGCCTGCGCCCTCCTCGGGGAGCGGCTGCGGCGGGACCCTGGCCCACCTGGGCCGCGAGTAAACGAACTTCAAGAGGAAGTCATCATGGTGTACGCGATTGTCAAGGCTGGCGGTCGTCAGGAGAGGGTATCCGTAGGCGACGTCGTCGTCGTGGACCGCCTCCAGGCGAAGACCGGTTCGTCCGTCGAACTTCCGGCTCTGTTGCTGGTCGACGGCGACAAGGTCACCTCGGCCGCCAAGGACCTGGCGAAGGTGACGGTCACCGCAGAGGTCGTGCGTGATGAGCGCGGGCCCAAGATCCACATCCTCAAGTTCAAGAACAAGACCGGCTACCGCAAGCGCCAGGGCCACCGTCAGGATCTGACGCGGCTCAAGGTCACCGGCATCAAGTAAGCGAGGAGTGACACCATGGCACACAAAAAGGGCGCGAGTTCCTCGCGCAACGGTCGCGATTCGAACGCACAGTACTTGGGCGTGAAGCGCTTTGGCGGCCAGGTCGTCAACGCAGGCGAGATCCTGATCCGGCAGCGTGGCACCCACTTCCACCCGGGCCTCAACGTGGGCCGCGGCAAGGACGACACGCTGTTCGCTCTTGAAGCGGGCGCGGTGGAGTTCTCTCAGCGTCGCGGCCGCAAGGTCATCGACGTGGTCGCCAGCTAAATCCAAGTCTTCTTTACCAGGGGCGTCACCGTCGGTGGCGCCCCTGTTGCCTTTTCTCACACCGTCGACACGCAGGAGGAGCCATGGCCACGTTCGTTGACCGCGTGACGTTGCACGTGAGCGCTGGCTCCGGAGGTCACGGCGTCGCCTCGGTGCACCGCGAGAAGTTCAAGCCCCTGGGTGGGCCGGATGGTGGCAACGGCGGGCGCGGCGGCTCCGTCATCGTCGTGGTCGACGCGCAGATGACCACGCTGCTGGACTACCATCACGCGCCCCATCGCAAAGCGAACAACGGCCGCCAAGGCGCGGGCGACCTGCGCCACGGTGCCAATGCCGACGACCTGCGCCTGGCCGTGCCCAACGGCACCATGGTGGTGAGCCCCGAGGGCGAGGTGCTCGCCGACCTGGTGGGCGACGGCGCCGAGTACGTGGTGGCGCAGGGCGGACGCGGGGGACTCGGCAACGCCGCGCTGGCCACACACAAGCGCAAGGCGCCCGGCTTCGCGCTGCTCGGCGAGCCTGGCGCAGAGGCGACGGTCGTTCTCGAACTCAAGTCCATCGCCGATGTCGCGCTCGTGGGGTACCCGAGCTCCGGCAAGTCCTCCCTCATCGCGGCCATGAGCGCGGTGCGCCCCAAGATCGCCGACTACCCGTTCACCACCCTGGTGCCCAACTTGGGCGTGGTGGAGACAGGGGCAGGGCGTTTCACGATGGCCGATGTGCCCGGGTTGATCCCAGGAGCATCCGCGGGCAAGGGCCTGGGCCACGACTTCTTGCGCCACATCGAGCGGTGCTCGGTCATGGTGCACGTGCTCGACACCGCGACGCTCGAATCGGAGCGCGACCCGATCAGGGACCTCGCGGCCATTTCCGAGGAGTTGCGCGCCTACTCGGGCGACGCCCACATCGCGGGCGTGCCGCTCGCGCAGCGTCCCCAGGTGATCGTGCTCAATAAGATCGACATCCCGGATGGCCGCGATCTGGCCGCGATGGTGCGTGACGAACTCGACGCGATGGGCCTTCCCGTCTTCGAGGTCAGTGCCGTCAGCCACGAGGGCCTGCGCGAACTGGGCTTCGCGTTGGCCGACATGGTCGCGCACGAGCGTGCCAAGGCGCCCGTGCTGGACCAGGCGCCCGTGGTGGTGCACCCCCGCGCCGTCAACGAGACCGGGTTCACCGTCAGGCAGGTGCGCGACGGGGCCGAGGAGTATTTCCAGGTGCTCGGATCCAAGCCGGAACGTTGGGTTGCTCAAACCAACTTCGCGAACGACGAAGCGGTGGGCTACCTTGCGGACCGTCTGGCACGCATCGGCGTCGAGACAGAATTGTTTGCCGCAGGTGCCGTTCCCGGCGCCCAGGTGGTGATCGGCGACCGCGACACTGGCGTCGTGTTCGATTGGGCGCCGACGATGGCCGCTGGCGCCGAACTGCTGGGCAGGCGTGGCACCGATCTGCGCGTCGAAGAGATGGAGCGCACCGCGCGCGCCACGCGTGCTCAAAAGCGCGCCGAGCACAAGGAACGCATGGATGCGAAGTCCGCGGCGCGTGACGAACTGTGGAACGAGCGGGGTGCGGGACACTGGACCGATCCCGCCACGGACGACTGACCGGAGGAAACGTGGGCGAACTTCGGGGCGTCATCTCTGGTGCCAGGCGCGTCGTGGTGAAAATCGGTTCCTCGTCGCTGACGGGTGCCGACGGCCACTTGTCTCGCGACGCGGTGACGGCGCTGGCGGACGTCCTCGCCGCCGAGCGCCTTGCGGGGCGCCAGATCATCTTGGTGACGTCGGGCGCGATCGCGGCGGGCATCGGCCCCATGGGGCTTGCTCGGCGGCCACGAGACTTGGAGATGCAGCAAGCCGCCGCGTCGGTGGGCCAGGGCCTCCTGATCGCGACATACACCGCGGCTTTCGCGCGCCATGGACTCACCACGGGACAGGTGCTGCTCACCAGCGATGACATGATGCGACGCACCCACTACGGCAATGCCCAGCGCGCGCTCAACCGACTCCTGAAACTGGGCGTCGTCCCCATCGTGAACGAGAACGACACCGTCGCTACCGACGAGATCCGCTTTGGCGACAACGACCGTCTGGCCGCTTTGGTGGCCACCGTGGCTCACGCCGACGCACTGGTGCTGCTTACCGACGTGGACGGTCTCTATACGGCCGCGCCCGATACCCTTGGTGCCGAGCGCATCGTCGACGTTGCGGACCCGAACGACGTGGCAGGGATCGACATTTCGCGGCGAGGTTCGGCGGTGGGCACCGGCGGGATGATCACCAAGTTGGAGGCAGCCTCGCTTGCGACCACGTCCGGCGTGGCCGTGGTGTTGACGTCGGCCGCGCAGGCCGCCGATGCGCTTGCCGGGCATGCAGTGGGCACGCTTTTCCACGTGACGGGCAAGCGCGACACGACGCGCCTGCAGTGGCTTGCCCACGCGGCCAGGGTGCGGGGAGCATTCGTACTCGACGACGGGGCCGTGCGGGCCGTGCGTGGGCGGCGGGCCTCGTTGCTGGCTGCCGGCGTGGTCGAGGTGCGCGGGGCGTTCGAGGCGGGGGAGCCCGTCGAGCTCCTGACGCGCGGTGGCACGGTGGTGGCACGCGGCTTCGCGGGGTTCTCCGCCGCGGAGGCCGAACGCATGAAGGGTCTGTCGAGCGGCGCCCTTCGGGAGTTGCTGGGAGACGCGTACGCGCGCGAACTCATCCATATCGACGATCTCGTGGTGGTGTAGGCGGCGTTCAACCCCCGCGCGGCGTTGGCCGCGGGCCCCAGTCACGACGGGCCCCGTCGCCGCCCCCGCGGACAGTCCGAACCGATCTGGGTGCCGACACGCCAGCCCAAGGCGTCGTCGGCGGCGATTCGGCTCACACGCCAGCGTGTCGTGGTTCGAACTGACGGTGGCGAACGATGCCGTGCAGGCGTGACCGGCGGCGGTGCGGACCCTGGTTTGCGACTGACGGCGACCGCCAAGGGGGTCACGCGCGCGCGAGGTGCGCCTTCACGTCCGCCAACTCCTGGTCGTGCACCGAGTGCCCGAGTCCCGGGTACACCTTTTCCGTCAGGGTCGTGTGAGCCTCAAGCCATGCCGATGCCGCCGTGACGAGCGGCTCGGGGACCACCGCATCGGTTGTTCCGCGACCCCAGAAGACGGCGGGGCGCTCCTGCGCCAAGCGGCCGTCGGCGGGCTGGTCCACGCCCAGCACGAAGCCACTAAGGATCACGGTGTCCGCGATCCGCTCGGGCCGGGTGCGGAGCAGTTGGGTGGCCATCACGCCGCCTTGCGAGAACCCCACGGTCACCAGTCGGGTCCCGGGCGAGACGTTGTCGTCCATCCACTCCCACAGGGTCGAGGTGGCCGTTTCGATGGGTGCGGGCGCCAGCCATCGCTCGGGGCTGTCTGCCAGCGGGAACCATGCCGCCGCGCCGTATCCCATTTCGATGGGCGCGCGCACCGACGCCCACGGCGCATCGACGCCCAGATGGGGTGCGAGGCCGGGCAGGTCGCGCTCGTTGGAGCCGTAGCCGTGCAGCAGGAGCACGATTGTGGCGGGATCCGGGCGGGACGCCCAGTCCGGGCTGTACAGCGCTTCGAGGGTCATGCCCCCAGTATTCCGCGAACCACGGCGGTGCCACCGCCACCCCGACCGGCCCACGCATGCATGCCTACACTGGTGGGCATGACTGACACTGCGATATCCGCCGACGTCGAAGCCGCCGTCCTTGAGGCCTGCCAGCGCGCCAAGGTCGCCTCCCGCGTGCTCGCGACCGCCACGCGCGTCACCAAGGACGCGGCCCTGCATGCGATGGCGGACGCATTGGTGGCCGACGCCGCACGCATTGGAGCCGCGAACGCCAAGGATGTGGACCGCGAACGCGAGGGCGGCATGAATCCTGGCTTGCTGGACAGGCTCACGCTCACCGAGGAGCGCATCGGCACGATCGCCCAGGCGCTGCGCTTCCTCGCGTCTCTGCCGGACCCGGTGGGCGAGATCAAGCGCGGCTCCACGCTTCCGAACGGACTGCGGCTCATCCAAAAGGCCGTGCCTATGGGCGTGGTAGGCATGATCTATGAGGCCCGCCCCAACGTCACGGTCGACGCGGCCGGGCTCGCCCTCAAGTCGGGCAACGCGGCTGTGCTGCGCGGCGGATCCGCGGCGGCGCAGTCCAACGAGGCGATCGTGGCGGTGCTCCAGGACGCCCTCGAGTCTGTGGGGCTGCCCCGCGACGCCGTCCAGTCGATCGACGCCTACGGGCGCGAGGGCGCCAAGGTGTTGATGAATGCGCGGGGGCTTGTGGACGTGCTGGTGCCGCGTGGTGGGCGTGGGCTGATTCAGGCGGTCGTGCGGGAATCCACGGTGCCCGCGATCGAGACGGGGGAGGGAAACTGCCATGTCTACCTCGACGCGAGCGCCCCGCTGGAGCGCGCGGTGAACATCACCGTGAACTCGAAGACCCACCGGGTCGGTGTGTGCAACGCGGCGGAGACGCTGCTGGTGCACCAAGACGCGGCCGGTCGCGTGCTGCCCGCCGTGTTCGCGGCGTTGGCTCAGGAGGGTGTGACGCTCCACGCCGACGACGCATCGGCCGCCTACGCGCCCGCTGGAGCCCACGTGGTCCCGGCGACGCAGGAGGACTGGGAGACGGAGTACCTGTCGCTCGACCTGGCGGTCAAGGTCGTGGCGGACATCGACGACGCGATCGCCCACATCGGCCGCTATTCGACGGGACACACGGAGGCGATCGTCACCGACGACATCAACGCTGCGGAGCATTTCGTGTCCCACCTCGACAGTGCCGCCGTGATGGTCAACGCATCCACTCGGTTCACGGACGGCGGCGAGTTGGGCCTGGGCGCAGAGATCGGCATCTCCACCCAAAAGCTCCACGCACGTGGCCCGATGGGGCTGGCCGAACTCACCACCACCACGTGGGTCGTGTACGGCGACGGGCACGTGCGCCACTAGCGAGTCGTTCGCTACGTGTGGCGCCTCCGTGAAATACTGGGTGCCACGCGATATGTATGAAGGAGTCACTGTGAGCATGATCTTCATGGCCGCCGTCCAGGAAGCGCAAGCGGAGTCGTCGATTCCCCCGGCTGCCATTGGCCTGCTCGCGTTTACGGTTTTGATGTCCCTGCTGTTCGTCACGTACGCGTTCCGGAGTGTGGGCACACGTCACCAGGGTGAGTAGTTTGCGCATCGGCGTCCTGGGAGGGACGTTCGATCCGATCCACGTCGGCCACCTCGCCGTGGCCAGCGAGGTCCGACACGCGCTGGGCCTCGACCGGGTGCTGGTGGTACCCGCTGCGCGGCAACCCTTCAAGGCTTCAGAAGATCTTGCCACGCCACAGCAACGACTGGACATGTGCCGACTTGCCGTCGCGGCGGACCCCCAGCTCGATGTCTCTGACGTGGACATCGTCCGTGGCGACACGACGTACACCGTGGACACGTTGACGGACCTCGCCGCCACCTACCCCGACGCGGAGTTCTTCTTCATCGCGGGAGCCGACGCGATCGCTCACCTGTCCGATTGGCGCGAACCTGACCGCTTGGTCACGCTTGCGACGTTCGTCGCAGTTGGGCGACCCGGTCACGAATCGCCTCAACCTGGCTCACCGCACCTGGTGGTCGAAGCCCCCCAAATGGGGGTATCCTCGACCGAAGTTCGGCGCCGACTGCGGACCGGAGCGCCAGTGCGCTACTTGGTCCCTGACCCGGTGGCGGAGTACATCGTTCAGCACTGTCTGTATCTCGGAGGATCGGATGCCTGACGCGCCCCTGTCGCGCCGTGCACGCCGCGCCATGGAGGCCAAGGCCGCACAGCGCGCGGCGGCCCCACATGACCCCGCGCCTTCTCAAGGCGACGGCATCGCGAGTAGCGAGATTTCTGCGGTGAATACGGAAGGTCAGCGCTTCTCGCGTAGGGATCGGCGACGCCTGGAACGCCTGGCGCGGCCCATGGAAAGTTGGACGGCGCAGGAGGAGATGATCGCCACCGGTCAGGTTCCCGCGATGACTCCCGAGCGGATCGCCGAACAGGAGAGATTGGCCCGAGAGGCTGCGGAGAAGGCTGCGGCCGACGCGCAGACGGCGTCGGCCGAGTTGCGGATACTGGCGCAAAGAAATCTCGATGCGGGGCGCCCGGATGAGGACGTTGTTCAAACCGAGCCGCCGTCGCGGGCCGACGTGCCAGTGGTTCAGCCCGCACCACGGCACGACGCCGAGGCACCGCTCGAAGACCGTGCAATTGTGGAGCCCTATTCGCCCCGGTTCGAGTTTGACGACCAGGATGCGTCACCTGCGTCACTTGCGTCACCTGCGTCGCCGTCGGTCGAGGTTCCCACTGACTTCGATCCAGAGGCGACGATCGAGCGGACGCCAGCGCCCACCAGTGCGTCCGAACACGCCGAAGCCGACGGAGCGCCAACGACCTGGCCGCAAGCGTTCGACACCATCGTGGCACCCTCGTCCCACGACGCGCCGACTTCCGGTGCGGCAGTGGTTGCCGACGCCGACCCTGGCGCCGACGCTACTCTTGGCGCTGATGCAACGGCCAGCGCGGCGGGACTCGCCCCGGAGAGTACTGAGAGTACTGGGAGGGAGACGGAAGCGGCCGCCACACGGGCCAAGGTGTTCGGGGAGCTCTTCCCGCACGGCTCTTCGCATACCGCGCCCCCCGATCAGGATCGGCGCGCGCGCGAGGCCGCCACTGTGCAGCCCGAGGAGGGCGCCGCACCGCAACCCGAGGCGACCGACGGCGAAGAGGCGAGACTAGGCGGCATCGAAGAGATCCGTCGCTTGACGGAGGCCGCGATCAACGGCATCGAAAGGAACTCACAGCCCCGACCCGACCACGCTGAGACCGACGGCGCCAGTCGCGACGGGACGCCTGCGGGGCCCGACGGCGAGTATGGGTTTCCGATGGCAGGGGAGCCCGGGTTGCCCACACCGCCCAGCGGTCAGGTACCCACGACTCCCGCGTCTGGGCCGTTGCAACCGTCGGCCCCGTCCACGCCTTCCGGAGGCCTTGCACCGCACCACACGACGTTCGAGGAGACGCTGCGAACGTCGTCCACCGAGATCCCGGTGCGGCCCTTGGACCAGCCGGAACCGAACTTCGGGCC
>JASBTB010000151.1 GCA_030148645.1 Demequina sp. | reverse complement strand
ATACCGCCTGCCGCCGAAATGCAGACCCGTCCACGCACAAGCGTGCCGAGCATCGTGAAGAATCGGCGGTTCGGGTCGCAGATGGGCGAACGGTACGTCCCGTGCTCATCCACGCCCCCGTAGCGGTCGAGCAGCATCCGTCGGGGCACCCGCACGCGATCGAAGCGGATGGTGCCGTTGTCCACGCCCAGGAGACCGCCCTTGTGTCCTTGGTCGCCCGTGGTCACGCCCGGAAGGTCACGCCCCTGATCGTCTCGGATGGGTACCAGGATCGCGTGCACGCCGTGGGCGTGCCCATCGACCTTCAGCTGGCCGAACACGGCCGCCATCGTGCCGTCCACCGCTGCGTTGCCGATGTAGGCCTTGACGGCACCCGGTGTCGGCGAATTCACCACGTATTCGTGCGTCGCGGGATCGTACTCGATCTCCGTCTCCAGGCTGGCGACATCAGAGCCGTGCCCCACCTCGGTCATGGCGAAGCCGCCGAGCAGTTCCATTGAGGTGATGTCGGGCAGGAACGTGTCGTGATGCCATGCGGTGCCCAGGTTGGCGACGGCACCGCCGAACAGGCCAAACTGCACCCCCGACTTGATCGTCACCGACATATCGCCGTGCGCGAGCAACTCGAAGGTGACAACCGCGGCGAGCGGGTCAGCGTGGGCCCCCGCGCGGTCAGGGACACCGGCCGATCCGAATCCCACTGAAGACAGCTCCCGGAGCCGGCTCAGGGTCCAGTGGCGTGCGGCGGCTACGTCTAACTGTGGATCCATGAGCATGTTCGCCGCCGGGAAAGCATTGCGTGCGGCCGCCCGTTCGGCACTAAAAGCGCCATCGAGCGCACGGCGCAACGAGGCGCCCAGCGTGGTGAGGTGCTCTGCACGCTCCAGTGCGGTGGTTTCGTCGATCATCGTCATGGATGTTCCTCCGTTCGCGGCGTGGGCGGGTGTGGACTACTCCAGCGGTAGGGCTCCCACAAACGCCGGTGTGAAGAGTCTGGAAATGCGCTCGACGATCACGGCACGGGGGGTGTCTGGCTCCCAGGCCATCCAGTGGTCGGCGGCCGCACGCACAAAACCAGCCAGACCATGACCCCACGTCGAGGCCACGGCGGAGTCGATGCCGCGGCCATCCAGGTGCTCTGCTATGGCCTGAGCCACGTGCGCACCGATGACATCGGGCAGTGCCCCCGCCGGATCGATCACCCCGGCGGGTCCTGGTGCGGGCCGGACCAGGACGAAGCGATAGATCTCGGGGTCGCGCTCCACTAGGCCCAGGTAGGCGTCGGCGATGTCGGTGGCCAGCCTGCCGATGTCGGCGGCGTCCGTGAGGTGGAGTGCCGAGGTGAGACCCTCGTGAATGTTCGCGTGCACCTTATCGACGACGGCGGCGTACAGGCCCGCGCGATCGCCGAAATGACGGTACAACACGGTCTTGGTGACGCCCGCCTGCGCAGCGATGTCGCCCATCCCCACATCGGCTCCGTGGAAGCGAATGGCACGTAGCGCGTCCGCCACGAGTTCGCGGCGACGAGTGAGGCGGTGTTCGCGCCATCGGGTGGTCCTGCCATCGGTGCCCATCACGCCATAGTACCCGTGACGCGCCGTATCTGCTACCGTGAGTTATAGGTAGTTCTCAACGACGAGGAGTGGACATGTCCCCGGAAGCCGTCGTCATCGGCGCAAATCGCATTCCCTTCGCCAAGGCGGGTGGGCCGTATGCGCAGGCGACCCATCACGACATGCTGACGGCGGCACTGGACGGCCTCGTCGCCCGGTTTGGGCTCGGCGGCCAACGACTGGGCGAGGTTGCCGGAGGCGCCGTGCTCAAGCATCCACGCGACTTCAACCTTACGCGCGAGGCCGTGCTGAGTTCCGCCCTGGCTCCCGACACTCCCGCGTGCGACCTTCAGCAGGCATGCGGAACCAGTCTCGAGACCACCATCTACATCGCGAACAAGATTCGGCTGGGTCAGATCGAATCCGGAATCGCCGCGGGGGTCGATTCGGCCTCCGACGCCCCGATC
>JASBTB010000129.1 GCA_030148645.1 Demequina sp. | reverse complement strand
CCAATCGTCATCCGCCGGAGTGGCCGCGCGGGTCACGGCTGGCCCGCTCTACCCCAGCCGACGCAGTTGGTGTCGACCTCGGCCTGCACTGCGCCACGGTCGCCACGGTCGGCCGCATCGGCGCGGGCGAGCATCGAGTCGACGACTCCCCCGCCGTCGGTCAGAACCGTCGCGGGGTACTGGGCGGACTTTCTGAGATGCTGGGCCGCCACGGCGGCGCCTTCCGTGTCGCCCGCGTCGTACTGCTGCAGCCACGTCTTGCCCCACGAGCAGTACGCGTATCCCTCGAAGTTGCGAATGAGAGCAGTGGCTTGGGCCATAGCGGCGCCCGCTGCCTGGGCGTTCGCGATCACCACCTCGGTGACGTCGGCAGGGTCGATCCCGCCCGGGTAGACCACGTAGTCGGGGGCGATGGCCCGCACCGCGTCGGGGAAATCGGCAGCCTGGAAGTCCAGGTATTCGCTGGTATCTAACTCCTCCGTGGATGTGAAGGGGTTGCCGAAAATGCCGGTGTAGGCACCCGCATAGACCGCCGCAGCGGTGAGGACCCCCAAGCCAATGGAGCCGGCGGCGAGCACGCCGATGGGGCCTAGACGTCGCGCAGTGCGGCTCACCAGGCCAGCGCGGGCCGAGGCTGAGCGGGCGTCGGCGGCGAGCATCACCGCCGCGTCGATGGTGGCCGCGCTCGGCGGCTCGCGGCGCGCGGCCAGCAACGCCGAGTCGAGGTCTGAGAGGTTCATCGGGCGTCCTTTCGCCAGTTCGCGAGGAGTCTCCTCACCCGATACCTGTCCGGCCACTCGCCAAGCGTCCCCACGTCCCGTGAGCCGGCAGTGTCACCCCACACCAGACCCACCTCAGCGCAGCGGGACAGAGGGGGGGCGTGAGGGTGCCAGGCGCCCGTCGTGGTCAGGCGGCGGGGAACAGGGCGTCAATCGCCGCGATGTCGTCGGCCGAGGCAGACCATGCCGAGGCAGCCGCCGCGTTCGCAGTGACCTGCTCGGGCTTGGTCGCCCCGGCGATGACCGAGCCCACCACCGGCTTGGACAGAAACCAACCCATCGTCGCTTCAAGCATCGTGACTCCCCGAGCGTCACAGAACGCCTGGTAGGCCTCCATTGCATCCCAGTCGGCCTGGTCCGCCACCTCGGGCTTGAGGTCGGCGATGCGGGTTCCTGCAGGCCGGTCCGTGCGCGTGAACTTGCCCGTGAAGAGCCCGTTGGCCAGCGGGAAGAACGGGAGGAAGGACAGGCCAGCCTGGTGGGCTACAGCCAGGCGACCGTCGGCCTCCACTGCCCTGGCAGCCAGGCTGAGTTCGTCCTGGCTCGTGGCGAAGGCGGGCACACCCAGTGCCGTAGCGGCGAGGTCCGCGGCGCGAACCTGCACGGCAGAGAACTGCGAGTGCCCGTAGGCGCGGATCTTGCCGTCGACCACCAGCTCCGCGAGCGCCCCCAAAGTCTCCTCAATAGGCACACTCGGATCGGGCATGTGTTGCTGAAACAGGTCAATCGCGTCGACACCCAAACGCGAAAGCGACCCGTCGACGGCTGCCCTGATATAGGCGCGCGAGCCCTTCGGCCCGAGTTCGTCGAGCGGCGTCGCGGTCGTGGTGTGGCCAAACTTGGTGGCAACGACAGCCTCGCTCCTACGAGACTTGAGGACCTGCGCCATCAGCGTCTCGCTCAGGCCCCAGGTTGCGCCGTAGACGTCCGCCGTGTCAAAGAACGTCACGCCCGCGTCGAGCGCGGCGTTCAGCACGGCGCTGGTCGCCTCCTGCGTCTGCGTCACCGTCCCTAGACGGCCGAAATTGTTGCAGCCGAGTCCAACGACCGATGCCGTCAGGGCGCTCTGGCCGAGAATGCGAGTCTCCATGGCTCTACGCTAACCGCAGTCGACACTGGCGTCACGCTCACACAAGTGCGCCGCCAGCGGTCGACACGTCGCGACGGAGATCACGCGGCTACAGCACCGGACTGAGAGACCCAGTTGGCGTACGATCCTTCCAACTCGGCCACGTCATAGCCTTCGCGACGAAGGGCGCTCGCCACGACACTGTTACGTACCCCGGTCTGGCAGTAGGTGACGATGGTCCCTTCACGGGGAAGTGATGCCAGGGACCACATGATGCGGCCGCCACTGAGTTGTTCAGCTCCAGGAATATGTCCATCGGCGAACTCAGTCTTGTTGCGAACATCCAGCAGGAGACGGTGCTCGAAGGTGTCCAGTTCTTTGGGTGACACGAGCTTCGGCGTGACGAGGTCGAGTCCGTCGAGTGTCGTGACAAAACCGGCCACCGTGTCGATCCCGACCCGCAGAAGATGGTTGCGTATTTCCGTAGCCGCCTGCGCGTCAGCCGCCAGGAGAATGAGGGGTCGGGTCTCACTTTCCGGGTCGTAGACCCACGCACCATAACTGGCGGCCTTATCGGGACCGGGCACGTTGAGCGACCGCGGAACTGTCCCGCGGTGTACCTCGCTGTTGTGGCGAGTGTCAATCAGTATGGCGGTGTCGTCGCGCAGTGCCGCAGCGACCTGGTCTGTTGTGAACTGAAGAGGCTCGTCGATGGCGCCTATGACTTGCGGACCTTGCCTATTCTGGATCTTCATGCGGGCAAAGTAGGCATGCGCATCCGGTTGACCATTGAGCAACTCATCCACAAAGCCCTGTTCGTCGTCATTGGTGACATAGTGGCTCCACCAAGCAAACTTCCGCTCATATCCGACGGTCGATGACGCAACAGCACCGAGTGCCTTCCCACAGGCGCTACCTGCCCCGTGAGCAGGAAGAACCTGAACATAGTCGGGCAGAGTCAGGAACCGATCGCGCAGGCTAGCGAAGATGTCGTGCGCTCCGTCGAAGCGGGTATCCACTCCCCCGGCAGCCTCGTCCAGAAGGTCCGGGCGCCCCAGGTCCCCTACGAAGACGAAGTCGCCCGTGAGCATGAAGCCAGGCGAGTCGGCTTGAGCACCATCCGTGATCAGGAACGAGAGATGTTCCGGCGTGTGCCCGGGGGTGTGTACCGCTTTGACCGTGATGTTGCCGAGTGTCATCGTGTGCCCGTCTTTCATGCGTACGGCACCATCGAACGCGGCACCGTAGGTCCAGTCGGGGCCACCCTCGTCAGAAACATAGATCGCTGCTCCCGTGCGCGCAGCGAGTTCGCGCGTCCCCGAGAGGTAGTCGGCATGAATGTGTGTTTCGGTCACCGCAGTAATGGTCATCTGATTTCTCGCGGCGATATCGAGGTAGACGTCCAGGTCGCGACGGGGGTCAACGACGATCGCTTCGCCGTTCGCCTGGCAGCCGACAAAATAACTGGCCTGGGCGAGGTCGTGGTCGTATATGCGTTCGAGAAGCATGGTTACTCCTTTCCCTAAAGGCTAGATTTCGATGAGGAAGGCTTAGCAGTGACACCGGTCGCGCTCAGCGACATCGGCGAGGGCTTTGTCGATGTGTTGGCCACATCCCGCCCACGTGGGTTTGCCACAGGTGTGGCATCTGACTTGTGTGCACATGGGATCTCCTGACGATCGAATCGACGAGTAAAGAAGCCGCCGCGGAATCCGCGAGTAGCGCGTATTGTGGACCGCGACTCGTGTTCATGCATCACCGCTTTCCGGGGCGATGACGTCTTGAGGCAGACGATGGCGGTGGCCATCGGCGAGACCCGGGGCGAGCCGGGCGAACCGCTTGGGTCGCGGTCGACCGGTGCCCGGTCACGGTCAACTCTGGTGCGGTGGACCGGTCACCACCGGGTGACCAGCCTCTTTCCATGCGCGAGTACCACCACTCACGGAACGGGCGTCGTGGCCGAGTCGGGTAAGGGTCTCGGCGGCGCGTCGGCTCCGGTTTCCGCTCGCACAGATCACATACACGGGTCCACCTTGCGGAACCTCCCGCCATCGTGCGGAGACCTCTCCCAAAGGGATCAGGCGTGCCCCCGGGACGTGCCCGGCTACGTACTCGTGGGGCTCGCGCACGTCCACAATCGGTGCGCCGTCCGCACGCGCCGCGGCGAGTTGATCGACGGTTGTTTCCCTCACTAGCATGTCACCTTACTCCTCTCCAATACCCGGGGGGGTATCGCTCTTGTTAGTGGACCACAGGATCGGCAACATGTCAACCGCCACCAGGGACAGGGCTTCACAGACCCACCCCGGAGCCCAAGGCTCCGCCACGCAACGTGGTCAGGACCAGCAACGCCGCTCGGGTGACGATGTCCGAGCCAGCAAGAGTGAAGCCTGGCCACCGAACACCACCTGCAGCACCACCGCGACTACCAGGCCGAAAAAGCGCCTGGGGCCCCTCCCGAAGGAGGGGCCCCAGGCGCACACGATGTCGTGAGACATCGCCAAGGTGGAGATGGCGGGAGTTTCCACCTCATCCAATCTACCTCGGTGTTTACTCACCGGCGGGCAGCGTTCCTATCCCATGACAGGAAGGAACGCATCATGACTGATCAACTCGCAAGGCCTGAGTGGCTGGCAAACTTCAAGGCCCCTGAGTGGGCCGTAGAGGCTCGTGGCATGGATGACCGCGATGACCGCCTTGCGCTGCGGTTCGGTGGACTCCCGCCCCTATCTGCACGCGACTGGTCGGACACCGCGACCAACTATCGTGACGCTGCGGCCATGTTCGGTGAGGTGCGAGACGCCCGCGAGGCTGCGCGGCACGGGCACTACGCCGCCCGCTACAGTGCCCGCGCGTTCGAGGCCTGGCTGGGCTCACACGACGGGGCCGCACGATGAGCGCCACACTTGCAGCCCAGTACCCGCGATTGGTGGCCGTGTTCGCCCACCACGTCGAGCACTGGGAGGGCAACCTGGAGCATCTGGCCGACGCATGGATCACGGAAGCCCTGGACGCATTCGAGGGTGGCCGCGAGTTCGAGATCGCCGGACGGTACACGCGCGACGGCCGCCCGGTCACGGTGGACGATTCCCTCGTGGACGTGCCCTGACTCCACCACACGTGCGGCGCCTGAGCACAGAGCAAGGCCCCGCCCAGGGTCTCAG
>JASBTB010000112.1 GCA_030148645.1 Demequina sp. | reverse complement strand
GCTCTCGATCGGCGGTGCGACGATCCTTCAGGACGTCGACCTCCGCATCGAATCCGGGTCCCTCATCGGGGTCATCGGACCCAACGGCGCGGGAAAGACCACGCTCTTCAATGTGATCTCCGGCATCATGCGGCCCACGGTGGGACGCGTCAGCATGGATGGCCACGACATCACGGGGGCCTCCATCCCCGAACGAGCGCGGGCGGGACTGGGGCGCACCTTTCAGACATCCAACCTGTTCCCGGGGCTCAGTGTGCTGGAGAACGTGGCAGTTGCCGCCCAGGTCAGCCTGGGTGGCAACTACTCCCTCCGGCACTTCCCACGGCGTGACGACGCCGCTGCCACCACGGCACGGGAGCAACTGGACGCCGTCGGGCTTGGGCACAAGAGCGATGTGCCCGCTCGGGACCTCTCTCACGGCGACAAACGCAAGTTGGAGATCGCCGTCTTGCTCGCCACAGACACGCGGCTCGCGCTACTCGACGAACCGATGGCGGGAGTGGGATCGGGCGATGTGTCCTCGCTGGTGGAACAGATCCGTCACCTTCACTCCCACAAGGGGTGCACCGTGATGATGGTCGAACACCACATTGAGGTCCTGATGGACCTGGTCGAAAAGGTTGCCGTCATGTCCGCGGGCAGGATCATCGCGTTCGACACCCCCGAGAAGATCATGGCGAACCCGCTCGTCCAATCGGCGTACCTGGGCAGCCCCGCATGAGCAATGAACCGGTCCTGACCGTCGAGGCGCTGCACGCCTCGATCGCCGGACAACAGGTGGTCGAAGACGTGTCGTTCTCCGTGCCGCCCACCGGCATCACCGCGTTGCTGGGACGCAACGGCGTCGGCAAGACGTCGACCCTGCGCGCCATCCTCGGTCTCATCTCCCGCACCGGCGCAATCACACTGGCTGGCGAACGCATCGATGGCATGCGGACGCATCGCATCGTGCAACGCGGCCTGGGCTACGTCCCAGAGGACCGCGAGGTCTTCTCCAAACTGACCGTGGCGGAGAACCTGACGCTCGCCGTGCGGCAGAAGAGCCCACGCTACGAACTCGTCGACAGCCTGTTCCCAGACCTGGTGGCGCGGCGAAGCCAGGCGGCAGGCACGCTCTCGGGTGGGCAACAGCAGATGGTGTCACTGGCACGCGCCCTCCTCAACGACAACACGATCCTCCTGGTCGACGAACCGACCAAGGGGCTCGCGCCCAAGCTCGTCGCCGACGTCACCGTCGCACTGGAGGAGGCCTCCCACCTGGTGCCCATCCTCCTCGTGGAGCAAAACCTCGAGGTCGTGAAAAAGTTAGCGGGTGGGGCGATCGTGCTGAGCGGAGGCCGCGTGGTGCACACGGGCGTCGCCACAGAGATCCTCGCCGACGAGGCACTCACCCATCGACTCCTTGGTGTCGGCTCCGCCACAGGAGGGGCCGCCATATGAGCACTCTTGTGCTGGTACTGATCACGGGCGCCGGGCTCGGCGCACTGTACTTCCTGGTGGCCTCCGGTTTGAGCCTGATCTACGGGCTCATGCACGTGTTGAACTTCGCGCATGGGGCGTTCCTGACCTTGGGCGCGTTCATCGGCTGGGAGGTGGCCAGGCGCCTCGACACCGCGACGTGGTCCACATTCTTCGTGTCGATCCTCGTGGGTGGGGCCGTGGGCGCGGCCTTCGCCGCGCTCACGGAATTGGCACTGATCCGCCCGCTGTACGAACGGCACATCGAACAGGTGCTGGTGACCGTCGGCTTGGCCTTCGCGGCCGTCGCGCTATATCAGGGAATCTGGGGAAGCGACCCCATCTACATCGATAGCCCACCATGGATGCTGCAGACAACTGACGTGCTCGGCGCTCTCGTGCCCAACACGTATTGGGTGCTCATGCTGGCCGCAACGGCGCTCCTGGCGTCGCTCGTCATCTTCCTGCGCTTCACCCGCTACGGCACCATCATCCGTGCGGGAGTGGAGAACCGGTGGATGGTGACCGCGCTTGGCATCGACGTGCGCCGCGCATTCACGGTCGTGTTCGCGATCGGCGGTTCCGCGGCGGGTGTCGGCGGTGTGCTCGCAGGTCACTACACGGGGTACGTCTCGGCGTATCTAGGTTCCAGCCTGCTGATCTTCGCCTTCATCATCACGGTCATCGGGGGCCTCGGCTCGTTGACGGGCGCGGCCATCGCGTCGGTTCTGGTCGCCGTCCTGCAGCAATTCGCCAACTACTACCTCGGCGGCACGGGAGACATCATCGTCGTTGTCTTGCTGGCGGTCGTGTTGCTTGCTCGTCCCGCCGGACTGTTGGGGAGGGCATCGTGACCGACACCGCCTCCACCCCACGCCGCGGCTATGGGCCGCTCATCCTGGGCGTGGTCTTGATCACGCTGATGGCAGTGCTGCCACTGCTGAACGTCTCGATTCCGGGGATACTGCCATCGGCCACCTATGAGCCCGGCGCGTTGGCCCTGCTGTCTCTGGCAATGGTGTTCGCGGCCCTAGCGCTGTCCTACAACATGTTGCTGGGCACCTCGGGCATGCTGTCGTTCGGCCATGCCCTGTACTTTGGCGCCGGTGCATACGGCCTGGGTATCGCGCTGAAGTACTTCGGCGTACCGCTGTGGCCCGGGGTGGTGATCGCCCTTGTGGGCGGGCTCGTCATCGCCCTGATCACCGGCGCCGTGAGCATGCGCGTCGGCGGGATCCCGTTCGCGATGGTGACGCTCGCCTTCGCCGAGGCCGGTTCCGTGCTCGTACGCCGCAACTCGGCCGTCACCGGAGGAGAGGAGGGGCTCAGTCTCAACTCCGCCGGGGTGCCCGACTTTCTGGTGGGCGTGGTCAACAGCAAGAATCTCTACTGGTTCACGCTCGCGATCTTTGTGGTCATCTACCTCATGAGCCTGTGGGTGGACACATCACGGCTCGGTCGCCTGGCCCGTGCGGTCAGTGAAAACGAACTGCGCGTCAGGGTGCTCGGGCTCGAGCCCGCACGCGCCAAACTCGTGGTCTTTGTCATCGCCGCGGGCTGCGCGGGACTCGCGGGCGTGGCCTACATGCTGCTGCAATCGGGCGCGGTGCCGCGCGCCGTGTCGGCCGACCTGACGATCACCGTCCTAGTCATGGTGGTTCTTGGCGGTGTCGGCTATCGGTGGGGCGCTATCGTCGGCGGCGTCGTCTACACCGTGCTCGACCAGCGCCTGACGGTTCTGGCGGGCTCGGACGCCATTGCGTCCTTGCCGTCCCTGGTGCGCGTCCCGCTGTCCGAGCCGCTGTTCCTCCTCGGATCGCTGTTCATCGTCGTCGTCATCTTCGTCCCAGGAGGTATCGCTGGCACAGTGGACGGATGGTGGGCGCGCAGGCGCAGGCAGCGACGGCGGGACGCGATCGCCACCCTCGAACGAGCCGAGGGCGCAAGCGAGTCGAAGGAGGTGGGGCCATGAGCGCAGATGGCGTGCACACTATCGGGCGGTGGCTAAGCGAGCGGGCGGCGCGATCCCCGCATCTGATCGCGATCGACGATCGTGGAGTGACCACGGACTACGCGACTCTCGGGCGCCGCGCGTCCACCCTGGCCGAGGGGCTCCGCCGCGCCGGCTACGGACCCGGCGACCGCATCGCCACGGTGTCGGGCAATTCCACAGATCACATCGTCGCCTTCTTCGCGTGTGCGCTCGTGGGTGTCGCCTTCGTGCCCCTGTCCTGGCGTCTGACCTCCCATGAGCTTGCCGATCTGATCCGGCGCTCCAGCCCGGCGGCCATACTCTGCGACGACGAGAACTCGACTGTTCTCGCGGAGGGACTCAGGAGCGTCGCCGACGCGCCCGTTGTCGCGACCCTCGGCCCCTCCGGCGTGGAGTCCCGTGTTCCCCGTGCGCCACATCGGCGCGAGGCACGACCGGTACGGGACGACGATCCGCTGCTCGTGATCTTCACGTCCGGTTCCGAGGCAGCGCCCAAGGGCGCGGTGCTCACTCACGCCAACTGCTTCTGGAACAACCTGGCGCTCGCGCAGGCGTTGCCGCTCACCCAGGACGACGTCGTTCTCGCGGTGCTACCTCAGTTCCACGTTGCCGCGTGGAACGTCCAGCCGCTCTTAGCGTGGTGGGTGGGTGCCACCGTGGTGCTGGAGGGTTCATTCCACCCCTCACGCGTGTTGCAGCTCATTGAGGACCGGGCCGTCACCTGCATGATGGCGGTGCCGACTCACTACGGGCTACTCGCGGCAGCACGCGAGTGGGATCGCACCGACATCTCGAGTGTGCGGTTGGCTCTGGTCGGCGGAGCGATGGTCCCCCAAGCGGTGCGCGACGCATGGTCCCTGCGAGGCGTGCCGCTGACGCAGGGCTACGGGTTGACCGAAGCCGGGCCCAACGTGCTTCACCAACCTGTTGCCGAGATGTCCCCGGATTCCGCGTCGGTGGGACACCCGTACCCCCACGTCGAGGTGCGTCTCGTGGACCCAGAGACGGGGCTGGAACTCGAGGGGGCGACCGTCGGCGAGTTGTGGGTGCGAGGACCCAGCGTCTTCGCGGGCTACCTGGGAGACGAGGCGGCCACGGCGCGCGCGCTGAGGGGCGAGTGGCTGTGCACGGGAGATCTGGCCGCACGGGACGACGACGGCCGCTACCGCATCGTCGACCGTCTCAAGGACATCTACATTTCGGGTGGCGAGAACGTCGCCCCGGCCGAGGTGGAACACGTTCTGCTCGCTCACCCCCTCATCGTCGCGGCGGCCGTGGTCGGCGCACCGGACCCGGTGTGGGGAGAGCGCGGCGTCGCGTTCGTCGTCGCCCGCCCGGGTGCGGCCTTGTCACAGGACGAGGTTCTCGCACATGCCAGGACCTCCCTCGCCGCATTCAAGGTGCCCGTGCGGGTGGTGATGGTGGACAGCCTGCCGCTGTCGTCGACCGACAAGGTGGCCCGCACCCGGCTTCGGGACTGGGCCGCGATGCTGATGGAAGGGGTGGCTCATGACGGTCAACGATGACGTGGAGGATGCGGAGACGATGTCCACCGCCGGGCGTCCCCTCACCAAGAAGGGCGAGGCCACCCGCGCCCGCCTGGTCGAGGCCGCCGAACAGGTCTTTGCCGAACTGTCCTACGACGACGCCTCGATCGTCAAGATCACCGAACGCGCCGGCGTCGGCCTGGGCACCTTCTACCTGTATTTCGACTCCAAGCAGGCGATCTTCGAGGCGCTCGTGATCGACCTGAACAGGCGGGTACGACACTCCATGTCGGAGGAGATGCAGGGCGCGGCCACACGTCTTGAGGCGGAACGCGCCGGGTTCGCGGGCTTCTTCCGGTTCACTGCGGCGCATCCGGCGCTGTATCGGGTGGTCCGCGAGGCGGAGTCGGTGTCGCCGGAACTCATGCACCTGCACTACGAACGCATCGTCGACGGGTACGTCGCGGGACTGAGCGCCGCCCAAGCCGCCGGGGAGGTCGACGCCGGGCTCGACGTGCGCGTCACCGCGTGGGCGCTCATGGGCATCGGCGAACTGATTGGCATGCGCTACCTGCTGTGGGATCGCGATGACCGAGGCAACACCGCAACGGCGATGGACCCGGACGTGTTCGAGGCGATGATGCGATTCATTCAAAACGCCCTGACGCCCGGGCGCCGGGAGGAAAGCGAGGAGTCATGACGGACAACTTGAAGGGCAAGCGTGCGCTCGTCACGGGAGGCGCCAGCGGCATCGGCAGGGCTTGTGCCGATGCTTTCGCGGCACGCGGGGCCAACGTGACGATCGCCGACATCAACGCGGACGCGGCCGACGATGCCGCGGCAGCCGTCGGGGGTCAGGCGTGGCATGTGGACCTGTCGGACACTCACGCGCTCGATGACCTGAGGCTCGACGTGGACATCCTCGTCAACAATGCGGGCCTCCAGCACGTCAGCCCCATCCAGGAGTTCGGCCCCGACACGTTCCGGCTTCTGCACAGCATCATGCTCGTCGCGCCCTACCTGCTGATTCGCGCAGCCCTGCCGGGAATGTACGAGCGGGGCTGGGGGCGGGTCATCAACGTCTCCAGCGTCCACGGCTTGCGGGCGAGCGCGTTCAAGTCCGCCTATGTCAGCGCCAAGCACGGGCTCGAGGGCCTGTCCAAGGTGACGGCGCTCGAGGGCGGGCCACACGGCGTCACGAGCAACTGCATCAATCCTTCCTACGTCCGCACCCCGTTGGTCGAGAAGCAAATCGCCGACCAGGCGCGGGTCCACGACATACCCGAGGAGGACGTGGTCGCGACGATCATGCTCGGGGAAACGGCCATCAAGCGGCTCGTCGAGCCGCATGAGGTCGCCTCGCTCGCACTCTGGTTGGCGTCGGAGGACGCCGGCATGGTCACCGGGTCCTCGTACACGATCGATGGAGGGTGGACGGCGAAATGAACGGTCACGACTACCGCACGGTGGATGTCCCGGTGGAGGGCGGGGCGTTGCGCGTCGGGGTGTGGGAGCCTGTCGGCGAACACACCGCGGACCTGCTGATCATCCACGGCATCACGTCATCGCATCTCGCGTTTGCGTTCGTGGCCCGCCACCTGCCCGGCGTGAGGG
The DNA here is from genome assembly GCA_030148645.1 of Demequina sp. Lineage (GTDB taxonomy): Bacteria > Actinomycetota > Actinomycetes > Actinomycetales > Demequinaceae > Demequina. Next base: position 13,478 of record JASBTB010000112.1, on the reverse strand, counting down.
TGATCGCCCCCGATCTTCGCGGACGCGGGCGCAGCTCCCAGGTCGAGGGACCTGCAGGCATGGAGGCGCACGCCCGCGACATGGGTGCGGTGCTCGATCACTTCGCGATCGATCGGGTGGTCGTCGTGGGCCACTCCATGGGCGGTTTCGTGGCTGTGGTGACCGCGCATGCTCTTCCGGATCGAGTGGCACGGCTCGTACTCATCGACGGCGGCGTCCCGTTCGACGTTCCTACGCAGATCGGGCCCGATGCCCTGGTCGCCGCGCTCTTGGGGCCCACCGCTGAGCGCCTGTCGATGCGGTTCGCGGACGAGGACGCCTACCTCGCCTTCTGGCGGGAGCACCCGGCTTTTCTCGACGACTGGACCGACGAACTTGAGAACTACTTCCGCTACGACCTGGTGCCCGATGGCGACGCATGGCGCCCGGCCACGCGGTATGACGTCGTGGTGCACGACACCGCAGATCTCGCCACGGGCTCGGCGATTCGCGACGCCCTGACGGAACTGCACCACCCCGCCCACCTGGTGTCGGTGTGGCGGGGCCTGGTCAACGAGACGCCCGGCCTCTACGCGCCCGAATACCTCGAGCGAGCACTGGCGTCGTTGCCGACGCTCACTCATGAGCGGATCGAGCGCTTCAACCACTACACGATTGTGCTGTCCGATGCAGGGGGAGCCCTGGTGGCTCGCGTGATCGGCGCGCAGATCGAAGCCGCCGTGCAGGAGGGAATTCACACATGATGGACAAGACATACGGTTCGGCGGCGGCGGCCGTCGCAGACATCGAGGACGGGGCCTCGATCGCCGTGGGCGGCTTCGGCCTGTGTGGCAACCCGATGACCCTCATCGAGGCGATTCTCGCCCAGGGCACCACGGACCTGTCGATCGTCTCCAACAATTGCGGGGTGGATGACTGGGGTCTGGGCATCCTGCTTGCCGCACGCAGAATCCGTAAGATGACGTCGTCCTATGTGGGCGAGAACAAGGACTTCGAGCGCCAGTTCCTTGGCGGGGACCTTGAGGTGGAGCTCACCCCGCAGGGCACGCTGGCGGAGAAGTTGCGTGCCGGCGGGTCCGGCATCGCGGCATTTTTCACCCCCACCGGTGTCGGCACACAGATGGCCGACGGTGGTTTGCCTCTGCTTTACGACGGCGCCGGCGGCATCGCTGTGGCCTCACAGGCGAAGGAGGTGCGTCCCTTCACTGTTCGGGGCCGCACGCGCGACTACGTTCTCGAGGAGGGCATCGTCACGGACTTTGCGCTGGTGCACGCCGCTCTCGGTGACCGGCACGGCAACCTTGTCTTCGCCAAGTCGGCCCGCAACTTCAATCCCCTCGCCGCCATGGCTGGCACGATCTGCATCGCCCAAGTGGAGCGGCTGGTCGAACCCGGCCAGATGGACCCCGACGCTGTGCACCTGCCCGGGGTGTTCGTGCACCGCGTGGTCGAGGTGGGCGTGGACATCGACAAACGGATCGAGAAACGCACCGTCACCGAGCCGGAAGGGACGTGACCTCATGGCACTGACACGAAATCAGATGGCGGCCCGCGCCGCACTGGAACTGGACGACGGATCCTACGTGAACCTCGGCATCGGCCTACCGACGCTGGTCCCCAATCACCTGCCCGAGGGCGTCATGGTGGTGCTGCAATCGGAGAACGGCATCTTGGGGGTCGGTCCATACCCCTGGGAGGACGCCGTGGATGCTGACCTGATCAACGCTGGCAAGGAGACCGTGACCGTTCTGCCCGGAGCGTCGTACTTCGATTCGGCGGCCAGTTTCGGCATGATCCGTGCCGGCAAGATCGACGCCGCCATCCTGGGCGGCATGCAAGTGTCCAAGACTGGCGACCTCGCGAACTGGATGATCCCCGGGAAGATGGTCAAAGGGCCGGGTGGCGCCATGGACCTGGTCCACGGCGCACGTCACGTGGTGGTGCTCATGGAACATGTGGCCCGCGACGGTTCGCCCAAGATCGTCGACGCCTGCTCACTGCCGCTGACGGGAAAAGCCGTGGTCGGCCGGGTCATCACAGACCTCGCCGTGATCGATGTCACCCCACGCGGGCTCGTGTTGGTGGAGCTTGCCCCCGAGGTCAGCGTCGAGGAGGTTCAGGCGGCGACGGAACCCGCCCTGATCGTGGAGTTGGCGTCGTGAGCGCGCCGGAGGTGGTCATCGCCGCGGCCGCGCGAACCCCGCAGGGCAAGCTGATGGGCGCGTTGTCGTCGCTGTCGTCCGTGGACCTGGGCGCGGTCGCGATCCGGGCAGCGCTCGCGCAGGCGCAGATTGACCCGGAACGTGTCGACGCCGTCATCATGGGCCAGGTGCTACAGGCGGGCGTGGGGCAGAACCCCGCCCGTCAGGCTTCCATCGCGGCGGGCATCCCGTGGGCCGTTCCCACGCACACCGTCAACAAGGTGTGCCTGTCGGGGCTCGCCGCCATCGTCGACGCGGCTCGCATGGTCCGTGTCGGCGATGCCGCGGTGGTCGTGGCTGGCGGCATGGAGTCGATGAGCAACGCCCCACATCTTCTGCCCGGGTCACGCACCGGGTGGAAGTACGGCAGCATTCAGGTGCTCGACCACATGGCCGTCGATGGCCTCACCGACGCCTTCGACCACGACAGCATGGGAGCCTCGACCGAGGGCCACAACGCGCGGTTGGGGGTTTCGCGCGAGGACCAGGACGAGGTGGCAGCGCTGTCGCATCAGCGGGCCGCCACAGCCAGTGCCGACGGCATGTTCGACGCAGAGATGTCCCCGGTCCAGGTGCCGCAACGCCATGGCGAGCCGGTGTCCGTCACGTCCGACGAGGGCGTGCGTCCGGATACGACGGTCGAGACGCTGTCGCGGCTGAGGCCAGCGTTCTCGCCGAGCGGTTCCATCACCGCGGGCAACGCCTCGGGGATTTCCGACGGGGCGGCGGCGGTGATCGTCACGACGCGTGCGAACGCCGACGCGTGCGGTTGGCCCGTGCTGGCGGTGGTCGGGGCGCACGGACAGGTAGCAGGGCCCGACAACTCGCTTCACGAGCAACCCGCCCGCGCGATCGAGGTGGCCTGTGCCAGGCACGGCATCACGCCGACACAGTGCGACTTCATCGAGATCAACGAGGCCTTCGGTGCCGTGGTCGCGTACTCGCGCGACCAACTGGGAGTCTCTACCGACATCGTCAATATCCACGGCGGCGGCATCTCCATCGGGCACCCGATCGGCGCGTCCGGGGCACGCCTGGCGGTGCATGCGGCGCACGAGTTGTCGCGCAGGGCGGGCGGTACGGCCGCCGTCGCGCTGTGCGGGGGCGGCGGACAGGGCGAGGCGCTGATCCTCACGCTGTGACGGCGGCCGATGCGTGCCCGATCACCGCCATGGCGAGCCGGACGCTTCGCCAGGCTTTGCGGTGACCAACTCGAGCGGGTCCGCCGCTAGTGTGCCAGGTGGCGTTCCTGGACTCCGTTGTAGACGGAAAGGGGTCGAATAAGCGAGTTGGACGCGAGTTGCTCCATGATGTGCGCGGTCCACCCCGCCATCCGGGAAGCGACGAAGAGTGGGGTGAACATCTCGGTGTCGAAGCCGATCAGGTGGTAGGCCGGGCCCGACGGGTAGTCCAGGTTGGGTTCGATCGTCTTGCGCGACCGCATCTTCTCGTGGAGCGCGTCGTAGAGTCGGGCGATGTCGGGCCGGTCATATTCGACGATGAGCGTGTCGAGGGCCCTCTTCATGGTGGGGACACGGGAGTCGCCGTTCTTGTACACGCGGTGCCCGAATCCCATGATCTTGCGCTTGTCGTCCAGGGCCTGCTGGAGCCACGCATCGGCCTTGTCGGCGGTACCGACCTCTTCGAACATGTGCATGACGGCCTCGTTGGCGCCTCCGTGAAGCGGTCCTTTGAGTGCACCGATGCCCGCCACGACGGCGGAGTACAGGTCGGCCAGTGTCGAGGTCACGACGCGGGCCGTGAAGGTGGACGCGTTGAAGGAGTGCTCGGCGTAGAGAATCATCGACACGTCGAACGCGTTCAGCACCACGTCGCTCGGCACTTCGCCGAAGGTCGTGAAAAGGAAGTTGGCGCAGTAGCCCAGGTCGTCACGCGGCTCCACGAGTTCCAGGTGGCGACGACGCCGCTGCTCGTAGGCGACAACGGCGGGCAGCTTGGCCAACAGAGAGATCGATTTCGACAGGTTCGACTCCACCGACGAGTCGGCGGCATCCGGGTCCAGGGCGCCGATGACGCTCACCGCCGTGCGCACCACGTCCATCGGATGGGCGCTCAACGGCAGGTCATCGATGACCCGCTTGACCGCCGGATCGAGCCTGCGTTGCGCGCGTTCGCGCGCCTCGAACGCGGCGAGCTGCCGCTGATCCGGAAGCTCCCCGTACCACAGCAGATAGGCGACGGCCTCGAAGGCCATGCTTGCGGCCAGTTCCGGCACCGGGTAGCCGCGGTACAGCAGCGAGTTGGACTCCGGGTCGACCTTCGAGATGGCGGTATAGTCCGCAGGCACCCCGGCGAGGCCCTTGTAGATCTCCTTGTCTTCCAGCATGGCGAACTCCTGTGAGGTGGTGGGTTTGCTCGGCGTGTGGACCCCTAGAGGCTGAAGGTGAAGACCGAATCGTCGAAGGCGTTGTAGGCGGCGTAGTCGTTGAGTTCGTAAAGCCTGGCTCGTGTCTGCATGCTGGCGACCTCGGAGTTCAGTGAGCCCTCCGCGGCCAGGGTGTCCAGGCCGCGCTCGGCCGCTGCCATGGCCAGTCGCAGCAGTGAGACCGGGTAGATCACGATGTTGACGCCGACGTTGGCGAGCTGTTCGGTGGTGAGCAATTCGGACTTGCCGAACTCGGTCATGTTGGCAAGGATCGGCACGTCGATGGCGCTCCGCATCGCCTCGAACTCGGACAGGTCCCTCATCGCCTCCGGGAAGATCGCATCCGCGCCCGCGTCCACGAGCGCCTTCGCGCGATCGATCGCGCAGGACAGGCCGTCGATCTCCCGGATGTCGGTGCGGGCCATGATCAGCAGGTTGGGGTCGCGGCGCGCATCGGCCGCGGCGCGGATGCGCCTGATTGCCACGTCCGAGTCGACAACGGCTTTGCCGTCGAGGTGACCGCACCTTTTGGGGTTGACCTGGTCCTCGATGTGCAGACCCGCGACTCCGGCATCCTCGAGTGTCTGAACGGTTCGGGCGACGTTCATCGGTTCACCAAAACCGGTATCCGCATCGATGAGTGTCGGCAGGTCAGTCATCCGCGAAATCTGGCCGCCACGGTTTGCCACCTCGGTGAGCGTCGTCAGCCCGATATCGGGCAGGCCGAGGTCGGCCGCGATGACCGCCCCCGAGATGTACACGCCCTCGAACCCCTTCTGTTGAATCAGGTTCGCGCTCAGCGGGTTGAACGCACCCGGGAAGCGCAGCAACGTGCCGCTGTCGAGAAGTTGACGGAACCCGGCGCGCTTGTCGGCTGCGGGAATGGTCGAATACAGCACAGCATCGGTCCTTTCGTGGCGGCCTAGAAGATGCCGGTGGGGTGAGGGGTGTCGGACAGGTCGGCGGTGACGTTCAGACCGCCGAGTTCCGTTGCCGTCAACTCGGGTAGTCGTTGGACGACGTCGAGAAACCTCTCGATTTCCGCATCGGCGAGCACGCCCGTGGCTAGGGTGCGGAACTTGTGGATGTACTGTGCCCGCGCGAACGGTCGAGCACCCAGCGGATGCGCATCCGCCACCGCGATCTCGTCGACCAGTCGCGTGCCATCGGTCAACGTGAGTTCGACCCACCCGCCGAAGGCCTTCTGGGCCGGGTCGGGCGAGTGGTAGCGGCGCGTCCATTCCGGGTCTTCGCGTGTGGTGACCTTGTGCCACAGCTGAACGGTGTCCAGTCGAGCAGCCCGCTGCGGCAGGTAGGAAGCGTGGTGATCCCAGGTGCCGTCCTGCAAGGCGACGGTGAAGATGTAGGAGATCGAGTGATCGAGGGTCTCCCTGCTCGCCTTCGGGTCGTACTTCTGCGGGTCCTGTGCTCCGGATCCGATCACGTGGTGGGTGTGGTGACTCGTGTGGAGCACCACGGCCTCCACGTTCGCGGGATCCTTAGCCTCGGGGTGCGCTGCGCCGAGCCTTCGGGCCAGGTCGATCCACGCCTGCGCCTGATACTCGGCCGAATGCTCCTTCGTGTAGCTGTCCAGGATTGCGCGTCGCGGTTCTGCGGGTTCGGGTAACAGCACCTCGTAGCGGGCATCCTTGCCGCCGAGCAGCCAGGCGATGACCCCATCCTCCCCCTCGTAGATGGGACTCGGGCTGGTCTGCCCGCGCATCGCCCGATCCACGGACTCGACGGCCACCTTTCCCGCGAATGCCGGCGCGTGCGATTTCCAGGTAGAGATCTCACCTTTGCGTGACTGCCGCGTCGCGGTCGTCGTGTGCAGAGCCTGGGCGATGGCCTGGAAGATTGTCTCGGTCGACAATCCGAGCAGGGTGCCGATTCCGGCGGCGGCGCTCGGCCCAAGGTGGGCCACGTGGTCGATCTTGAACTCGTGCAGGCTCATCGCCTTCGCGAGATCGATCTGGATTTCATACCCGGTCACAATGCCCCGCAACACCTGTTCCCCGGTCTTGCCCGTGTGCTGCGCGACCGCGAGAATCGGCGGGATGTTGTCGCCGGGGTGCGAATACTCAGCCGCGAGGAAGGTGTCGTGGTAGTCGAGTTCGCGCACCGCCACACCGTTCGCCCATGCCGCCCACTCCGGACTCGTCAACTCACCGGTCCCCACAATGGTGGAGCCCGTCCCACCTCGTGAGACCGGATGCGCTACGGCCTGCGATCGCGCCGAGACAACGGGCCCCCGGCGAAGGGCCGCGGTGGCGACGCTCGCGTTGTCGATCATGCGGTTGATGACCATCGCCTCCACCTCGGCGGTCGTCGGGATGTTCGCGGCGGCTACCTCGGCGAGGTGCCAGGCGAGTTGCCGCTCACGTGGCAAGGGTTCGGCACTCGAGTAGACCCGAACGGGGTGCGGTTTCACGGAACATTCCTTTCCAACGACATGACGATGTAGCGAAGACTGCGGTGGAGGTGAAGTTGGGTCGCGTATGCGGCGAGCGACTCTTCGCCCTCGACGATTGCGTCGACGATGTGTGCATGCTCCCTGGCGGCATCCCGAAGACGTGCCGGGTCGTCCCGGGCGAGTCGACGGATCCGCGCGATGTGCGTGCGCACCCCATGGAGCGTGGTGACAAGAATCGGATTGCCGACTGCGTGGTCGATCGCTGCGTCGAGTTCGCCGACCAGTTCGTAGTAGCGCCGGGTGTCCGCAAGCAGTGCATCGACGTCCAGGAGTTGCCGTTGGATGTCCGTAAACGCGGATACGTCGCGGCGTCGTGCAGCCAGTCGTGCGGCTTGGCCCTCGAGTGCCTGGCGCACCTCGAACAGTTCGGTGACGTGGGCGATCGATACCGGCGTCACCACGAGGCCGCGACCCGCGTGTGTGGAGACAAGCCCCTCCGCACCCAAACGCGAGAGTGCTTCGCGCAACGGCGTGCGCGAGATGCCCAGGCGCTCCGCTTGGTCTACCTCGGCCAGCACCGTTCCCGGCGCCAACTGCCCCTCCAGGATTTCGCGCCGAAGAGTGGCGTAGGCGCGACTGCTTGCCCGTCCGCGTAGGTCCTGCGCGTGCCTCATGTATGCACAGTACGGCACTCTGGGCGATCGGGGAAGAGATGTGAGGTTTTGTGTATACACAATCCGAGCCGGGCCACAAGCCAGATCCGTGGCGGCGATGCCTGGGAGACGTTCCGGCCCAACGAACGTGGGTGGCGCGCACGCCTTGGCGTGTGACGCTTTCGAGCGTGCGGTGCTGGATCCGTGATGGGGGCGGCCGGATGCTCGCGCCGACGATGCACCAACGCCGACGATGCAGCAACGACACTGCCCGCTGCTGCAGGCCTGGCGGCGATCGGCCGACTTCGATTCATCGTCAATCCCGCGGTCTAGGGCAGCCCGACCCGGACGCGGACCCGTACCTCGGCGCGGACCCGTACCTCGGCGCGGACCCCGAACCCCGAACCCCGACGCCCGACGCCCGACGCCCGACGCCCGACGCCCGGACAGTGCGAACCGGATCTGTCCCCGACACGCGGACCCGCGCGGAGGGAACGTGCCGACACTCGGGGTGTTGCAGCCTGGTTCGGTTCGCACCATGCGGGTGGACACCCCGGCGATCCAGGTCTGGCAGATCATCGCGTAGAGCGCCTTGTCGACCCGGCGGCGCAGTTGCCGCAGGGACGGGAAGAACGACCCCTCCAGCAGGCCCTCCTGCAGCCCCGCCAGCAGCATCCACCGGAACACGTCCGAGTGGGCAAGATCAGAGTCGGCGAGAAGTTCACCGATCAGGGTCGTCAAGGCAGCCTGATTGCGGGTCACCTTGGGATCACTCTTCTTGTCTCTTGCCGGAAACATCTGGGTTCCCACGGTGGCCCATCAACGTCTACGACGACGAGAACCCCACGGGAAGTGACGCCACGCTACGAGACGCACCCTTCGCGCGCACCCTCGATGAACGGACGCGGCGCTTGACTGTCGCGCCTGCTAGGGCCACGCTGAGGTCGAACGCCTCCGGCTGTTCAGTGAGGAAGGGCGGTGGGATGCGACGCGCATTCGCACTCCCCGAGGAGCGCCCGCAGATCATCATGACCGAAGAGGTCGGCGCCCCCATCGAGCGAGCGTGGACCGCGCGATTCGAGCCCCTCTACCTGGCGCGGTGGTGGAGGCCCCGCGGCTACGTGAATCCGATTGTCGAGGTTGACCTGGTTCCCGGAGGGCGGTGGCGTATCTCGCAGCGCGACCCGCAGGGCAATGAGTTCGCCTTCTACGGCACCTTCGAGACGATCGAGGAACCTCGCATCGCGGTGCAATCTTTCCGGTCAGAGTTGTTTCCGGATCTGGACACCACCCTCACGACGACATTCTCGTCCCGTGCCCACGGCACCACCATCGTCACCATCCACGAACTGCCGGACATGTCGTCACGGCGCGGCTATCTTCTCTTGGGCGCACTCGAGCGCATGTCAGAGTCATCGGAAAACTACGGTGCACTGCTGTCGCAACTGAGGCCGCGCTAGGCCTTGACACCGGAGGTGGACGGCACCGTCGTGACTGTGGCGCACGCCACACCCCTTCGCGTCGGGCGACCGTCAGACGTGGCCTAGAATTGTTGTCGCATCAAACAAATTTAGGCGCTGAAGTGTGCCCCACAACGGCACGCCCCGCGTTTCACACCGACGCCACCACCCCCGCGCGTCGCCGAAAGGAAACTGCAACCCGTATGCACGACGCGGAACCCGCACCGATCAGCCAGGAGATCGAACTGAACCGCCGCAGCGACAAAGTCGAGTCGCCGCAACAGTACTCGAACTGGCGAGACTACGCCTTCTCCGAGGCGCCCGAAGAGGACATCGGCCCCCACCGCTAACGCCCCTTGGCCGCGTGCCAGACTGGGTCCATGGCCCAGTCCAACCCCCTCGAACAGATTCCCCTCGAGCTCTTGCGCGAACGCACCAGCATCAAGTGGCGGCGCTACGAACCCGACGTCTTGCCCCTGTGGGTCGCAGAGATGGACGTGAACCTCGCACCTCCCATCGCGGCGGCGCTCCAGCGCGCCATCCGGGCAGGCGACACGGGATACCCGGGTTCGACGCCCTTCGTGGAGGCATTTGCTCAGTTTGCCGCCGCACGCTGGCAATGGCCGACGCTCGAGAAGGCGCGGATACGTCCCGTCGCTGGGGTGATTCCCGGGTACACCGATGCCCTGGTGGAAGCGGCTGGCCCTGGCGGGTACGTGGTGGTCACCTCCCCCGTCTACCCGCCCTTCTACTCCTTCCTGCGTCAGGCCGGCCTCACCGTCGTGGAGGCACGCCTCACGGATCACCTGCGTCTCGACCCCGATGCGCTCGCGGCGACATTGGCGCAGGCCCGGCGCGACACCGCCGCGGGCGTCGGCGTGCTGCTATGCAACCCACACAACCCGGGCGGAACCGTGCACACGCGGGCCGAACTCGAGCAACTCGCGCACCTGGCTCGCAGCCACGGCGCCACCGTTGTGTCCGACGAGGTTCATGCCCCGCTGGTCTATGCGCCAGCACAGTTCACGCCGTACCTTGCCGTCGACGGCTCCGGTATCGCACTGCATTCGGCGTCCAAGGCGTGGAACCTCGCTGCCATGCCGGGTGCACTCATGGTGTTCGGTCACGAGGCCGCCGATGCTCACCGCGCCTACGTCGCGGGCACCCACCACGCGCCGGGGCACTTCGCGGCCATCGCACAAACTGCCGCCTACTCCCAAGGCGGCCCGTGGCTGGAAGCGGTCCTCGAAGCGCTCGACGCCAACCGGCACCTGTTGGGCTCTCTCCTGGCGGAGCACATTCCCGCGATCGGATACCGCATACCGGACTCGACCTACCTCGCATGGCTCGACTGCACCGCACTCGGGCTGGACGACGACCCTGCCGCGGTGTTTCTTAAGCACGCTCGGGTAGCGCTGAACTCGGGTCCCACGTTCGGCGCGGGTGGCGCGGGTCACGTGCGCCTCAACTTCGCCACCAGCGCCACCATCATCGAGGAGGCCGTGCGGCGCATGGCCGCGGTGGCCTAGCCGGTGGTGTCCGGGTGTTGCAGGGCATGACCAATCTGTGAGGGATAGGCGCGGACTCAACGAGACGAGCCTGGGAACCGCAACCTCCGTCAATACCAGTTGCACGACTCCGTTCCGGATGAACCACTCGTTGTCAATGCGTAGCGAACTATCGTGACGGCGTAGGTCCTTCACGACGTCCCCATGCACAGCAGAGGAATTCACGCCGCCACATTCCGTATAGACGCGACCGAGAGAAATATGGGCGGTAGCCAGGATCTTCTCGTCGATCAACAGGTCGCCGGTCATCTGCCTCACGGCCCAGTCGGTGGTGTGGTCCAACGCCACCGTGCCTGCGACGCCGGACCTGAGACATCGCGGACCACACCACGTGACCTGCAGTCGTGGCGGGTCTGCCCGGTGTCCCCCGGGCGGACACCTCGGCTTCAGTCGGTCAAGCCTGTGACGGCCGATCCCACACGATCGTGTAGCGCCACAGCAGGCGTGACCTATAGTCCGCACCTGGCAGGATGCGCATGGCCGCCTCCTGGACCTCGCGGTAGGTGTGCGGGGGCGGCCACGTCGTGGGCGAGCCATGCTGCCACGTTCCCTTCACCAGCGTGAAGGCCTTGTCGGCAATCGACGCACCCGCCTCACGGTAGAGGTCTCGCCAGGTGGCGCGTGCGGCGCCCACGACGCACAGTCGCCCGCCGGGGGCGACCCAGGACCTGAGGCGCTCGAGACCAGCGTCGATGTCCATGTGGTGCAGCAGCGCGCCAGAGTAGACCACGTCGGCCGGTTCCAGTTCGGTCGCGAAGATGTCGCCCACGACGTAGGTGATGCCGTCCGACGCTTGCGCACGGGCACGCTCGATGCTCGGCTCGTCGGCGTCGATTCCGGTGACTGCCAGCCCCGCACGAGCCAGCGTCCTGGCGGCCAGGCCCTCACCACACCCCGCGTCGATCGCGGTGCGGGCATGCGTAGGCAGCGTCGCAAGAAGTTGCTGCTGGTAGCGAATCGTATGGTTGAACCGGCGATGATCCGGCACGGGCGAGGGCTCTGATGACATCCCCCCAGTGTGCCCGCGGTCTGCTCTCATGCGTACGTCGGCGCGCGCACACGAGCAGGACACTCTACTGTGGGTAGGTGAGCAACGTAGCCACGCCTCCCGCTGAGGTGCACATCGACGAACCCCTGGTGCGCGCATTGCTGACGAGTCAGCATCCCGACCTGGCCGCGCTCCCGCTCGGATCTCGTCACGAGGGCTGGGACAACGTCACCATCCGCCTGGGGGACGACCTCGCCGTCCGGCTTCCCCGCCGACGTCTGGGCGCCGCGTCGTCGACGACCGAACTCGATTGGATTGCCCGCGTCGGCGCCGCATGGACCTTTCCCTCACCGCGAGCGCTGCGCGTGGGGGAGCCCAACGAGCGCTACCCGTGGCGGTGGTCGGTGGTGCCCTGGCTCAAGGGCACTCCCGCATACGAGGCGCCGCTGAGCGCCGACGGCGCCCGGGATCTGGGCGCGGCGCTTGCGCAAGTGCATCAGCCCGCCCCAGCGGACGCGCCCGTCAACCCGTTTCGGTCCCGGCCGTTTCGCGAGCTGGCCGAGCGACTCGACCTGCGACTTGAGGCCCTCGCGGCGGAACACGGCACCAAGGTTCGTGCCGACAAGGCTCGAGAGGTGTTCCAGGCGGGCGCTCGTCAGCCGCGGGAACCGCTCACGTGGACGCACCTCGACATTCATGGTGCGAACGTCCTGACGCGGGGCGGTCGCCTCGCGGGGCTGCTGGATTGGTCAGACGCGGCGGCGGGGGACCCCGCCACCGACCTCGGCGAGGCGCTCGTGTTGGTCGGGCGCAAGAACTTCGCGGTACTTGCCAGGGCCTACGCCGATGCTGGTGGTGCCGCCGCGACGGGAGGTTCGATGCCGGAGTCGGCGATCAGGAGGATCGAGGCCGAAGCCGTCGCGTATGCCGCGCTCCTCGCCGGGATCGACGGGGGTGACCACGCGCAGGCAGGCTGGGTTGCGCTCGTGGAACTGGGTGTCGCCGACGCGGCGCCCGTGCGGTCCTAGCGGCTGCGAGCTACGGGGAAGGGTCCGTCACGGCGGTGACGGTGGTCGTCTCCACCTCGCGCCCTTCGCTCACGGTCGCGGAGCGAATCGGCATTCCGGGAAACTGGCCGCTGAACCAGAAGACCAGGGTGACCTCGCCGCTTGCGACGTCATATCGCGCGCACTCGAGGCGGCCCAGCGGCGTCTCGATCGTCTCGCGGGTCACGGTGGTGACGTCGCCGGGAAACACGGCGTGATCTCGCAACTCGTGCCACGTGGACCGAGCCTCCATCGCATCCCCCACGGGCTCACCGTCGGCGCCAAGCGCTGTGACGCTCATCGACACCGCCCACTCGTCCGGGTGAAAGTACACGGTGCGGCGCCGGTCCACCACCTCCCCATCGCGGGTGGTGACGATGTCCACGGCGTGACCGTCGGGGCAGGCCGCACGGATCTGTGCGGCAGTGAAAGGCGGGGCAGCCATCGTCATGTCTCCACGCTACTCGTCGCGGGGCCGACGCGGGGGGTCAGCCCAAGCGCCTACAGCCCAAGTGCTTTCAGGTAGGGCTCCAGCAGTTCCCAGTTCTCCTCATCGGAGCGGTCCTCTTGCCACATCTCGTCATACTGCGCACGCTGCGCCTGCGTGAGGTTCGCCCACACTTCGAGGAGCCGTTGCGCGTCGGCATGCCAATAGCCGACGATGCGCAGTTCGCGCGCGGATAGACCCAGATCGCGCCGCAACCGGGTGCGCACCTGGCGAGACGTCGAGGACTCGCACGCCACCCACGCGTACACGGCGGGT
>JASBTB010000108.1 GCA_030148645.1 Demequina sp. | reverse complement strand
CCGACGCCGGTAACATGTCCGCATGGCTGTACGGGCGATTAGGGGCGCGACAACGCTCGAGCGGGACGAGCGCGAGCACCTTCATGAGCGCACCCGCGAACTCATTGAGGGGATCCTCCGCGACAACGCCCTCACGGCCCTCGACGTCATCTCGGTGTTCTTCACGTGCACGCCGGACATCGTCAGCGACTTTCCCGCGGCAGCGGCGCGCACGCTTGGCTTTGGAGCGGTGCCCATGATGTGCGCTCAGGAGATGGCGGTTCCTGGTGCCTTGTGCATGGTGGTGCGTGTGATGATGCACGCTGAGATGGACCGAGCGGGAGATGTGGTGTCGCACGTGTATCTGCACGAGGCCGTGTCTTTGCGCCGGGATCTCGCCCAGTAATGGCGTCCACGCCCGCTACCCACATCATCGGCGCAGGGCTCATGGGCGCATCGATTGGCATCGGCCTTGGCTCAGAGGGCTGGCACGTTACCATTTCCGACGCCGATGCAGAGGCTGAGTCGCTGGCCAGGAACATTGGCGCTGGCGGGGCTCCCGGGCGTGGCGAGCCCGCATTGGTCATCGTGGCCACTCCGCCGGGCGTGACCGCGCAGGTGGTGGTCGAGGCCCTCGACACGTGGCCCCAGGCGATTGTCGTGGATGTGGCGAGCGTGAAGGCGCCGATCGCCGACGCGGCCGAACGCACCGGCCAGGCGCACCGCTACGTGGGTTCGCATCCGATGGCCGGGCGGGAGACGTCGGGCGCCATGGCGGCGCAAGGCGACCTGTTCAGGGCCCGTCCGTGGGTACTGTGCGCGGGCCAGGCGAGCGCGCGGGCAGTGGCGACGGTTAAGCAGGTGGCCGACGCCTTGCAGTGCGACCTCATCGAGATGGACGCGCGAGCCCACGACCGCGCCGTTGCAAGGGTCTCGCACGCGCCCCAGGCAGCGGCATCGGCCGTGGCGGCCGCGCTTGCGCCACTGGGCGCAGACGATGTGGCGCTCGCCGGACAGGGATTACGCGATGTGACCCGCATTGCGGCGTCACAGCCACAGATGTGGGCGGATATCGCCCGTTTGAACCGCAGCGCGCTCGTCGAGACGATCGACCACATCGTCGACGAACTCAACGCGGTGCGCGTCGCGGACGACATCGGCGCGGCCATGACGGGCCTGATCGACAAGGGCCGCCAAGAGGTGGCGCGCATTCCTGGCAAGCATGGTGGTGCGAAGCGCCACTGGGAGGCCGTGACGGTGATCGTGCCTGATGAGCCGGGACGCCTGGTGCGACTGTTGTCTGACGTGGCGGCAGTGAGCGTCAACGTGGAGGACATCGCCATCGAGCACTCACCCCGTCAGCCGGTCGGCCTGACCACGCTGTGGGTGCTTCCCCAGCATGCTGCGGGTTTGGTCGCGGCTCTCGAACACGATGGATGGACGGTGGCAGGCGCATGAGTATCGTGATCGCAATCGATGGACCGGCGGGCTCAGGCAAGTCGACGGTGTCGCGTGAGGTTGCCCGGCGGCTCGGTCTGGAGTATCTGGATACCGGCGCGACGTACCGCGTGGGGGCACTGTACTGCCTGCGCGAAGGCGTGGATTTGACGAAAATCGACGACGTGACGGCAATGGTCGCCACCATGAACGTGCAGATGCGGCTTGACCCGAGCAATCCTCACGTCATTCTCGACGGCG
Organism: Demequina sp.; assembly: GCA_030148645.1. Taxonomy (GTDB): domain Bacteria; phylum Actinomycetota; class Actinomycetes; order Actinomycetales; family Demequinaceae; genus Demequina. The sequence continues at coordinate 2,088 of JASBTB010000108.1, read as the reverse complement.
AAGACGTCACGGCGTTGCTCCATACCGACACGATTTCTCTCGTGGTGTCCGCTGTCGCCACCAACCTCGATGCCAGGGCGGTGCTGCGCGACGTGCAGCGTCGGCTGATCGACGCGTCGCGGGAACGCGCAGGCGTGGTGGTGGAGGGTCGGGACATCACGTCGGTGGTGGCGCCGGACGCCGAGGTGCGGGTGCTGCTGACGGCGTCCGAAGAGGTACGGCTGGTACGCCGCACGGGCGACGGTGCGGATCCGGCCACCGTGCGCGAGTCCGTGCTTGGGCGCGACCAGAAGGATTCCACCGTGGTGCAGTTTCACACGGCGGCCGATGGCGTGGTGGAGATCGATACGAGCGATCTCACGCTCGACGAGGTGGTGGACGCCGTCCTGACCCTCGCCAAGGAGGCAGGCGCATGAGCGACGACTATGACGACGACTACACGTCGCCAGTACCCTCGGATCCCGAGGAGAGTCTCGACGAGGTGCGCGAGGCCGCGTTGCGCGCTGGCCTTGAGGCGTACGAACTCGACGAGCGTGACCTGGTCACCCTGGAGGGCGAACCCGCCCGCCAGCGGGAGGCGTTGCCCATCCTGGCGATCGTGGGTCGGCCCAACGTAGGCAAATCGACGCTGGTCAACCGCATCGTCGGCCGGCGACTCGCGGTCGTGGAGGACACTCCCGGGGTGACCCGAGACCGGGTCACCTACGAGGCCGAATGGGCCGGTCGAGACTTCGTGCTCATGGACACGGGCGGTTGGGAGACCGGGCTGTCCGGCATCGACCTGTCCGTCGCGCAATCCGCGGAGGCGGCCATGGAACTTGCCGATGCGGTGCTCTTCGTGGTCGACGCGACGGTCGGGCCCACCGCGACGGACGAGAAGGTCGTCAAGCTGCTGCGCAAGACCAAGAAGTCCGTGGTGCTCGTGGCCAACAAGGTCGACGGGCCTCAGGGTGAGCTCGAGGCCGCCGCGCTGTGGAACCTCGGGCTCGGCGAGCCGTACCCGGTGTCCGCGCTGCACGGCAGGGGAGTGGGAGACCTGCTCGACGTCGCCGTCGCCGCGCTGCCCACCGAGACCCGGATGGTAGACGACGAGGGTTCGCCGCGGCGCGTCGCGCTCGTGGGACGGCCGAACGTCGGCAAGTCCTCGCTGCTGAACAGGCTGGCGGACTCCGAGCGGGCTGTCGTCAACGAACTGGCGGGCACCACTCGCGATCCAGTGGACGAGCTGATCGAGGTCGATGGCGAGCTCTTCACGTTCGTCGACACGGCGGGCATTCGCCGCCGAGTTCACCTGAGTAAGGGCGCTGACTATTATGCGTCGCTGCGCACGTCGGCGGCGATCCAGCGGGCTGAACTCGCTCTCGTGCTGCTGGACGGATCGGTGCCGTTGACCGAGCAGGACCTGCGAATCTTGTCCGAGGTGGTGGACGCCGGCCGTGCCATCGTGATGGTGGTCAACAAGTGGGACCTGGTGGGGGAGGAGGAGCGCTTCATGTTCGAGCGCTCCTTCGAGAAGGACCTCACTCACCTCACGTGGGCCGCGCGAGTCAACCTCTCGGCACTGACCGGCTGGCACACCAACCGTCTCAAGCGGTCCATGGACGAGGCGCTCACCAACTGGGACCGCCGCATCTCCACGGGCAAGCTCAACACGTTCTTGGGTGAATTGGTCTCCGCTCACCCGCACCCTGTGCGCGGCGGCAAGCAGCCCAAGATCCTGTTTGCGACCCAGGCGACCACGCGGCCGCCCACCTTCGTGCTCTTCACGTCCGGCTTCCTGGACCCCCAGTACCGCCGGTACATCGAGCGCAAGCTGCGAGAAACGTTCGACTTCGCTGGCACGCCGATTCACATCTCGGTGCGCGTGCGGGAAAGGCGCGGCAAGCGCTAGCTGTTGCGTGTGATGGGGTTGGTGACGCGTGTTCCCTGGGCGTGGTCGGGCGACGACCGCGAGTGTGGCGTGCGGGTGCGCGAGTGTTGTGGGGTGGTTACGCGGTCTGCATTTCGTTTGCCGCAGCATCGATATCGTCCCAGGCGCGGGCCTCCCAGGCAGGGTCGTCCCTGGCAGGATCCTGCCAGGCAGGGTCC
>JASBTB010000146.1 GCA_030148645.1 Demequina sp. | reverse complement strand
ACCCCCATCGCAATCGTGATGACGAGGATGGAGACCAAGACGAACTCGACCACAACGTTGCCGTCGTCGCGCCCGTGCCTAACCTCCGGTGACACCCGCGATGGCCTGCGTGAAGAGGTCGGTGAGGGTGGGCCCGGCGATCGCCCATATGGCAGCGACTAGACCAGCTGTCATCAGCGTGATGAGCACCCAGCCGGGCACGTCTCCACGGTCATCGAACAGGTCGCGGCTTGTGAGCCACGTCTTCAGGTGACGCATCGTTTCTCCTTGCCCCACAGGGCCTGCGATCTACAGGCCCAATCGAATCGTGGTCAGTCCCGGAAACACCGCAAAGACCACGGTGACCGGAAGAATGAGGAAGATCACGGGAACCATCATCGCAATCTCCCGTTTTCCGCCCTCCTCCATCAGTGCGCGCTGACCCGCAGACCGCACGTCTTGCGCCTGCGCGCGCAACACCTCCGCCAGCGGGGTCCCGCGTTCCACTGCGGTCGCCACGCCATCGGCAAACCGCCGCAGGGGCATCGCGCCCGTGCGGTCCGCCAACTGCGTCAACGCCTGCGCCAGTGGCGTGCCCGTGCGCGATGCGGCCAAGGTGGCGCGCAGTTCCTCAGCCATGACACCGTGGGTGCTGCGCGACACGCGCTCAAGCGCGCCTATCGCCCCCTCTCCAGCGCCCACCGACAGCGCCAAGAGTTCGGCGACGGTGGGCAATTCCGCGACGATGCGGGCCTCCCGGCGGGCAACCGCTCGCGTCAGGAGGTAGTCCCTCGCCAATGCTCCGCAGACGCCCGCCGTGGCGATGAGCGCTACCAGGGCGACCGGCGACGAGCCTCTCGTGGCGGCGAGAAGCACTGCCGCTACGGTTCCCAGTGCCATGCCACTCACGCCCCACACGACCTGATGCGCTCGGAATTGCTCCACCGTGAGCTCCACACCGGCCCGTTGTAGACGTGCTCGCAGTTCCTGCGTGGGTGACCCCCATCGCTCGATCCACCGGGAGCCGTCGCGCACGACGGGGGCGATGAGGCGCTCCACGGTGGGGAACGGGGTCATGGGCTCGGCACGCAGGCGCAACTCTTCCGCGACGGAGGCGCGCACGTGAGGAGCGATGCGGTCCGCGAGCCGCGAAGTGCGTGCACGCCGCCATGCGACGAGCAGCGCCATTCCAAGACCCAGTGTGAAGCCCAACAAACCGGTGAGAGGAGTCATCGCAACACCCTGCTCTCCTCGGGCAGCCTTCCCAGCCTCACCATCAACCGATATGCGAGCACCGTGCTGGCGCCACCCACCAAGAGCACCGTGAAACCTGAAGCGGAGTTGTACGCCTGGGCATTGTCTGGTCGAGTCGACAGCAGTGCCAAAACGACCCAGGGAGCGGCGACCGCGAGCCGCGCAGCGTTGACCGTCCAACTTTGGCGCGCCTCGAGTTCGCCGCGCGTGCGGGCATCGTCTCGGAGAAACCCACTGAGGGTTCGCAACAGGCGGCCGACGTCCGTACCGCCCACGTCGCGAGTCAGGCGCAGCGCCTCAACGATTCGATCGCCGATGGGGTCCGCGAGCCGGGCTTTGAGAGCGTCGAGGCTGTCGCCAAATCGACCCGAGGCGCGGAAGTCCTCGGCGAACGCAGTGAACGGCTCTCGCACATGTTGCGGACCGCGCTCGCCCAATTGTCCGAGTGCCTCCGGCAACGACAGTCCGGCGCGGATTCCTGAGGCAAGGTTGTCCACCGCGTCGGGCCACACCTCACGCATCGATGCCTGCCTGCGGCTGGCACGCGCCTGCACGAGTGCGAAAGGGCCGCGCGACGCGATCACGCCGAATGCGAGCCCAATCACCGGCGACCCGGACCCGCCAGATGCAAGTACGGCGACCACGAACCCAAGGCCTGCCGCGGTGGACACGAGCGCCCACGGCGTGACGGCCGGGGCTCCCGCTTGAATGAGGCGATCCTGGGTGCGGGCATACCAACCATCGGGACTGCGTGGGGTAGTTGGCTGCGGAGCCCACAAGGACCACCACACGAGGAACAGTCCCGCGCCGAGAGTCAGGCCGAGTACCGCATTCATCCCTGCCTCGCAAGCAGGTCGCTGAGCCGCAAGCCCGCTTGAGCGAAGCGCTCCTCATGAGGCGGATAGCCCTCGCCCCGCACCAGTTCATGCCCACTGCGGTGGAAGAGGTCGCTGACCTCGACGATTCCCTGTTCCACTCGTCCCGGCACGCCGACGATTTCGCGCACCCGGCGCTTGCCCCTGCCATCCAGTTCGAGATGCACGACGAGGTCGATAGCCGACGCGACCGTCGGTACGACGAAACGATCCGACACGTTCTCGCCCGCCAGCAACGGCAGCGTGCACATCTTGGTGATCGCATCCCTAGCCGAGTTCGCGTGGATAGTGCACATGCCTGGCACCCCGGCATTGAGTGCGACCAGCATGTCGAGCGATTCGGCCTCACGCACCTCACCGATGATGATACGGTTTGGGCGCATGCGCAGCGCCTCTTTCACGAGTCGGCGTAGCGGGATCTCCCCCGTGCCCTCCAGCGACGGCTGCCTACATTGCAGACCCACGACGTCGCGCAGCGGGATCTTCAACTCGAACACTTCCTCGCACGTGATGACACGCTCTCGTGGCGGAATGGAGCCAGCAAGAGCATTGAGAAACGTAGTCTTGCCCGCTTGCGTCGCCCCCGCCACCAGCACGTTGAGTCCCACGGCCACGGCGGCTTCAAGGAAGGCGGCGGCTTGCGTTGGCAAAGAGCCGAGCGCGACCAGGTCCTGCACATGGCTGGCGCGCGCCACATACTTGCGGATGTTGACGGACCAGTGTTCGCGCGTGACGTCCGGGATGACGGCGTGCAGGCGCTCGCCGCCTGGCAGCGACGCATCGACGAAGGGGCTGGAAAGGTCCAGCCGCCTACCGGAGAGCTTGAGCATCTGCTCCACTAGGTCGCGAACCTGTGGTGCCGTGAGAATGGTGGGGGTGAGTTCCGACGCACCGTGGCGTGCCACGTACACCTGGGCGGGGTCGTTGATCCAGATCTCTTCGATCTCGGGATCGTCAAGGTACTGCTGCAGCGGACCGAGCCCCGCCACGTTGTCCAGCACCGACTTGGCAAGCGCCGCGCGGTCCTCCACTGGTGCCACTGCACCCACCAGGGCTCGTTCGTCCCAGGCCGCCAACGCGTCGTCCACCAGCGCCCGCACCGCAGCCACGTCCCGTACAGGATCCACCCCGCGCCTGCGGATTTGGTCTCGTACCTGTGACTCGATGGCAATTGTCGTCTCGGCCCCCATGCGGGACACCATAGAGGTAAACCGCCGTTTGCGGGAGACCCTGTGGATGGGGGCACCGCGGACGCGCGGGTAGCGCACGCGTGTGGCCTGCCACTACAGCGCAGACCCTACGCCCCAAAAGGACTACGGCGGCCACCTCGGGCAAGGTGACCGCCGT
>JASBTB010000091.1 GCA_030148645.1 Demequina sp. | reverse complement strand
GCGCGCAGGGTCGACGTCTTGCCGACGCCGTTGCGTCCCAGCAACGCGGTGATGCCGGTGGGCGGCACGGAGAACGACACGTCTTCGACCACCTGTTGTCCGGCGATCGAGGCGTGCAGCGCCTCGACGGTCAGGACCGGGTCATTGCTCATGCGGGGCTGCCCAGGTACGCCGATTGGACGAGCGGGTTCGCCATGATCTTCTCGGGGGTGTCGAACGCGATGATCCTGCCCGCGGACATGACGGCAACCTTTTCGACCAGGTCCATCAGGACCTCGATGTGGTGTTCGACCATCATCACGGTGCACCCCTTGTGGGAGTGGAGGTGACGGATCTGTTCCACCAGCGAGGGCACATCGCCCGAGCCCACTCCCGCCATCGGCTCATCAAGGAGTGCAAGTCGTGTGTCGGTGGCAAGGAGAACGGCGATCTCCAACTTGCGCTTGTCGCCGTGAGAGAGGTCCCTTGCGGGCACCTCGCTCTTGTGCCCAAGCCCGACGGCCTCAAGTTGCGCCCATGCCGTGGTGGCAGCGGCGTCGTCGCGCCGTGGGAAGTGCCGGAGGGAGTAGTTGCCACCCAGGCTGACCTGGGCGGCAACTGCCACGTTCTCCAGCACACTGAGCCCCGGGAACAGGTTGGATGTCTGAAAGGTGCGCCCCAGTCCCGCCCGCGCCCGTTCGGGGATGGAGGCCCCCGTGATGTCGTGGCCATCCATGCTGACGCGTCCCGCCGTGGGCCGCATGATGCCGGAGATCACATTGAAGAGCGTGGTCTTTCCCGCGCCGTTGGGTCCGATGACCCCGATGAGGGACCCGGATTCGATGCGGAGGTCGACGTCCTGAAGGATCGTCGCACCGCCGATCGAGAGCCCGAGGCCCTCGATCGTCAGCGCAGACGGGACTGAGGTATCCGTCATGTCGGGCGACGCGGTTCTACGGAGCCTCGGCGGGTGTCACCTCGGCTGCGGGCACAGTCGCGATGAGTTCTGGCGCGAAACTGTCGCCCGATGGCACGAGTTTGACTTGGTACATGTCCTGTATCAAGGCGTGGTCACTCGCTCGCACCGTCAGCGAACCCTTGGGCCCCTGGAACGTGTACCCCTCGAGTGCCGCGATCATGGCGTCCACGTTTGCGTCGCCTTGCTCGATGGCGTACACCATCATCAAAGCGGCGTTGAAGCCGTCCGGGCTGAACAGGTCCGGGGTGCCGCCCGCGGCCTCGATACTGCTGATCATGGCGGTGTTCACGGCGTTGTCGGGAGCTCCCGGGAAGTAGTAGTTCAGGAAGTTGATCTGCTCGGACACGTCGCCGAAAGCGCCGAACGTGGCCGAGTCGCCCAGGCCTGTCACCACCGGGATCGCGTCGAGAACGCCTTGCTGGCTGAGGGCCTGCCACATGGCGCCCGATGTTGCCCCTGCCCAGGCCACGAAGACCAGGTCGGGCTGCGCATCCAGCACCTGCTTGGCGAACGTCGTGAACTCCGTGGAGTCCTCGGCGACGAGGATGGAGGAGACGGTGGCGCCCTTGCCGCCCAGAATGGCATCGACGGCGGCGGCGTTTCCCTGGCCGAATGCGGTGTCCTGAGCGAACACCAGCACGCTCTTGCCGGAGATGTCCGTCAGGAACGTCCCCGCGGTCGCGACGTCCTGCGAACTCTGGCGTCCGGAACGGAACGTGTACTTGTTGACTCCGGTGATGGCGTCGGCCGCCGCTGGGCCCGAGATGTACAGCACCTTGTTCTGAGCGGCCTGCTCCGCAAGTCCCAGCGCGATTCCCGATGACACGGTTCCGCCCAGAATGTTGACGCCCTGACCGATGAGGTCCTTGGCCGCCGTCACCGCTTTGTCGGGGTCGCCGGCGTCGTCCCGGTAGTCGACCTTGATCGTGGTGTTGCCGATCGTGTTGGTGCCGTTGGTGGCGTAGTCGAGGCCCGCCTTGAATCCGTCGAGGTACTGGGCGCCGTAGCCGCCAAGGGGCCCGGTTTCGCTCGTGATGATGCCGATCGTGACCTCTTTGGCCTGAGCGGCCGGGGTGGTGGAGTTGGGACTGGTGGTGGTGGGCTCCGCGGACGGCGCGCACGCCGCCACGAGGATGGCCATGACGCTCGCGGCGCTGATGAACACCGCTTTCGTTGCAAGCATCTGAGTACCTTTCGCCATTGAAAGTCGGAAACCTGAAAGGTGATTCAGGCTATGGGTTACCTTACGTAGTCGGTGCCATGTCGTCAACACTTGGCGCGTATACCGCACCCATCCGGGCGTGTTGCAGGTCCGAGGACCTAGTCTGCGGGGTGCGCGGCGCGGCGCGACGGGTAGCGAACGGTGCAGCGACACGCCCCGCGGTGGAGGGGTAGCGGCCGTGCTCGCCGAACCCGACCACGGACCTCACACGCCTTGCCGGTGAGCGCCAACACCCCCGGTTCTGACGTCAGTTGAGGGAAACGCTGGCCACGAAGAAGAACAGCACCAGCGCGACGATGGCCAGGATCGCCAGGCCTGCGAAGACCCATCCGATGACGGCTCCCGCAAGGGCGACGCCGCGGTTGCTCGCCTCGCCTCGTGCGGCGGCGGCCATGCCCATGTGGCCCAGGATGATGCCGCCGATCCAGGTGATTCCCGTCACGAACGTCGCGAGGGAGAGCACCAGGGCGGTGATTCCCATCCAATCCTTCTGAGTGTTCGCCGCGGCGCCAAAGTACGAGGGGGGAGCTTGCGCGTATGGGGGAGGTGAGGGCGGCGCTCCGTATGGTGGGGTCGTCCCTGGGGTGTTCGCCGTGTTGTTCGGGGGCGTTGCCCACGGGTCCTCTTGAGTCATGTCAGTGGTCTCCTTTGCGAGGAAAGTCGTGCCCGCCGACCCGTGACAGGAACGCGGCGGCGGCTCTTGCGGGCGCGTCCGGGTCGACGGCAAGGAAGAGCGATGGTTCGATCAGTTCCAGTTCCAATACCACTGGCCCGGAGCTGGACGGCAGCAGATCGACGCGCGCATAGGCGATGTCCGCCCCGCCGGGAATGAGGTCCGGGAGCATAGCCACGATGCGATCGCCCAACTGCCTCTGTGCGTCGGTCGCGGTCGCGGGAACGATCTTCTCGTCGGCATACAGGTCGGAGTTCCATTCGATGGTGCGCGACAAGATGGCGGCCTTGCGCGCCGCGTGGGAGAACGTGCCTGCCACATAGATCAGCGCGGTCTCGCCGTGGGTGTCCACGTGCGACATGTGGGGTTGGATCATCGCGACAAGGCCCTGCGCATGCAGGGACCGCACGTGCGCCCGCGCCGCGTAGGCGTCGTCGCGTATGAGCGCCGCACCACTCGATCCGGCGCCGACGGTTGGCTTGACGACGACATGTCCCGCGAGCGTCTCGTCCGTCACCTCCTCGCCCGGGGCGACATACGTGGTCGCCACCACGGGGATGCCCGCCTTCTCAAGGGCGGCCAGGTACCTCTTGTCGGCATTCCACCTGACTACGCTGAGCGGATTGAGGAGCCGCGTGACACGGTCGACGCGTTGCGCCCAATCCAGGAAGTCGCCGAGCCGTTTCGTGTAGTTCCACGTCGAGCGGAGGATGACCAGATCGTAGTCCGACCACGTCACCGTGTCGTCTTCCCACGCGACCACGTGTGAGCCGGGCAGATGAGATGCCAGGAACTCGTCGTCGGCGTCGATGCTGGCAAGCTCGCGGGAGGTGACCAGTGCGATGCGGGAGTCCATGACCGCCACAGTATCTCGGTGTGTGCCTACACGATAGGAGGAATCGGCGGTTGCTCGCCGTGAGCCATCCCGTGTGGCACGGTGTCGCCCGGCTCGCGCGTGATGCCCCGACGTCGGTCGGCGGCCTCCGTGTCGCGGCGCACCCAAGGCGAGCCCGCGATCGCGAACACCGCGATGGCCACGGCGGACCAGGCCATGACCTGGAGTCCAGCCTCATGTCCGGCCTGGTCGATGAAGCGGCCACTCAGCCAACTACCCAGCGCCACGCCCGCTCCCAAGCCGATGCGCAACCACGCCATGCCCTCGGTGAGCTGGCTTTGCTTGACGACGCGCTGGGTCACCGAATCCTGACTCGTGATCGACGGAGCAATCGCCATGCCCGCGACAAAGCCCACACCGGTGTACAGCCACAGGTTGGGCATGTTGGCCAGGAGCACAAACCCCACGGCGAGCGCGACCGAGGCGATCACCAGGCGTTTCCACAGCGGGGTGCGCCAGCGGCGCGCGCCATACGCGAGCCCGCCGACAAACGAGCCTGAGGAGATCACGCCGATGATGAGGCCAGCCCACTTTTCGTAACCCATCTCCTTGGCGAACGCCACGGTGGAGATATCCAGGGCGCCAAACATGGAACCCAGGGCCACCGCCACGCCCGCAGCAGCGATGACCGCCGCGGGCACCTTCAACCCCAACCCGCCCCCCTCGTCGTCACCGCGCACCGGCGGTGCCGTCTCTTTTTGTGCCAGCAGGAGGGTGATGCCTCCCACCATGCCGATGGCGGCCAGTATCAGGCCCGACGCGGGGTGCACCGAGTAAGCCAGTGCGGTCACGATGGCGGGGCCCGCCACAAAGAGCACCTCGTCGAAGGCGCCCTCCAGGGAGAACGCCGTGTGGATGTCGTCGTCGTTGTCCAGAATGTGCGACCACCTGGCGCGGGTCAGGGAGCCCAGCGGACCGGACAGCGACGCGATGGCGACGCCGAGCCACAGCAACGGTTCGGGCCCGCGCATCATCGCGGTGACAATCAGGATGGTGGAACCGATGACGAACAGCACCGTGAGCGGAATCATCATCCGCTGTCCCTTGTGATCCACCCAGCGTGCGGTGGGAAGCGTCTGTAACGCCCACACCACGACCCCCACCGCCACGACGCGTCCGGCAATCTCCCACCGGTCGTACTGCAGTTGGATCATCAGCATCGCGGAGATGTTGAACGTGGAGATCGGTAGGCGTGCAAGCAGTCCCGCGAGCGCGAACTGCCGCGCGCCGGGCTTCAGCAGCAGGGGACGGTAGGGACTGGGCATGTAGGCCATGGTCTCACCTCGGTGAGCCACGGCGACCGTTAGGAGCCCTGATCCTCGTCGTCGCCGCCCGTTGCCTCGACCGGAGGCGGCAACGTGTTGCGGGACCTGCGCCGCTTGTCTTGCCACACCAGGGCCGCGGCCGCGGCGACGATGACCAGCACCACGGCGGCGATGCCGACCCATTGGAGGATCGGACCCCACGCGATGGCGTCGCTCGCTTGGCCGCGGATCACGATCTCATCAGGCGTGAGGAGGTCCTGCAGGCCGAGCACCACCGTCTTGCCCTGGGCCTGACCGGCCGTCGTCGACCTCACGGGCCCGGGGAAGGTGAACGTGATAGCAAAGTCGATCGAATCGGCGATCAGACCGATCGCGCTAGCGCCTCGTACCCCGGACAGGTCTCGGTTCGTGTCGGCGGGGATGGTGACCACGTAGTCGCCGCCGTCGCGCGCAACCGTCATCGGCGTGCCCAGGCCGGGCGCCAGATCGCCCACACCCGACTGCGCGGCCTGATTGAACTCATCCAAGGTGAGGCCCTTGGCGACGATCCGGACCCCACGTCGGTCGCCCTCGACGTAGTCCTCGATCGTCACCTTGGACGGATCGATGCCGAACGCGGGAGAGTCCGGCGCGGTCAGTGCCTGTGCCGTCAGTGTGTCCAGGTCGACGCCCACCTGCTCGGCAGCGGCCGGGGTCAGCGCGACGATGAGTTCCTGCGTGACCGTGTCGTCTGAGGTGAAGGTGTTGGTGGACTCGAACCGCACACACCCCGCGGCGAGCACGGCGACGATCACCAGCGCGGCCGCGCGTGCGACAGACGTCATCACTTCTGCGTGTCCTCCGGTTCCGCGGAGGGTGGCGGCGGCGCGGAGGCAGTGGGGGGAGCCGGCGGTGGTGGCGGTGGCGGCGGTGGCGCGGAGGCAGCAGGCGGCACTGCCAGGTTCTGCATGGGCTGGACTGGGGGAGCAGGAACCGCGGAATCGGTCGAGTCGCCTGGCATCGTCAGGGGTGGCGCGCCCTTCTGCTTACCCAGGACGACGACCACCACGATGGCCACGCCGATCAAGACCGCCAGAATCACCGCAGCGGCGATGACGAGCCAGACGGGGAAACCGCCGTCGGACGTGGCGCCCGCCGTGGCCGAGATCGGCTCGTTCTGGGTGAACAGATTCCACGTGACCGTCTTGTCCTCGAGGGTTCCGTTGTGGTCGACCACCTCTCCCGGGAAGGTGATCGACAAGGATGCCTCGGCACCGGGAGGCATTTGGTCGACTCCACTGTCCGGAGTAGGTGCAGACTCGCTGGAAACGATGAACTCGTCGCCCACCCGCTCAATCGAGAACAGGTCAGCGAAAGCGCCGAACTGGTCGATCCCCAGGCCGTCGAACGCATACTGCTTGCCGATGTAGCCGTCTTCGGCATAGTCGCTGGCGGTAAACGTCCCCGAATCCACGTCGAAGGGGCTATCCGCGAAGAGGTCGTTCAGGGCCGCCTGGTCCGACTCGGCGCCAAGTTGTTCGCCGATGCCGGACTGGATAGCCGTGACGACGGTTCCAGAGGCCGTGTTGTCGGTCTCGAGCGTCAGGTCCACGGTATAGCGGACGCAGCCACTCAGTGCTACTGCGGCCAACAGGCTGAGCGCTGCGGCGCGTGCGATGCGATTCATGCCCATCACCCTGCCACAGTCGGCATCAACGGGCTAGTGCTGGCGGCGGGCCCGGCGTCCCGCAAGCCAGTACGCCAATGCGCCCACCACCAGGACCGCGACCGTGAACCAGGCGAACGGCAGTGCGCTATCCGGCGTCGCGATCGCACTGGCGCGTGCGGACAGTTCCGGTGGAGCATTGACAGGTTCCACGCCACCGTCCGTTTCTCGACGCTGCCGTTGCTTTGCGTGACCGTGCCGGGAAAGGTCACGCTGACGAGGAACTGCGCGTCCGCGAGTTCCCGGGCCACCTCGCTGTCCGGCAGTTCGCGTTGCGCCGCTTGGGTCACGGCACTGGAGGGTCCGGACACGACGAACTCGTCGCCGACGCGCCGTACTCCCCAGTCGGTCCCGGTGGGCGCAAACGTGTCGAGAGGTTCGTCGGCGAAAGACACGGTGACCCCCACATATCCATCCTTGCTGTAATCGCCGGAGGCAACATCGGCGAACGCCTGCGCCTTGGAATACCCTCCCCACAGTTCTTCGGCCAAAGCCCGGTCCGACATCCCGTACGTGTCGCCGGTGCCCTGCTTGACCGCGACCACGTACCGTCCCGACACCGTGTTGTCGGAGTCCAGAGTCAGGTCGGCCGAAAAGCGTAGGCAGCCGCTGAGGGCCAGGGCGACAGCAAGTGCCAGCAGGGTCGCACGCCAACGATGCATAGGTCGAGGGTGACATGGTCATGCCGTGTCTGTGGCAGCGACACGGACCCCAGGCCAGCAATGGGCCCAGGGGCCGTGTGTGGGTTTGGGTGGGTGCGGGAGAGGATCGTGGGGCTGTCAACGCCACCCCACCACGGTAGGCCGTCGCTCACGTGTCATGGCCGGTGGCGCTAGCCCGCCACTGCTTCAGACGTGCAGCGCTTGTCATCGACCTGCGAATCGACGTGTGGTGGTCGTCCACCTTTGGACCCCTTGGCTTTGCGTCTGGCGATCGGATGGTTGCGCTGGGCAATGGTGTGAACGATCTGCTTGCCGCGCACCATGGTGCGGGTCGAGTCATGCCAGGAGGCCTCGTCCACCACCAGTCGAAACGCCCGCGCCCAGCGTGCTCTTCATCGCACAACGCCACGACCGTCAACTCATGGACGCCTTCGACGGCCACGCCACCCGGTCCCGAGGAGACACACGCTAGCCGTCGAGGGCTTGCGCAACCACGTCGCGGGCGGCCTGCTGAACCTCGCCTAGGTGGGACTCGGAGACGAACGACTCGGCGTAGATCTTGTAGACGTCTTCGGTGCCGGACGGGCGGGCGGCGAACCATGCATCGTCCGTGGTGACCTTGAGCCCGCCGATCTTGGCGCCATTTCCCGGCGCCTCGGTGAGTGTGGCGCGGATGTCCTGGCCCGCGAGAGTGCTCGCCGAGACCTGTCTGGGACTGAGCGCTCCCAGTGCGGCCTTCTGGTCCTTGGTGGCAGCCGCGTCGACGCGGGCGTACCACGACTCGCCCAGTTTGTGGGTGAGCGAGCGGTGCAGGGTGGAGGGCGACGAGCCGGTGGTCGCGATGATCTCCGACGCGAGCAGGCACATGATGAGTCCGTCCTTGTCGGTGGTCCACACCCGGCCGTCTCGGCGCAAGAAACTCGCGCCAGCGGACTCCTCACCGCCGAACGCCACCTCACCGCTGAGCAGGCCGGGCACAAACCACTTGAAGCCGACGGGCACTTCGACCACGGTACGTCCGATGTCGGCGCCCACCCGGTCAATGAGACTCGACGAGACGAGGGTCTTACCGATCTTGGCTTCGGCTGGCCATTCGGGACGCGCCCCGCCATACAGGTAGGCGATCGATGCCGCGAGGTAGTGGTTGGGGTTCATGAGCCCACCGTCGCGGGTGACGATGCCGTGGCGGTCCGCGTCGGCATCGTTACCGGTGGCGATGTCGAACGGGGCGTCCGATGCTGCCATGAGGTCTCGCAACGTGGCCATGGCGTACGCCGACGAGCAGTCCATACGGATCTTGCCGTCCCAGTCGAGCGTCATGAACGACCAGGCCGGGTCCACCTTGGGGTTGACCACGGTGAGGTTGAGCCTGAACTCCTCGCCGATCGCCCCCCAGTAGTCCACGGCGGCGCCTCCCAGCGGGTCCGCGCCGATCCGCACGTCAGCGTTCTTGATCGCCTCAAGGTCGATCACCGACGGTAGATGTGCCAGGTACACAGCCATGAAGTCGAAACCCCTGGTGGTGTCGGCCGCCGCGGCCTTCGCGTATTGCAAGCGTGGCACCTGACGCCAGCCGCCTGCCAGAAGGTCATTGGCCCGCTGCGCGATCCAGCGGGTCGCGTCGGTGTCCGCAGGGCCGCCGTGGGGCGGGTTGTACTTGAAGCCGCCATCGCGTGGAGGGTTGTGCGAGGGAGTGACGACGATGCCGTCGGCCAGGCCCGAGCCAGAGGTGCGCAGGCCGGTGTCGGCAACGGCGCCGTTGGCGACCAGGATCGCGAGCGACACGGCGGGTGTGGGCGTGAATCCGTCCCGTGCATCGATCCTCACATCGACGCCCGCAGCGGCCAAAACCTCCACGGCGGTTTCCTGAGCCGGGCCGGACAGTGCGTGCGTGTCCCTACCGACGAACAGGGGGCCGTCGGTGCCTTGGTTGCGGCGGTATTCGACGATCGCGGCGGTGGTGGCCACGATGTGGGCCTCGTTGAACGCCGTGTCCAGCGCCGACCCACGGTGACCGGACGTACCGAACACCACTCGCTGGTCCGCGATTCGAGGGTCGGGCACCTGGTCGTAGTAGGCGCCCACCAGGGCGTCAACGTCGATGAGGTCTTCCGGAAGGGCAACGGTGCCTGCGCGCTCATGCATGAGGCAAGTCTTGCACCTCGAACGCCATGACGCATGCCCACGCTGGTCACAGTCGCACCATGCACAGGTAAAGGGGGGTTCATTTCGCGTGTCGAAAAAGGCTAGGCTATGGGCGTGGCAAAACCACAATCCGAGCCCGCGAAGGCGCCAGGCGCTACGCGACGATCCGCCGCGCGCTCGGGAAGAACGGCTGCCGCCCGACGCGCCGCTCAGGCCGCGTCGCAGCCCACGGCCGCGGTCCTGATCGTTGCCCACAACCAGGCACGGCGCATCGCGGCGACCGTTCGCGCATCGCGCGCCATTCCGGGCATCGATCTGGTGCTCGTGGTGGACGACGGCTCGGCCGACAACACTCAACACCTCGCCCGCAAGGCCGGGGCGGTGGTGGTACGCCATTCGCACCCACGTGGTCGATCCGTGTCGATTGAGACGGGCGCCGCAGTGATCGGCATGCGCGACGAACCGGGCAAGCCGCCTCGCGCCGTGTTGTTCATGGAGCCGGGACTCGGCAATGCCGCCATCGGTGCTGCGCCGCTGGTGGAGGCGGTGCTGGAAAGCGTAGCCGACATGGCAGTGGGTTTGGCGGACGGTGGGAGCAGGGAGACGGGAGTCTCGGCGGGGGCAGCACGCAAGGCCATTGCGGCGCTGTCGGGGTGGAGTCCGATCCAACCGCTCAGCCGGGTGCGCTGCATCACCCGCGAGGCGCTTGAGGCTGCACTGCCGCTGTCCCATGGCGCTGGCCTGGAAATCGGGCTCACGTTGGATGTGATCAACGCGGGGCTCACCGTGACGGAGGTCGAGTGCGAGATGCGGCACCGCTCCTCCAAGAGGGCGACAGGGCGCCCGCTCGCCCGCGCTGGCCAGTATCGTGACGTCGTCATGGCTATCGGTTCGCGGCGCATCCGCTTCTCCCTGCGCTCCACTCAGCACGCCGTGGAGGATACCTTCCATATCGCAAGTCGCACCGGGCGCTCCCACGGACCCAAGGCGCAGGGATCCGGCGAGTGAGCGGCCCGCGCTACGCGTACCTCGGCCCCGAGGGGACCTTCACCGACACCGCCCTGCGCGCGATGACGGCCGGCACCCAGGTGGAGCCCATGGCCGTTGTCGACGTCCCGACCGCGCTCGCTGCGGTGCGTTCCGGGGAGGCGGACTTCGCCGTCGTCGCCATCGAGAACACGGTCGAAGGAGGCGTGACCGCCACGCTCGACACCCTGGCCGACGGTGCACCGCTGATCATCTGTCAGGAGGTCGTCCTACCCGTTGCCTTCGAGTTGGTCGCGGCCACGGCCCTGAAACTGGAGTCGGTCACCCGGATTGCGGCCCACTCCCATGGTTTGGCGCAATGTCGACGCTGGCTTGCCTCCCACCTTCCCCAGACCATCCAGGTCCCGTCCGCCTCCAACACCGCCGCCGCCGTCGCTCTCGCCGACGGGTCGGCCGACTTCGATGCGGCGCTCGCCCCACCGGGCACCGCCGCACGGTTGGGCCTGCATCTTGTGACAGACGGCGTGGCGGACAACGTCCATGCCGCCACCCGCTTCGTCAAGGTGGGTCGTCCACAGCCGGCACCGCCCGCGACCGGTGCCGACAAGACCACGCTGGTGGTGCATTTGCCCACCGACAGGGCGGGTGCGCTCCTGGAGATGCTGGAGCAGTTCGCCACTCGCGGCGTGAACCTGTCGCGCATCGAGTCGCGGCCCCGCGGCGATCGCCCCGGCGAATACTC
>JASBTB010000084.1 GCA_030148645.1 Demequina sp. | reverse complement strand
GCCCAAGGGGATATGGCGGTGATCCGGGCGCGTATCGAAGCCAGGGACCACGAGTTCATGCCGCACTCGCTGCTGAAGACTCAGTTCGACGACCTTGAGGAACGCCAGGACGACGAGGTGGGCTTGACGGTGGACATCTCGAAGAGCCCCGAACAGGTCGTCGAGGCCATCATCGCGGATGTTCATTTGAGGAGCTTCAGTCATGAGGATTAGCCGGATCGAGACGTTCCTGGTGCCGCCGAGGTGGCTGTTCGTCAGGGTCGAGACCGACGAGGGTGTCGTGGGGTGGGGTGAGGCGAGCCTCGAAGGGCACTCCGACGCCGTTCGCACGGTCGTCGATCAGTTCGCGGAGCATCTTCTCGGCTCCGATCCGGCCCGCATTGAGGACCACTGGCAGGTGCTGACCAAGAGCGGCTTCTATCGCGGTGGACCGGTCTTCGGCAGCGCGGTGTCCGGCGTCGACCAGGCGTTGTGGGACATCAAAGGCAAGGCACTCGGCGTCCCCGTGTACGAGTTGCTCGGTGGGTATGTCCGCGACCGGATCCGCATGTACGGCTGGGTTGGCGGCGACGATCCGAGCGGAATCGCCGACGCCATCCAGGCGCAGATCGATGTCGGGCTGACCGCCGTCAAGATGAACGCCGCCGGCACCATCGCGCCGCTAGGCACGGTCGCGCAGATCGATGGCGTCCTTGACCGAGTCGCCGCGGCACGCGAGGTGCTCGGGCCGGAC
The DNA here is from genome assembly GCA_030148645.1 of Demequina sp. Classification (GTDB taxonomy): domain Bacteria; phylum Actinomycetota; class Actinomycetes; order Actinomycetales; family Demequinaceae; genus Demequina. The sequence goes on along the minus strand of JASBTB010000084.1, from coordinate 20,186 downwards.
CGCGACGTGGCCGTCGACTTCCATGGCCGCTTCACGCTGGCGAACGCGCGTCGTGTTGCCCCGCTGCTGGAGCCGCTGCGCCCATTCTTCCTCGAAGAACCCGTCGTCCCGGAGAACTCGCACCTCATCGGGCAGCTCGCGCAGGCGACGTCTATCCCGATAGCCACGGGCGAGCGACTGTACAGCCGGCAGGACTTCCTGCCGGTGCTGCAGGCCGGCATCGCGGTGGCTCAGCCCGACCTCTCACACGCGGGTGGGATCTCTGAGGTGCGCCGCATCGCGGCGATGGCCGAGGTCTACGACGTGCAGCTCGCCCCACACTGCCCGCTGGGCCCGATCGCACTCGCCGCCTGTTTGCAGGTTGGCTTCGCCACGCCGAACTTGCTGATCCAGGAGCAGAGCATCGGCATCCACTACAACCGTGGTGCCGAGGTCTTGGACTACGTCGTCGACACGGCGCCGCTGCAGTTCGTGCACGGCAACATCGAACGACTCACCGGTCCCGGGCTGGGCATCGACGTCGACGAATCGGCGGTCCGGGCGGCCGACGCCCGCGGACACAGTTGGCGCACGCCGCTGTGGCGCCACTCCGATGGTTCGCTGGCGCAGTGGTAGCGTCCAGCATGATCGACTTCCTCCGCGAACTCGCACACGAGCGACTGCTCGTCATCATCCGCGGCACGGACCCTGGAGCCGCGATCGCAGTGGGACGCACCCTGATCGGTTCGGGCATTCGATTTCTCGAGGTGTCGTTGGTCACGACGGATGCCCAGCGCGTCATCTCCGAACTGGCCCGAGCGGCCTCGGACGACGCCGTTGTCGGGGCTGGCACTGTCCTGACCCACGATGACGTCGACAACGCCGCGGCGGCTGGTGCGAGGTTCATGGTCACCCCTGCGGTCACCGAGAGCGTCGCCGCATCGGTGGCACGCGGCATCCCGGTACTCGCCGGTGCGTTCACGCCGACCGAGGTCGTCACCGCTGCGGACCTGGGTGCCGTCGCGGTCAAGTTGTTCCCGGCTTGCGTCGGCGGTCCCGCTTACCTGCGCGGCTTGCGCGACCCACTGCCCGACGTGCCGTTTGTCCCGGTGGGCGGGGTCGACATCGCACGGGCCGGCGACTACCTCGCGGCTGGCGCCGTCGCGGTTGGGGTGGGCAGTCCCCTAGTCGGGGATGCCGCTCATGGCGGTGACCTGGCCGCACTGGAGAAGCGTGCCTTGGCGTTTCTCGCGGTGACCCGATCCCGGCACGGGTCACCATGACGGGGCCTGACGTCGTCACTCTCGGCGAGACGATGGTCAGCCTGCGCACGGGCACCCCCTTGCGACTTGGCGGGGCGCTGTCGATGACGATGGCTGGCGCCGAATCGAACGTCGCGATCGGGCTGGCGCGCTTCGGTCACACGGTGCGCTGGTGCGGCCGGGTGGGTGCCGATGAGGTTGGCGCCTTCATCCTACGGACCCTGCGGGCTGAGTCGGTGGCTGTGGATACCGTCGTTGTCGACACGACTCGGCCTACCGGACTGATGTTGGCTGAGCGTCGCGTTGGCGATGTCTCGCGGGTGAGTTACTACCGTGCGGGCTCTGCCGGTTCCGCCCTCGCAGCGATGGAGGCCGCGGCCAGCGTCGCCGATGCGCCTCGTCTCCTGCACGTGACGGGCATCACCCCAGCACTCTCACCGTCGGCGGCGGATGCCGTTGCCGTGGCGGTCCGTGCCGCTCGAGATGCCGGGGCACTGGTGAGTGTGGACGTCAACTACCGGTCGAAGTTGTGGACGCCCGAACAGGCGCGCCCGGTGCTCTCCTCGCTTGTGCGCACCACGGACATCGTGATCGCCTCGGAAGACGAACTGGGGCTCGTCGCACCTGCGGGTGAAGTCCTCGCGGCGGCCGACCTCGGGGAGGCGGGCGTCAGCCATCTGGTCGTTACGCGGGGCGCTCGCGGCGCAACCGTCTGGCATGACGGCACATCCCACCATGCGCCGGCAGTTCCCGTCGCGGTGCGAGACACGATCGGCGCCGGCGACGCCTTCACCGCGGGATACCTATCCGGCGTGCTCGACGGGCTTTACCCTGCAGGTGCGCTCCATCGCGGCACCGTCACCGCAGCGTTCGCCGTCGCGGCCGTGGGTGACTGGGAGGGGTTGCCGACCCGCAGCGAGCTGGCTCTCCTGGATTCCGAGGCCGGCTCAACACTGCGCTGACCCACTCTAGATCGGTGTGTGCGGTACTAGTACGGTCTCGCGTGTGCGCGACCGCGCCTTCGACACCGCCCTGTAGGCCGTCTACACACGGCGCGACGAAAGCGGACCGTTCACCAGTCGTGGACCGTGCCGTCGGCGAGCCTGTTGAAGGGCAAATAGGCCTGTTCGTACGGGTACTTGCCAGCCTCGTCCACATCGAGGGTGACACCCAGACCGGGCTGGTCCCCGGGGTGTAGATAGCCTTCGTTCCACGTGAAGGATTGGTGGAAGACCTGGTTGGTCTTGACGCCGTGCTGCATGTACTCCTGGATGCCAAAGTTGTGTATCGACAGGCCAAGGTGCATGGCGGCAGCCATACCGACGGGTGACACGTCGGTGGGGCCGTGCATGCCCGACTTGACCTGATATATCGCCGCATAGTCGAGGACCTTCTTCAGGTGCGTGATGCCACCTGTGTGAGTCACGGCCGAGCGCACGTAGTCGATGAGCTGCTCACGGATGATGGTGTGGTAGTCCCAGACGGTGTTGAAAATCTCGCCGATGGCCAGCGGTGTCGTGGTGTGCTGACGCACCAGCCGCAACGCCTCCTGATTCTCCGCGGGCGTGCAGTCCTCCAACCAGAACAGGTCGAACGGTTCGAGTGACTTACCTAGTTTCGCGGCCTGAATGGGTGTCATGCGGTGGTGGGCGTCGTGCAGCAACGGCAGTTCGGGCCCGAACTCGTGGCGCACGGCCTCGAAGACCCCAGGGATGTGACGCAAGTAGGCCCGGGTATCCCAGTCCTCTTGCATTGGCAGCGCGCCTCGCTGGGCTGGCTCATGGTCGTAGCGCACACCCTGGTGCGAGGTGCCAGCGGTATTCGACGCGATGCCATAGATCGCCCTGAGCCCCGGAACGCCCGTCTGAATGCGAATCGACTTGAAGCCCAGAGCCTGGTGCTCCCGAACACTGTCGAACAGTTCGGGCAACGTCTTGCCGGACGCGTGCCCATACGCCATGAGACCGTCGCGACTGGCTCCACCGAGCAGTTGGTAGACGGGCATACCCGCAGCCTTGCCCTTGATGTCCCACAAAGCCATGTCCACGGCCGCGATGGCCGCCATCGTCACCGGACCTCGACGCCAATACGCGCTGCGGTACAGGAACTGCCACATGTCCTCGATGCGGCTGGCGTCCTTGCCGATCAGCAACGCAGCCACATGTTCCTTCAGATACGCGACCACGGCCAACTCACGCCCATTCAGGGTCGCATCCCCGAGCCCCACCAGCCCATCGTCGGTGGTAAGCCTCAGTGTGACGAAGTTCCTGTCAGGGCTGGTAACGATGACTTCGGCCTTGTCGATGCGCATGGCGTTCCTTCGTGGATTTGTGATGGTGTCGCCTGGGTGGCGATGGCTCGCGCCCGTCCGACGTGCCCGGACGCTCGCCCGAGAGCGCGGCCACGCGTTTTCCTAAGCCTCCCACACACTGGTCCCCGATTGGCTTCACGACGCGGGCGATGGGCGACTCGTCGCCGGGGCGTGCGGGCGCCCATGGCGAGGTCGCAAGCGAACCCCACCTGTCCCGCGTCATCTCGTGGGCTTGGAGGGATCGGTGAGGCACAACGACACCTCCCGGGGCCGGTTCCCGGCGATGACCCTGTGCGCGCATCTGTCGCGGTGTGCGACTCGGCGCTCGTGTGCGCGATTGGCGCCCATCGCGCCGTTGTGGCGCTGCGTTGAGGAACAACCATGGGGTCATCGCGCCCGTCTTTCGCGCATGCAGGTGCGCCGCCGCCCCCACCAGGGCTTGGTGAACGTCGACGATGAGGCACCCAGTACGGAAGTCACCCTAGACTGGCGATATTAGGCGCTAACCTGCCTCAATCAGATGATTAAAGATAGCCCGGAGAGTAAGTGATGATATCTCATGCGGCGAGGTGCGGTGTGGAAGGATCGGCGTCATGAACGATGAGGGGCCCGAGGCACTGACCGGCCTGCACGAGCAGGTGTTGGCCAAGATCGGCCCGGCGCTGGTGTCCGGTGCCCTAGCCGAGGGTACCGTCATGCGGATCGACGAGATGGCCCAGGAGTACGGCGTCTCGCGGACCGTCACCCGCGATGTGGTGAAAGTGCTCGAGACGCTGCAACTCGTGACGACCCGCCGTCGGGTGGGGGTCACGGTACGTCCGCGAGGCGAGTGGAACGTATTCGACCCACGGCTCATTCGGTGGCGGTTGGCAGGGCCGGACCGGGCCCGCCAACTGCGCTCCCTCAGCGAGCTTCGGCATAGTGTCGAGCCCGTCGCCGCTGAGCTGGCGGCACTGCACGCGAGTCCCGAGCAGTGCGGCAGGCTGACTGAAGCCGTGATCGGGATGTCGGTGACGGGCAAGCGAGGCGACCTCGCTGCGTACCTGGAGCACGACATCGCCTTCCACTGCACGCTACTCGAGGCTTCGGGCAACGACATGTTTGCGGCCCTGTCATCCGTCGTCGGCGAAGTGCTCGCCGGTCGGATCCGCCATGACCTGATGCCGGAGCACCCGAACCCAGTGGCGATCCGCCTGCATGCGGACCTTGCCGAGGCGGTGGCGTCCGGCGACACGCTCGGTGCCGAGCGGTCCATGCAGGCGATCGTGGACGAGTCGGTTCGTGCGATGGAGGCCGCACTCACTGCGGAGTGAAAGAACCCACGATCCTTGTGGTGCGCAGGCGGATACCCCCACGGTGCCGCCATCTTTCCACGTATGGCGGCGGACACACACGCCCGGAGCTCAAGGCTGGGGTGTCGCGGACTCAGGCGGAACCTCGTGAGCGTCCACGTCGAGCGATGCGAGCAGCGAGAGGACACGGCTCTCGATCTCGTCGCGGATCGCGCGAATGGGTTCGATCCCTTGGCCTGCCGGGTCATCGAGCACCCAATCCTCGTAGCGCTTGCCGGGATAGTAGGGGCACGTGTCGCCGCAACCCATGGTGATGACAACGTCTGCCGCTCTCACGATCTCGGCCGTCCATGGCTTGGGATATTCTCCCGAGATGTCGATGCCCTTCTCGGCCATCGCCGCGACCGCGCCAGGGTTGACGCGGTCGCCGGGAGCGGATCCGCCCGACCATCCGATGACCCTGCCAGCCCCGTGGTGGTGAAGGAACCCGAGGGCCATCTGCGAACGTCCAGCGTTATGAACGCACAGGAATAGCACGGTCGGCGTTCCCGTTCCGCCGCCTTCCACCTTGGACAGTGCTTCGAGGCGCTGGCGAGTGAAGCGTTCCGTCAGCAGCGGTAGGAACGTGGGAACCTTTGCCTTCGCCGCGAAGGTGGAATAGGACGCCTGCACGAACTCGGACACGGTCGCCGGGTCCAGTGACGACGCAAACTCCCGTGATAACCGCTGCGTGATTTCCTCCAACTCGGCAGTGAAATGGACGGTCATTTGCGCGTCGTCGTTGTTCAAGGTCATGGTGTGCCTCGTATCAGGTCGATGGTGTCAAGCGGGGTGCGAGGTCGGCGATTCGCGCGGCGATCTCAGTGAAGGCGTGGTCGAAGGCGGCGTCGGTTCCGACCACGACCGGATCGGGGATGGACCAGTGGAGCGATTGGGGATTGAGAAGTTCCTCGTGGGCCGAGTCGCAGACAGTCACGATGAGGTCGTCGTCCCGGACGATGTCGGCGAGCGCCACGGGAGGCACGACGGGAATCTCGGTGCGGTGGCGTGCGGCGGACGCGATCGCTGCCGCAGCGATCGTGGAGCCGGGATGAGTGCCACCCGATGCAGTGGGAACCTCGCTCGCTTGCCTCCACAGCGCGGTAGCCATGTGGGAGCGGGCAGAATTCGCCGTACACACGAAGACGACACGGCTTGCGCGCAGGCCGACGTTGGCGTCGAGGGCGGTGAGCAGGTCGCGGTTCACCTGGACGTAGGTGCGCCGCCCGTCCGCCTCGGATCGATGCCGTCCCACAAGTCCCGCACGCTCGAGGTGATTCAGATGGTGCGCCATCAAGTTGGAGGCGATACCCACCCGCTGCCGTAACTCGGTGGGCGACGCGTCGCCGAGGATGAGCGTCTCGACGATCGCCAGCCGCACCGGATCGCCGAGCGTCGCATGCAAAGCGGCTCGGCGCATCAGGTCACGTGACTCAGCAAACATTGACTCAATATTTACTGATGCAATGCCGGGTGTCAAGCGGTGGCGACTCAGCCCGGCCGAATATCGCGGCGTGTGAATCGGAAGATCCCCGTCCAGATCAGCCCGCCAGCGACGGCTGTCAAGATCGCCACCGGCCCCCACGACATCGCCTCGAGAGGCATATAGGGCACGGCAGAAAACGGCAGGGCGTCGAGCAGCCACGTGGGCAGGCCGAAGACCTCGCCGAGCATGGTCGCGAACCACATCGCGGCGAGAGCGCCCCACGTGACCGGGATGGCCACGGAGGGAAACCAACCGAGCAGCGCCACTGCGATTCCCACCAGGATCATGACGGCTGGCCAATACGCCACAGCGGCACCCGCCATCGTGACGGCCTGTGAGGGGTCGCCGGTCGTGGATCCGTAGACTGCGCCCAGCAGGCCCCCTCCCAGCCCGAGGACAACGGCGGAACCGATGGCGGGCAGGAGCAGTCTCTCCAGCGCCCATCTGGTCCGCGAGAGGGCACCAGCGAGTTGCGCCTCGACGATGCCGCTGGCCTCGTCGGTCCGCAGGGATACCGCCGACTGGGTGGCGAAGACCGCGGCGATGAGCCCGATCATCCCCGCGAGTAGGGCGAGCAGCGCATTGATGCCGACGCCGCGCGTCAGGGTCGTCATGGGGCCCCCGGCATCGGTCAGGAAGGTGTTCATGGTCTCGACGATCGAACCGAAGAGCATCGCGGACACGACGATTGCGATCGTCCACCCGATCATCGGTCCGCGCTGCAGGCGCAGGCCGAGACCCGCTGGCGAGGCCAAGCGGCGCGGTGCGTCGGCGGGGCCAGGACGCTCGGCGAGCAACCCGGAGCCGTGGTCACGGCGGGTCTCGATCAGGCCAGCCACCGCCAACAACGCGACCGTGAGCGCAACCAGGAGCGCGAGGGGCCACCACCGGTTGCCCGCGTAGGGCTCCATCTGCTGCCCCCAGCCGATCGGCGACACCCACGAGAGCGCGCCATTGCCCAGGTCTGCCACCATGCGTAGCACGTAGAAGCCGACGATCACGGCCGATGCAAGGGCGTTGGCGCCGCGCGACGTCGAGGCGACCTGCCCCGCCACCGCACCCACGCCAAGACCCACCAAGCCGACGCCAGCGACCGAGGCACCGAAGATGAGCGAGCCCGTGATGCCGGTGCCGCGGGGGTCCAGGCCGGAGGCCAGTGAGGCAAGGGCGATCCCAGCGCCGACTACCAGGCACAGCAGTCCGTTCACGATCCACGACGCCGTGGCATAGGAGTGCAGGCCGAGCATCCGCGATCGCAGCAGTTCGGTACGGCCCGCCTCCTCGTCGGCCCGGCCAGCGCGGGTGACGAGGAATGCCGCGCCTATCGCCAAGCTCACCGCGATCGTCATCCAGCCCTTGGTCCACACGGCACCGCCCAGGGTGTCCGCGGCGGCGGACAGACCCGTCAGGGCCTTGATCCCAGGAGTGTTGGAGACTGCGGCAAAGTCGTCCAATGACTGCTGGGTGGGAAACAGTGTCTGGTAGTACGAGGCGATGTAGGAGAACATCCCGACGAGCACAACAACCCAGACCGCGAGGCGCACCCGGTTGCGGCGCACGATGAGCCGCACCATGGTGCCCACGCCAGCCAAGGCATCGAACTGACGTCCGGTGCCCACCGGCGCGTCGACCGCCGTGGCGGGAAGCAGGGCGGTCACTTGTGATCGCCGCCCGCCAGCGCGGCCAACTCACTGCCGTAGTGGCGCAGGAACAGGGCCTCGAGCGACGGCGGATTGGCCACGAGCGAGCGAGGATTGAGTGCCGCGACCGCAGCGAGGACGGCAGGCATGGCGCCGTCGTCAACGGCGAAGGACGCACGCCCGTCGATCACCACGAAGTCGTGGACGCCCGGCAGCGACGCAAGGTCCGCCGCCCCGGCGTCGATCACGGTGGTCACCTGGGTACGGGTGAGGTGGCGCAGTTCGGCGATGGTGCCCGACTCGACGGTCTCGCCGTCGCGGATGATCGTCACCCTGTCGGCGAGCCGCTCCACCTCGGCGAAGATGTGGCTTGACAGCAACACGGATTTTCCCGCGGCCTTCACCTCGCGGATCGACTCGGTGAACGCAGCCTCCATCAGCGGGTCGAGGCCGCTGGTCGGCTCGTCGAGCAGCAACAGTTCGGCATCCGATGCGAGCGCGGCCACCAGCGCCACCTTCTGCCGGTTGCCCTTCGAGTAGGCCCTGGCCTTCTTGGTGGGGTCGAGGTCGAACCGATCGAGCATCACGGCCTTGCGCTTCGGGTCGAGCGAACCGGACAGTCGGACCAGGATGTCGATGGCCTCGCCCCCCGTGAGATTGGGCCACAGGGTGACGTCCCCGGGAACGTAGGCAACGCGCCGATGCAGGGCTACGGCGTCGGTCCAGGGGTCGCCTCCCAGTAGCGACACGCGGCCGCCGTCGGACCTGAGCAGGCCAAGGAGGATGCGCAGGGTCGTCGTCTTGCCGGAGCCGTTGGGGCCGAGAAAGCCGGTCACCTGGCCCGTCGGAACCGAGAGATCGAGCCCTCGCAACGCTCGCACGGATCCGAAGTTCTTGGCGAGGCCCTCGATCTGGACGGCCATCGCGCTGTCTGAGACGGTGTGGGACATAGGCGCCCTTTCGTGTGGCTAGGAGTGGGTGGCGGTCGGCCTCGACGTCATGCGGTGGCGGCGTCGGCCCGGGCATCCTCCCGAGGCGGGTCTCCCACGTAGTCCAGGTAGTCGTCCAGCATCTGGCGCGTGGTGAAGAGGCCTTCCGTAAAGACCTCGAGCATCGGCAGCATCTGATCGCGCTGGCTCGCCAGCGCCGCAGCCACGAACTGATCGGGACTGGCGTCCGGCATCGTTGCCAACTCGACGAGCAGTGCGCCAATAGACTGGTAGATGAGGTAGCGCAAGCGCGCCTCCTCGTCGCGAGACGGTCGCACGATGCCCGCTTCCACGGTGGCCGCCATCGCTTCGCGCGTGGCGTCCACCAGATGCTCCAGGAACTCCTGTGCGCCCCGACCGCCCGAGTGGACGACGCGAAGAATGTAGACGAGGAGGTCCGCTCCGATCCTCGGATCTGCGACGTGGTCCAGAAGAGAACCGCTGGGGTTCGCTACGCCGTCCGTCTTCATGGCCTGGTAGCGGCGCAGCACCTCCACGTCACACTCGGCACGCAAGGATGTCTTGGAACCAAAGTGGTGGGTGATCAGCCCGGGGGAGACGTCGGCGCGCTTGGCGATGGTCGCGAAGGAGGCACCGAATCCCTCGGCGGCGAAGCACGCGATCGCGGCCTCGCGAATCCGTGCGCGCGCTGTGAGGTCCGACTCCGGGACGGCACCAGGCGAGGCTATACGCACAACCAGCATTCTATATGCGCAACTAGCCTTGTGGCTACAGTGGGCCGCGACGCGGCGTTGAGCGTGTCTCCCGGCGGACAAGCGTGTGGGCTCTGGGCCCGGCCGCGCCGGTCATGGGGCCAGCGCCAATCCCCACGCGAGCGTGTGGCTCTCGCCAGGCTCCAGGGTGACCAGCATGTCGCCGGTACGAAAGGCGTCGGCGATGCAGGACATCGGCTCGATGGCGATGCCCGCGCGCTGAGCGGACCCCGGGCTGACGTGGTTGCCGGTACACACCTGCCAGGCCTTCGCCGCGCCGTCCATCCAGATCGCCACCGTGGAGCCGTCGCCGCGCGTCAGCCGTGCCCACGAGCGCCCGTCGGCGTCCCGAATCGGATCCACAAAGGCGTCGTCGAGGTCGGAACCCGCCAGGGTGCGCGCCTCGCGATAGTCCAGGTCTCCCGCAACGTTCGCGGAGCCCGTGGGGAGCAGGCGGTCGTCCACCATGACCAGGCTGTCGGCGTCCAACTGCAGCGTGCAGTCGTCGAGCGAGCCCGCGCCCGGTGAAATCCACGGGTGGAAGCCGACGCCATACGGCAGGGCGGTCGCCCCCGTATTGAGGGCGGTCGTGGTGACAGCGAGACCGTCGTCCCCAAGCGCGTAGGTGACGCGCATGCGCAACGAGAACGGGTAGCCGGGGCTTGCGGGCAGGTCCAGGATCAGCGTCGCGGCATCGGCCGACGCCGCCGCCACCGCCCAGTTGTCCCAACACGACAGTCCGTGCAGGGCGGTGTTGCGGGTCGGCTCGCTGATCGCAAGTTGCAGGTCGCGTGCGCCAAAGGTGTACCGTCCGTCGCCGAGGCGGTTGGGCCACGGCGCGAGCACCATGCCGTGGAACGCGGGTGCGACCTCATCCTCGCCAAAGGGCACCACAACGTCGCTGCCGGCCACGGCGTACACGCGCAGAGCCGCGCCGACGGTGGCAAGGGTGGCACTCTGGTCCCCGCGGGAAAGGTGGACCTGGGTGCCTGACAGAGGGTTCATGCCCTCACGCTAGCGGCGTGGGAGGTCACGTGGCGCGCGGCGCGACACGGGTGCAGCGGAACGCACACGAGGGTGCGGTCATAATGGAACGGTGGTGATCGCGGCGCTAGCGGACGTAACCGACATCAGTGGGCCTGTGTGGATTCCCACACTGCCGCCCACACTGGAGAACTACCTGGCGCCCACGCTGCAACCCATCCCCGTCTTGCCTGTCGTGGCGACGGCGCTCTTGCTGCTCTACCTGTCGGGCGCCGTGCGGCTGTGGCTGTCCGGTCGTCACTGGCCCGTTTTGCGCACGCTGTCGTTCGTGCTCGGAAGTGTGGCGCTCGCGATTGTCACGGGGGCCGGAATCGAGGGTTACGGCTTCCGGATGTTCTCGATCTTCATGTTCCAGCAACTCACGCTCATGATGGCCATTCCGCCGCTGCTCGTGCTGGGGCGTCCCGGTACCCTCCTCCTGCGTGCGACACCGCACAACCGGCTGGGGGGCGCCGTGCTGGTTGGCGCTCGGCGCGCGCTACGCTCACGCGCGGCCCGAATCGCGATCCACCCCGCCTTCATGATCCCGCTGTTTCTGCTCGCCTTCTATGGCCTCTACCTTTCGGACCTTGGAGCAAACCTTTTGCGGACATGGGTTGGGCACACCGGGCTCGAGGTCGCCTTCCTGGTGTCGGGCATCCTGTTCGCGGTGCCCATCCTGTCCCAGGATCCCCTTCCGATACGGCAGACCCATCACGGCAGGGCCTTGGACCTCGCGGCCGAACTTCCCCTCCACGCCTTCTTCGGGGTCATCGTGATGATGACCACCACCCCGCTGGTTCCGTTGTTCGCGTATCCCCCCGCGAGTTGGCAGGTCGACGCCGAGTACGACCAATGGCTCGCCGGTGGTCTTGCCTGGTCCTATGGCGAGGCGCCCGGGCTGCTCATGATTCTGATCGTCCTGGTGCGCTGGAAGCGGTCCGATACGCAAAGCGCCATCGCCCGCGACAGGGAGGTGGACCGTCGTGGGGATCCCGAACTGGACGAATACAACGCCGAACTGGCCCGGCTCCACGGACGTGGGCCGGCGTCTCAGGCGTCGAGGTAGACCGACAAGACAGCGATCCAGGCGAACCCCGCGGTTGAGGGCGAGCGCAGACGGGGTGCCAGCCTCGTCCACCAGCACGCTCGCGATCCCAGACAGCGCATGTCATGGGGGTCACGCCCGTAGCACTCACCCCGCGCCGCCTCCGGGGGTCAGTGACGATGCGTCGTGCCTCCCCGCGACCAGCCGGGGTATGAGGCGCACCAGGACGACCATGGCGACCAACTCGACCAGTGTCTGAGTGACCACCACGAGCGGGGTGAGGGCAAGCGCGGCGGGCAGTGCCAGGGCGAGCGGGAGGACGACGAGCGAGTTTCGGGTGACGCCGCTGAAGGCCAGAGCGCGGATGCTGGGCACATCGAGATGTGCCCACCTGCCCGCGCCGATGCCCAGGGCAACCATGACGGCGACGAAGGCGACGTACACGGGGATCACCCCGACCAACGCGCCGATCTGTTCGCCGACGCCCCGGATCTGCGAACCGACCACGACCGCCAGGGTGACCATCATGAGCGGCACCATGAGCGCCAGCATGGCCGTCTCGATGCCGCGCGCCCATGTGACGAGCGGCGCGAGTTGCTGGACGAGCACCGCGGCGGCCAGCGGAAGGGCAATCAGCACGAGGAAGGCATCGACGAACGGTGCGACCTCGATCAGGTCGGCAGCATCGGACCCGATGAACAGCAGCAGGTACAGCGGCAAGAGGACCATCTGCGCGAGCATCAACAACGGCGTCGCAGCCATGAGTCGCTCCGACGCTGCCCCGGCCAGGCCCGAGAACGCGATGACGTAGTCGACGCAGGGCGCCAGTAGCACCAGAACAACGCCCACCAGCACGGCGTCGTTGTTTGCCACAAACCGCGACAGGCCGAACACCACGACCGGAACGAGGACAAAGTTGACAACTCCGAGGGTCAGCATGAAGCGCGCATGGCGCACCGCAGTCCACATCGCGCGGAACGGCACAGCCAGGAAGGTCGCGAACAGGAGCAGCGCGATCGCCGGGTTGATCGCGCTCTCGAGTCGGTCGCTGCCGGGAGTGACCCACCCGAATCCGAGGCCGCCGACGATGGCCCCCACATAGAGTGCGATCTGGTGGCGTTGCATCCACCCGGTCGTTGCGGTCATGCGGTGTGGTCCGGGGCGTGGCGACGTCGCCGTGGAGTGAGCCGCACGGCGGGCATGGGCGGCGCGGGAACGCGCACGTCGTCGTGGCCGTCCACGTCGCCAAAGCGCCCGGAACGGTCCTGCCAGTCATGCCAGGCCTGGACGATCTCCTCGTGACTGCGTCCCACGAAGTTCCACCACATCACCAAGTTGTCGGCGAGGGGCTGCCCGCCCAGCAGGAACACCAGCGCACCCTCGGCCGATGACATGGTGACGCGTGCGCGCCCCGTGCCCAGGTACAGGAGGTCGTTGCGGTCAGGGCGGATGAGATCTGCGTCCGCAGCGGAAGCCGTGTGGACGTCGAGTTCCCCGTCGAGTACCACGACCGCGTGCTCCCACGACTCCTCGAGGGCAATGCCGACGCGGGAGCCGGGGGACAGACGAATCTGGGCTCCCACGAGGGGAGTGTGGGTGGTTGCGGGGGACGTGACGCCCGCGAGGGTGCCCATGACAACGGTGGCCTCGGCGTCGGCGCCGTGCGTCGCGGCGAGGGTAAGCGTCGGCAGGCTCTCGTGGCGTTCGAAGCTGCGCGGGCCGTGTCGAACAGCCTCCGGCAGGGCGACCCACAACTGCAAGGCGTCGAGCTCGATGTCCCCCTCGCCTACCGAGTACTCCGAGTGCGCCACGCCAGCGCCGCTCGTCATCAGGTTGAGTTGACCCGCGCGCAACACCACGTCGGAGCCGAGGGAGTCCCGATGGCGCACCTGCCCTACCAGCGGCCACGTCACCGTCTGCAGCCCCATGTGGGGGTGTGGCTCGACGCGCATGGTGGTGCGCTGCGGGCCAAAGCGGTCGAGGAAACACCATGCGCCCACCGTGGGAAGCGCGCGTTGCGGCAAAGCACGCTGTACGTTCATGGAACGCAACCCGCCCAGCGGCACTTCACGGGCGGGCATGAGGTCCGCGCGCGGCCCAGGAATCATGACCGCGGCGGCCTGTTCGGCCACTCGATGCGAGCGCCGTCAATCGGGTGGCGTTCCAGGTAACGGGCGATATAGGGGCACAACGGAACGATGATGAGGCCACGGCCCGCCGCATCGGCGAGGGCTTCGGAGGCCAGGCGCGAGGCAAGTCCCTGGCCTTGATTCCCCTCGTGCACCTCGGTGTGCGTGAACGCCACATGCGTGTCGGAGACGTGGAACGCGGCGAAGCCGGCCACAGTGTCGTCCACGGTGATGTCGTAACGCTCGTTGGCGTCGTTGCGGATGACGGAGATGTTCGGGTTGGTGGTCATGGTGCTCCCTCCGGGTGTCCGGGTTTGTTGGTGCGGGTGCTACCGCCCGTGGCGAGCCGCATCAGGTCGGACTCGAGGTCGATGCCTGTCTGCGTGCCACCGGCGGAGCCGAATTCGTGTGGGTAGTGTTGCCAGGATTCGTCGCGCACCGCCTTGGCAAAGCCGGATTCCATGAGCAGGACCAGTTCGAGCGCGGCTCTGTCGATGCGACCCATGAGGGCCTTGTCTCGCCAATCCTCAGTCGCGGCGAACAGGCTCGTGGGCACGGTGAGCGTGCGCAGGTAGGCGAAGAGCGAGCGCATCTCCTCGTCCACCACGAGGGCATGACGCGCGGTGCCTGCGGTGGCGGCGAGCACCGTCGGCTTGCCGATGAGCAGGTCGTTGTCGAGCACCTGAAAGAACGAGGTGAAGAGCCCGGAGACGCCCGCCTTGTACACGGGAGCGGCGGCGATGATGCCGTCCGCGTCGACCAGGGCGGCGATCGCGCGCGTGAAGCGCTCGCCAAAATGCTGGGACGCGAGGGCGGCGGGCAACTCTGGAAGCACGTCGCGTAGATCGATCGTCGTCGTGGTGATCTCACGGCCGCGTGCCTGCCCCAGCGCCCGCACACGGGCGGATGCGCGATCGGCCAGGAGTTTGGTGGACGAGGGGTCGGAGACCCCGGCATTGACGACGACGAGGCTCAGGGAGGCGGTCATGGCAGGTCCTCTTCCGTGCGGTTCAGGAGCGCGGCGAGCGCCGTAAGGGTGGACATCTGTTCGGGGGTGAGGCGGGACGACATGGCGTCGGCCACTGAACGGGCGTGCGCCCGGCCGACGCGCCGCTGGACCGCGCGGCCCTCGTCGGTGAGGGAGAGCAGCGTGGCCCTCGCGTCGGCCGGATCGGGCTGCCTGGCGAGCAGCCCGCGCTCGACAAGTCGTTCGACGAGCCGCGACAGCCCCGGCTGGCTGAGCATGAGGTGGCGGCCAAGCACGCCCAGGCGCTGTGCCTTGGGGCACTTGGACAGGGTATAGAGCACGTCGTATTCGTGCAGCGAGACCTCACACCACATGTCCTCGGCCGCGAAGCGCCGCATGAGTGTGGTGTGGGCGCCCAACAGGGCCTCCCACGCCTCGTTCGCCTGGCGCAGGGGTATTGCTGCATCGACGGTGGTCATCACAGTGCAGGGTACGACGCGGTGACCTCGGCGTCGCTGTCCTGGTAGGGCGAGGATCCCGTGACGTTGTCGCCGCGGTTGGCGTTGGGGCGCGGCTGGCGGGGCTCCGCGCCGCCGTACTTGGCCTTGACCAGGCTGGCGTGCGTGGGAGCCTCGGCGGCCTCGGGGTCGCGGCGTTTGTCGAGCTCCCGGCGCAGGACCGGAACCACCTCGCCGCCCAACAACTCGAGCTGGTCCAGGACCATCCCAACGGGCATCCCGGCGTGATCCACGAGGAACAGCTGGCGCTGATAGTCGCCGAACGTCTCCTGGAATGTGAGGGTCTTGTCGATGACCTCCTGCACGGAGCCGACGCTCAGGGGCGTCGTCTGCGAAAACTCCTCCATCGTCGGGCCGTGGCCGTAGACGGGGGCCTCGTCGAAATAGGGCCGGAACTGAGCCTTCGCTTCTTGAGACGTCTTGCCGATGAAGGCCTGGCCGCCCAGTCCGACGATCGCCTGCTTGGCGGTGCCGTGGCCGTAGTGTTCGAAGCGCTGACGGTAGAAGTCGATGAGGCGCTTGTAGTGGTCCTTGGGCCAGAAGATGTTGTTGGCAAAGTAGCCGTTGCCGTAGAAGGCGGCCTGCTCGGCGATTTCGGGGGTGCGGATCGAGCCGTGCCACACGAACGGCGGCACGTCGTCCAGCGGTCGGGGCACAGACGTGAAGCCCTGGAGCGGCGTGCGGAAACTGCCCTCCCAGTCCACGACATCCTCGCGCCACAACCGGTGTAGCAGATTGTAGTTTTCGAGCGCGAGGGGTAGACCCTGGCGGATGTCCTGGCCAAACCACGGGTAGACGGGCGCCGTGTTTCCGCGGCCGAGCATGAGATCCATGCGACCGCCGCTGAGGTGCTGAAGCATCGCGTACTCCTCCGCGATCCGTACCGGGTCATTCGTGGTGATGAGCGTGGTCGACGTCGTCACGATGAGCCGCTCGGTGAGCGCCGCGACGTGCGCCAGCAGCGTGGTGGGGGAGGAGGAGAAGAACGGTGGGTTGTGGTGCTCGCCTATCGCGAAGGCGTCGAGCCCCACCTCTTCCGCCTTGACCGCGATCGCGACGATGTTGGCGATGCGCTCGGCCTCGGTGGGTGTGACGCCGCTGATGGGGTCGCGGGTGATGTCGCTGACGGACATGATGCCGAACTGCATGAAGTGCCTCCTGATGACGGGGACGCTGGATATATGCGTATGCATCTAATAACGCGTCTGGCGCCGAGGTATTCCTCAACCCGTTGGGGCATGGCTGGCGTTGTCCGTGTGTTTCACCAGGAGACGATGTAAAGGAGGCGCCCGATGCACCTGACCAAGCACGCTCACGCCTGTGTTCAGGTAGAACACCACGGCAAGCGCATCGTGATCGATCCTGGCGACTTTACGCCCGACACGCCCATGCTTCTCGCGGCGGCCGATGCGGTGCTGGTGACTCACGCCCACGGCGACCACGTGTCGTTCGACGCACTACGCACGGCGATGCGTGCGCGCGACCACGTGAGCGTCTACGGCCCCGAGAGTGTGGTGACATCCCTGACAGACGAGTTCGGCGATCGCGCACGCTCCGTCGCGCCGGGAGATGCGTTCCAGATCGAGGGACTGCAGGTCAGCGTTCATGGAGGCCTTCACGCGGCGGTGTTCCCTGGCCGCACACGGGACCAAAACGTGGGCTACCTGCTCGGCGGACTGGTGTACCACCCCGGGGACAGTATCGAGTCCCCCGACATCGACGTGGACACACTGTTGGTGCCCGTCAGCGGACCCTGGATGAAACTCGCGGAGGCCGTCGAGTTGGTGACGGCGCTCAAGCCGCGCCGCGCCGTCGCCATTCACGAGGCGTTGTTGTCGCGCATCGGCCTAGATCTTGTGGGACGCCTCCTGGGTCGGGAAGGGGCGTCTCCCGTTCCGGTGGAGCAGGTCACCCCGGGTGAGGCCTTCTAGCGCTGGCGTTCAGTCGAGGACCCGGAGTGTCGCATGGGCGGCGCGCGTCAATTCGACACCGTAGGAACGTCCATGTCCGCCAGCGTGCACGGCCAAGGGATGAAGGTGGTGGACGGGGACTCGTTGCTGTCACCCCGGACGTAGTGGGGCGACTGACTGATAACCGTCGATGATGTGCGCCAGGTACGGGGCGCCGAACAAGGCGAGCATTGCCAGATCCGTCTCTGCATGGCCCCCGTGAGCCGCAGGGTCGATCATCACGGCGCCCCGCGGATCGAACAGCACGTTTCCACCCCACAGGTCGCCGTGAATGCGCGACGGTGGGGCGTCGTCATCGAAGTAGCCCGACACCACCGCACCGCAGGCCTCGCGCACCACGGCCATCTCAGTTTCCGTGAGATTGCCCGCCGCAACGGCAGCCTGGGCAAAGGGCAACACGCGCGCCGCCGCATAGAACTCGCCCCAGGATGTCGATTCGAGACGCGGCATCTCGCGTCTGCCAATAAACAGTGGTCCGTCCCAACCCCTGGGCGGGGCCCCGAACAGGGGCGCACCCGCCGCATGCGTGCGCGCGAGGTCACGCCCAAAGTCGTGCGCCGCGCGCGCGGTTGCCGCCGCATGCTCTATCCGCTCCAGTTCGATGCGGCCACGGGAGACCTCCACGACCGCGGCGATCTGGGCCCCACCGGCCTCGGCCAGCCACCGGATGCCCGCCGCCTCTGCCTCGAAGAATCCGGGCGGGGCCTGTGCGCGGTGCTTGACGATGGTCTCCATTGAGACCATCCTGCCAGCCGCCGACTCCATCAGTGCGAGGTGTTCTGGCTGTGGGCGTTGGCGGTGCGATTGTTCTGTCGTGTCGTGTCGTGTTGTGTCGGGTGCCCGGTTGCCCCGTTGTCCGGTTGTCCGGTCGTCCGGTTGTCCGGTCGTCCGGTTGATCTCGAACTGTGGGGCGGGCGCGACTGCCTGCTGCGCGTCGTGCTCAGGCCGGTGGTGTGAAGCCTTTCCACAGAGTATCATGCCTGGTAGGCACATGTTCCACCCATGTGTTGGACTGGGTTTATGGCAGTCGAGGCGGCAATCGCGGTGACACCGAATGAGGCGGCGCGGATCGCGCACGTGAGCTCCTTGGTGGGCGAGTTGGCTCGCCTCGAAGTCTCGGGTTTGTCGCAAGACGACTTCCTGGAGACGTACGACGCTGTCGCGCGGCTTGGACGGTTGGCCGACGCGTTGCGGGCGCGGTTCGGGGGCGATCTTGCACGACGTTCCGCACCGGACCTGCCCGGAGGCGGTTTGGCCCGGCGGCAGGGTTTTGGGAACGCGGGCACGATGGCCGCATCCGTGACGGGCGGGTCTCGGGCGGGTGCGTTGCGGGCGATCGATGCGGGAAGGGCGCTGATTCCCGATGTCGCCACGATGCTCCCAGAGCCTGCGATTCTCCTGGGGGCAGGTCAGGCCTGCGAGGTCGGCCAGTCTCCGACTCCACGTCAGCACCGCTACCCGGCCGTGGCCTCGACCGTGTTGGCGGGTGACCTCTCGGTCGATGCCGCCGGACTCGTCACCGCCGGTCTGGAAACGCTGACCGACCGCGGCTCCAGCGATCAGTTTCACCTCTTCGAGCAGCGTCTGGTGGACAAGGCCGTGAACCTGGCCGTGCACGAGGTGCGCCGCCTGGTGGCATCGGCGGTCGCACGCGCGGACTTGCACGGTCACCAGGAGCAGGAGAGACGCCAATACGAGCAGCGGTACTCCACGTGGTCTGAGGACCACACCGGGATGGTCACGCTGACCGGCCGACTCGACCCCGTGACGGCGGCGCCCTGACGCACCGTGGTCGAACAGATGGTTACCCACCAGTTCCGTACCAGACGTGACACGGACCCTCAAGAGCGTGACCAACGCTCGGTGGGGCAAATGCGGGCCGATGCCCTCCATGATCTGTGTCGTCACGCCCTGGGATGCCAGGACACGGGGCAATCAGGTATTCGCACCACCGTCGTCGTGCGCGTGAACTTGAGCGACCTGCACGCGGGTCGAGGCGTGGGCAGCATTGACGGCACCGCGCAACGCGTATCGGTAGGCCAATCGCGAAGACTGGCGGGTGAGGCGGGCATCATCCCCGAAATCCTCGCAGGGCAGAGCGAGGTGCTGGACGTGGGTCGCACTGTCAGGATGTTCACCCGCCCTCAACGCCTCGCCCTCCTGGAACGCGACGGCGGGTGCGCCAAGTCCCATGCACCACCAGAGCACTGCGAAGCCCACCACATCCACTGGTGGGACAAGGGTGGTCGTACGGACCTCAGCAACGGGGTGATGTTGTGCACGCGCTGTCACCGCGACATCCACCGCCAAGGCTGGGGGATCCAGGTTCGAGCAGGTCACGTTGAGTTAATCCCGCCACCCAACATCGACTCCACCGGCCGTCCGAGACCAGGCGGACTCGCCGCCATCACGATCGACCGCACCACCAGCGACAGCAGCGACGCCGATCTCACACGGTCACACGCCGGAGAACGCTGCCCTCACGGACGCGACCGGAGAAGACTCTGCCCTGAAAGGCCCTGCTGGTGAGAGCTTCGCACGGCACGACGCCGCATGGGATAGGTCTGCCCGACATGCCGCCTGATTCGGCCACCCGCCACTCCCTCCGGGCCAACGCGTCACGTACCTCATCAGGCGCAACAACTCGATGAATGGTTCCAAGGGGTGTTACGGGTGTTGCTGCTGAGGTTTGGGTGCTCGGGTGCCCAGAATCGGCGTTGATACCCAAACGCCGAACCTTGGAGAACGAACGTGGACGCCGATCTGGACACCCTTGCCACTGCACTCTATGTGAAAACCGATGATCTGTTGAAGGCTAAT
>JASBTB010000078.1 GCA_030148645.1 Demequina sp. | reverse complement strand
CCTACGTCGCGACTGGCGAACCGTTGCGCGTAGCCGGGGCATTCACCGTCGACGGAATCGGAGGACCCTTCGTGGAGCGCATCGAGGGTGACCATCACAACGTGGTGGGCATCAGTCTGCCGCTCCTGCGTCACCTCTTGGGCGAGTGTGGAGTCCCGATCTACGACCTGTGGGTCCCGGCCTCCTGAGGGGCATGTTTGTGCCGTCTCCACAACCTACGGCCGAGTAGCCACTCATCTTGGCCAGATGGTTGTAGGTTTCATACAACGCGCACCGCTGGCGCTGTGCTTCCGACCAAATCCGTGGGATGCGTGGGTCCCGGGTCGGTCGTGGCGGGCAACACCAAGGTAGGTTGAGCGTCGTGCTTGCGTTCTCCTCGGTTCTCATCGCCAACCGCGGCGAGATCGCCGTCCGCGTGATCCGCGCCTGCCGGGACGCTTCTTTGCGCGCCATCGCAGTGTATGCGGACCCCGACCGTGACGCCCCCCACGTCGCCCTCGCGGACGACGCGTACTCTCTCGGCGGCGTCACGGCGCGCGACACCTACCTCGACATCTCCAAACTGCTCACCATCGCCCGGCGCTCGGGCGCCGAGGCGATCCACCCCGGCTACGGCTTCCTGTCGGAGAACGCCGAGTTCGCCCAGGCCGTGATCGATGCGGGCCTGGTCTGGATCGGCCCGCCACCAGCCGCGATCACGGCCCTCGGAGACAAGGTCAGCGCCCGCCATATCGCCCAGGCGGCTGGTGCGCCGCTGGTTCCCGGCACGCCCGATCCCGTCTCATCGGCCGACGAAGTGGTCGCCTTCGCCGACGAATTCGGCCTCCCAGTAGCCATCAAGGCCGCCTTCGGAGGCGGCGGACGCGGCCTCAAGGTCGCCCGCAACCGCGAGGACATTCCCGAACTGTTCGACTCCGCGACCCGCGAGGCGGTAGCGGCCTTCGGGCGCGGTGAGTGCTTCGTGGAACGCTTTCTCGACAAGCCACGTCACGTCGAAACCCAGTGCCTCGCCGACACGCACGGCAACGTCGTGGTGGTCTCGACCCGCGACTGCTCGCTACAGCGTCGGCACCAAAAACTCGTCGAAGAGGCGCCCGCGCCGTTCCTGACCGAGGACCAGAACGCGAAGCTCGTGCACTCCAGCCAGGCGATCCTGCGCGAGTCAGGCTACGTCGGCGCTGGCACGTGCGAGTTCCTGATCGGCGTGGACGGCACCATCAGCTTCCTCGAGGTCAACACGCGCCTCCAGGTCGAGCACCCGGTGACGGAAGAGGTCACTGGAGTGGACCTGGTGCGGGAGCAGTTCCGGATCGCGGCCGGTGAACCGATTTCGAACCTCAACCCCCAGGTGCGCGGCCACTCGATCGAGTTCCGCATCAATGGCGAGGACCCAGCCGCGGGCTTCATGCCAGCGCCGGGCCGCATCTCCACGCTGCGGCTGCCGTCCGGGCCAGGCGTGCGCGTCGACGCCGGCGTGCACCAGGGAGACACCGTCTCCGGCAACTTCGACTCGATGATCGCCAAACTCATCGTCACGGGTGCGACGCGCGCAGAGGCGATTCAGCGTGCGCGGCGAGCGGTGTCCGAATTCGTGGTCGAGGGCATCCCCACGGTGTTGCCTTTCCACGAGGCCGTGCTCAACGCGCCCGAGTTCGTGGCGGACGACGGGTTCGGGGTGTACACCACCTGGATCGAGACTGGCTTCGCGCAGACGGTGAGGACGCTGGGCGCCTCCGGCGCAGCAGCCTTCGGCCACCACGATGGTGCCGCGACCGAACGCGTGGTGGTGGAGGTGGGCGGCAAGCGGCTCGAAGTTGTCCTGCCCGCCGCGCTGGCACAGGCTGGCCGGGCGCGTGCCCGTGCAGGGGCGCCCGCCCGTCGCACCACCAAGAAGGCGCCCACGATGCGCGCCTCGTCCGGCGTCACCCTGTCCTCGCCCATGCAGGGAACCATCGTGAAGGTCGCCGTCGAAGAGGGCGCCTCGGTGGCAGAGGGCGACCTGGTGGTCGTGCTCGAGGCCATGAAGATGGAGCAACCGCTCACGGCGCACCGGGCGGGCGTGGTGACCGGCCTGACGGCCACCCTGGGCACGTCGGTGACGGCTGGTGCCCTCATTTGCGACATCGTCGATCCCCTCTCCGAGTAGCGATCTGGGCTTCTGCGCCGCACCCCTACCAATTACGCAACGTCTCTGTTGCGAAAAATTGACAGGCGCCCGGCGCCCCCCTTAGTCTCAGCGGGTTAGGTCACCCTTACTCACCCCTGGAGGCCGCGTGCTTGCCAACTACCTCATCGGCCTGCGAGAGGGCCTCGAAGCGGCTCTTGTCATGGGCATTCTGGTGGCATATCTGGTGCGCACCCAGCGACGTGACCTGCTGCCCTCGTTGTGGGTTGGCGTGGGTGCCGCAGCGGCATTGTCGTTGGGCCTGGGCGCGGCACTCACCCTCGGCCCCCGCAGTCTGAGTTTCACGGCACAAGAGGCGATTGGCGGGAGCCTGGGCATCCTGGCCGTGGGACTCATCACTTGGATGATCTTCTGGATGGGCAAGACCGCTCGCTACCTCAAACGTCACCTTGAGGACGGCCTCGAGCGTGCCATCGCCGTCGGCAAGGGAGCCATCCTGGCCTTGGCCTTCATCGCTGTGGGTCGTGAGGGCCTGGAAACGGCACTGTTCCTGTGGGCTGGGATCGAAGCCGCGGGCTCCACCGCAGCCCCGATCACCGGCGCCGTGCTCGGACTTGGCACGGCGGCCGCGCTGGGCATGCTCATCTACCGAGGGGCCGTGCGCATCAACCTGCGCGTGTTCTTCCAGTGGACCGGCGTCTTCCTCATCGTCGTTGCGGCGGGCGTGCTCTCCTACGGCGTTCGCGACCTCCAAGAGGCTGGCATTCTGCCGGGGCTGGGCGCCCTCGCCTTTGACGTGAGCGACACCATCACCCCTGGTTCTGTCACAGGAACGCTCCTCAAGGGCATCTTCAACATCTCCCCCTCCACGACCATTGTCGAAGCGGTCGCGTGGGTGACCTACATCGTCCCGACGATGTGGTTGTTTGTGCGCATGGCCTTTGCGCAAGCGCCACAACGCTCGTCCAACCAAGCCGTCCCGACGTCCGCCTGAACGATAAGGAATCACCATGATCATCCGCACGAGGTGGGCGCTCGCGTGCGCCCCTGTGGTCTCCGCCCTCATGCTCAGCGCCTGCACGGGCCAGTCGAGCGGCTCCGACGAAGCCGTCGCCGTGACGTCCACGAACGACACGTGCGAGGTCTCGCAGAACTCCGCACCCGCAGGCACCGTCACGTTCTCCGTCACGAACACCGGCACTGAGGCGACCGAGTTCTACGTCTATGAGGGCGACGGCACCACCATCGTGGGCGAGGTGGAAAACGTGGGCCCCGGGCTGACCCGCGACCTCGTGGCCACGCTGACGCCGGGAACGTACGTCACGGCGTGTAATCCGGGCATGAACGGCGAAGACCTCCGCGCGGAGTTCACCGCCACCGACGCCGCACCCTCGTCACAGCCCGGCGCGGCCTAGGCCGCCCCACTCGGGTAGGCCTCAGCCGACGGCGTCGCCGCGCGCCGGATACCGGCCACCGGGTCTGCAACCCACACGACACCGACGGCGATGCCTGCGGCGATCTCCCAAGGGGAATCCGGCCGCACTCAGCGCTCTTGCTCGACCTCAGTGATCGAGTGAAGTATGCGCGCCGCCTCCGCGATCGTGCCTGCCAGTGACGGGTACACGGTGGACGCCGACGCAACATCGTCCACCGTGAGGTGGTGCGCCACCGCAAGTGCCAGCGGAAAGATGTGTTCGCTGGCACGGGGCCCCACCACCACGGCACCCAGTATTTGGCCGGTGACCGTATGTCCAAAGATCTTCACGAACCCGGTGTCGATGCCCAGCATCTTCGCGCGGGGGTTGCGCGCCAGATCCAGCTTGGACACCTCATAAAAGATGCCACGTTGGCGCAGATCCCGTTCGGAGGCGCCCACGGTGGCAATTTCGGGTAGCGTGAACACGGCCGAGGCGACCTCGCGCAAGTCGATCGGTTTGACCGCATCGCCCAGGGCATGCGCCATGGCGATGCGGCCCTGAGTAGCGGCCACCGAGGCCAGTGGCCACACCCCTGTGCAGTCACCGGCCGCGTAGACGCCACGGGCGCTCGTACGGGACACGCGGTCCACCGTGATGTGGCCCCGGGCATCGACCTCCACCCCGGCGTGCGCCAGGCCAACGTCCTGCGTGTTCGGCACCGAACCGACCGCCATCAGGCAGTGGGAGCCCTGGATCACGCGCCCGTCCGCCAACGACACACGTACCCCACCGCCACCGGACTCCACGGAGTGGGCGCGCGCCCCACCCACCACGGTCATGCCGCGCCTGGCAAATTCGTCCTGAACATAGGCCGCCGCCTCCGGATCCTGATTGGCGAGCACACGCTCGCCCGACGAGATCAGGGTCACCTGTGCTCCCAGCGTGCGATACGCGCCCGCGAACTCGGCCCCCGTCACCCCCGAACCGACCACAATCAGGTGCTCGGGCATCGTGTCAAGCCTGTAGAGCTGCGTCCAGGTCAGGATGCGTTCGCCATCGGGCGCACAGGCCGGGAGAATCCGCGGCCGTGCACCCAGTGCCAGCAACACCGCATCAGCCCGCAACTCCTCCCCTTCCACCGCGACGGTCGACGAGGAGGTGAGCCGCGCCGAACCGCGCACCACGGTCACTCCCTCACGCTCGAGCCGCGCATGGATGTCGGCGCTTTGTCGCTCGGCGAGCCGCGTCACCCGCGCGTTGACGGCGCCCAAATCAACGGTATGGCGGCCCGCGCCCGCACTGTCCTGTCCGTAGGTGTCGCGGATGCCGAGTTGCCCGGCGCGATCGGCGATCGTGAGCCATTCGGCCGTCGCGATGACCGTTTTGGACGGCACCACGTCCGTCAGGACCGCATTGCCCCCCAGGGCCTGCCGCTCCACGAGCGTGACATCAGCTCCTGCCGCCCGGGCCACATGCGCGGCCTCGTATCCACCGGGACCTCCACCGACAATGACGACACTCACCATGGGACCATGGTCCCACCGTGGTCCAGGTTCTCCGTTCCGGCCCACGGCAGTGGACCCATAGGGCGGGCGGGGATGCCGTGCGAAGACGGTGGCAAAGCCTGCCCGGCACGTGGGGCGGTGGCGGTGGTGACGAAGGTGGCGGTGGTGGCCAGTCCTATGCGGGCCTGGCGGAGGACGTGCACCACAGTGGTGGCGCCCTGCTGAGAGGTACGCCGATGAAAATCGTGGCAAGCCATCGTTTGGGCGGGGACACGGTCCCGCGGCAGCGTGTCGGAAACCGCGCGGCATATACGCTCGTGGCATGTCTGCACATGCTCTCGCGGCCGAGGCCGCCGCCGTTCTGGCCGATCGCACCGGCGTCCCCTCACACGACCTCGCACTGATCCTCGGCTCCGGCTGGGGTGGCGCGGCCGAATTGATCGGCAAGGAGGTCGCGTCGGTCGAGGCGTCCGACGTTCCCGGCTTCACGGGCCACGCCGTCGCGGGACACCATTCGACGTTCCGATCGTTGGTGACCGCGGGCGGCAGACGAGTGCTGGTGCTCGGCGCGCGCCAGCACTTCTATCAGTCTCGCGACGCCGCGACGGTGGCCCACGCGGTGCGCATGGCCGCGGCCGCTGGCTGCACGCAGTTGGTGGTCACCAACGGGTGCGGTTCCACCCGCCCCCACGTGGGACCCGGCTCCGTGGTCCTGATCTGCGACCACCTGAACCTCACGGGCGCCACCCCGCTTGAGGGTGCGACGTTCGTGCCGATGGGAGACGCCTACTCCCCTCGCCTGCGAGACCTGGCCCGGACCGTGGACGACAGCCTGATCGAGGGCGTCTACGCGCAATTCACTGGCCCCCAATACGAAACCCCCGCCGAGGTGAGGATGGCGACCACCCTGGGTGCCGACCTCGTGGGGATGTCCACCGCGCTTGAGGTCATCGCCGCGCGCGAGGCGGGCCTGGAGGTGCTGGGGCTGTCCCTGGTCACCAATCTGGGCGCTGGCATCGGCACCCAGGCCCTCAACCACCAGGAGGTGCTGGACGCCGGAGCCGCCGCGGCTTCGCGCATCTCACGCCTGCTGGCCGACATCGTAGGGAAGATGTAGTCATGGATATTGCTGAGATCGACGACGCGGCCGTGGCCGCCGCCTCCTGGCTTGCGGACGACCCCGATCCCGCCACCCAGGCGGAGCTCCGCGGAGTGCTCGAGGCGGTGGTGTCGGGCGACGCCGATGCCGCGGCTGACCTGGCCGACCGCATGTCGGGCCTGCTGCAGTTCGGTACCGCCGGCTTGCGGGGACGCCTGGGCGCCGGGCCGAATCGTATGAACCGGGCCGTGGTCATCCGTGCGGCTTCGGGGTTGTGCTCCTACATGAGCGCCCAACTGGGTCGCCCGGGCATGATTGTGGTCGGCTACGACGCGCGCCATGGCTCGTCCGAATTCGCCCACGACACCGTCGCGGTCGCCGTGGCTGCGGGGCATCGTGCCCTACTGTTGCCCTCCGCGCTGCCCACGCCCGTGCTCGCGTACGCGGTGCGCGCCCTTCGCGCCGACGCGGGCGTCATGGTGACCGCCTCCCACAATCCCGCCTGGGACAACGGCTACAAGGTGTACCTGGGCGCGGCGATCACGCCGGAGGCCGCGGGCGCGCAAATTGTGCCTCCGCACGACGCGGGCATCGCGAAGCTGATCGAGGCCGTGGACGCGGTCGCGGGTGTCGAGCGCGCAACATCGGGCTGGGAGGTCCTGTCCCCCAGCATCGTCGCCGAATACGCGGCCAAGGTGGCCTCACTGGTGTCTGCGCCCGTGGGCGAGATCCCGCAGCGCCGTGCGGCGCTCAAGGTCATACTCACCCCCATCCACGGTGTCGGCGATGCGACGGTGCGCGACGCACTGGCACGGTCAGGCTTCACTGACCTCACCTCGGTGCCTGAACAGGCGGCGCCCGACCCCGACTTCCCCACCGTCGCATTCCCCAACCCGGAGGAGCCCGGCGCGATCGACCTGGCCCTCAAGTTGGCCACCACCATGGGCGCCGACGTGGTGATCGCCAACGACCCCGACACGGACCGCTGCGCCGTCGCGACCGTCATCGACGGCGACTGGCGGATGCTGCACGGCGATGTGGTCGGCTCGCTGCTGGGTGAGCGGGTGGCGGCCGCACATGCGGGACAGCGGCACGCGACGCTTGCCAACTCGATCGTCTCGTCACGGCAACTCGCCGCCATCGCGAAGCGCCATGGCCTGGCCTACGCGAACACGCTCACCGGCTTCAAGTGGATCTCCCGGGCGCCTCAGTTGATCTATGGATACGAGGAGGCGCTGGGGTATTGCGTGGCGCCACAGCTGGTGCTCGACAAGGACGGCGTCTCGACCGCCGTGATGATCGCGGAGATGGTCTCAGAACTGAAGGCGGCTGGCCGCACGCTCGCCGATGCCATTGACGACCTCGCGCGCGACTACGGCGTGTACCTGACCTCGCAGGTGTCCGCACGCTTCGACGACCTGACGCAGATTCCGGAGTTGATGAAGCGCCTGCTGGCCTCGCCTCCGGCCACGCTCGCCGGGTCGTCCATCACAGCCACCGACGACATGAACGACGGCTTCGCTGGGCTCCCGCCCACCAACGGCCTGCACCTGGCTGCGGAATCGGGGGCGCGAGTCATCATCAGGCCCTCCGGAACGGAGCCCAAAGTGAAGGCGTACCTCGAGGTCATTGAGCCTGTGGCTGGTGGGGATGTGCGCACTACCCGTGCCCGGGCGCAGGCCGCGATGTTGGCGCTGCGAGCCGACGTCGAGGTGCTGCTGGGGCTCTAGTACGAGTCGCCGCCCGGCGCCTCGGGAGCTGCGGTGCCATCCAGTCCGTCGAGCACGGCACGGGTGCCGCTCAGGCCCAAGCGCGAGGCACCCGCGTCGACCATAGCGAGCGCGGCGTCGGCCGTCCGGATGCCGCCCGATGCCTTGACGCCGATGTCCGGCCCCACCGTCTTGCGCATGAGCGCCACGGCGTGCGCCGACGCCCCACCCGCCGGGTGGAAGCCGGTGGACGTCTTGACAAAGTCGGCACCCGCCGCAACGGCGGCCTTGCACGCGCCCACAATGACGTCGTCGGTCAGCGCGGCCGACTCAATGATGACCTTGAGCACCGCACCCCCGATGGCTGCACGCACGGCCGCGATGTCGGCCTCGACGGCGGCGAAGTCGCCCGCAAGCGCGGCTCCGATGTCGATTACCATATCGACTTCGTGCGCGCCCGTGGCCACGGATTCCGCGGCCTCAGCGGCCTTGACAGCGGGGGTGTGCTTCCCGGAGGGGAAGCCGCACACGGTCGCGATCAGCAGGCCGTCCGGCACGGACGCAGGGATGAGTGACGGGGAGACGCACACGGAGTACACACCCAAGTCGGCGCCCTCTGCCACGAGGGCGGCGACGTCGGTGGCGGTGGCCTCCGGCTTGAGCAGGGTGTGGTCGACCAGGTGGGCAAGTTCCAAGCGAGACAGAGTCATGGCCCTAGCCTACGTGCGCTCAGCCCTCGTAACCTTCGACGACGCTTTCCGCGAGGTCGGCGCGCTGGTGGTACGGGAGAAAGGCGCCCCAGGCGGCCACCAGCGTTGCCTCCAGCAGGTCCTCCTTGGTCCAGCCGGCTCCCACCAAGGCCTCGAACTCGCCCGTCATGGACACGCCCGATACCAGGCGGTTGTCGGTGTTGACGGTGACCGCGAAGCCGAGATCGCGCAGCTCGTGCATGGGGTGGTCCTTGATGGACGAGGCCGCGCCGGTCTGCACGTTGGAGGTGGGGCTGCACTCCAGTGGGATCTGCTCGTCGAGCGCGTGCTGGGCGATCACGCCGAAAACGGGCTCCTCGTCGGTGCCGAAGTTCTGGATGTCCTCGTGAATGCGCACGCCGTGGCCCAAGCGTCGGGCGCTGCCAAGGCCCAGGGCCTCGCCCACGGAGGCGGCGCCGTCGGCCTCGCCAGCGTGAATCGTGACGGGCATGTGGTTCTCGCGCAGCAGCTGGAAGGCCTCGCGGTGCTTCGAGGGAGGGAAACCGAACTCGGGGCCCGCGATGTCAAAACCGACGCAACAGCGCCCGCGGTTGGCGATGGCCAGTTCCGCAATCTCGCGCGAGCGATCCAGGTGACGCATGGCGTCCAGCAGCGCGGTGGCGCGGATGCCGCGACCAGCCTCGGACGCCTCGGCCACGCCCTCTTCGATGCCCGACTGCACGGCCTCGACCACGTCTTGGAGGCTGAGACCGGCCGTGACGTGCTGCTCGGGCGCGTAGCGCAACTCGGCGTAAATCACTCCGTCCGCGGCGAGGTCCACCACTGCCTCGCGCGCAATTCGCGTGAGGTTTGCGGCAGTCTGCATCACCACGGTGGTGTGGGCGAATGCCTCGAGGTAGCGCACCAGGTCGCCCGAGTTGGCGTTGGCCACGAACAGTCGCTGAAGCTCATCGGCGTCGGTCGAGGGCAACTCGTGACCAATCTCACCAGCCAACTCGATCAGGGTGGACGGGCGCAGGCCGCCGTCGAGGTGGTCGTGCAGCAGGACCTTGGGCAGGGCGAGGATCTCGGGTGTGGTGAGCGTCATGGGGTCAAGCCTATGGGGCGTGTTATGGAACGGCGTTCCACAGCACCGCGGCGAAATACGCGAGCCCCAGCACCATGAACATCCCCGTGAGTGTGGCCGCGCTCGACCTTCCCGTCGCCCGATACACGCCGAACAGGCCGACGGCGGTGGACATGCCCAGGAGCGCCACACCTACGGCCGACGCGCCCATGCCTTGGGCACTCACGCCGCCGATGGCCGCGCCAAGGATGAGGAGCGAGCCAAGGCTGGCGGTAGCGGTCACCACCACGGCGATTCGGCGCTCGCCGTGCGTCCAGTTTCGCCACACGAGGTACGCGACCTCGGCCGTGCCCAGGGTGACAGACACGCCCACGAGCCCGAGGTGGCCCGCGTGCTCGACCGAGGTATTCGACGCCCGTGCGACCGCCATCCAAGCCGTGGCCCCGGCGGCCACCACCGCACCGGCCAGCCACCCACGAGCACTCTTGAGCCTCGCGGGCAACGCCTCAAACATTCGTACGTCCGTCATCCGCACCACACCCACGGGAGTGCGCCGGTCACGGTGCGCCCCGGCCAATGCTCCCCCACCGTCGGGGGTGTTGAGTTTGTCACACGTCGAGGTTACTGCGTCGCCGTGCAGCGCCCGCGCAGCGGGTTCCGGTGAGCCGCGTGTCAATTGGGGAACGGGCACCTGTCGCCGGGCGTCACCGCCGATATCTCACGCGCTGCCATGCCCTCGGGCATCGACGGCATCGCGTCGACGGGAAACCAGGCGGCCGCGGTGTTTTCGCCGTCGGTGGGGTGGGGGTCACCGCTCACGTAGCGAAAGCGGAACGTGAGGTCCAGGTATTGGGCGCGGTCGCCGTGGGCGTACTGCATGGGGGGCAGTGAGCAAACGGACTTGAGGGCCTCGGGCACGGTGACGACCCCCGCCTCCTCCGCCACCTCGCGCACTCCCGCCGCGGCGGGCTGCTCGCCCGGATCGACGATGCCCGTGACGGGGGTCCACTCGCCCGTGACGGCGCGCTTGACCAGCAGCACCTCTCGCGACGCCGATGCGGTGTCGCGCAGGACCACTGCCGTGACACCTGAGAGCCACAGGAGGTCGTGGCCGATCTTGGCGAGCAGGTCGAGGACGAAGTCGGGAGTGGCCATGGGGGAAAGCCTGGGCGGGCTGGGGGCCAGAACGCGCGCGGCGATACGTCACATCGCCCGGTTCACAACGTCGAGACTGTGGTCGCAAACGTGTGGCGAGTCTGCTGCGCCAAGCTAGCCTGCGAGGTGTGGTGCGCCCGCATCTGGACCTCAGAAGCCCAACGCGCGCAAGCGATCGCGGCCTGGAACATCCACTACAACTATCATCGCAACCACACCGCCATCGGGGAGCAACCGCCAGCCTCACGACTGCGAACCGGCGTCACCACCGTCATGAGCCAGAACAACTAGTCTTGTGCGTGGCCCGCGGCATCGTTGGATTCCGGCGCCTGCGCGCCCATGAGTACTGAATCAGAATCCCGTGCGAGTTTCGCAAAAGGCCGCATCAAGAGCATCCCTAGCGGCAGAAGCGCCACGAGGTGCACAACCGGCGCAGTCCCGCCAAACTCAAGCCATCCTCGCCAACCCTGCGTGAACAGAGAACCGGCTATCGGCGCGCGGAGTGGCTCGTCTGCCGCGAATGCCCACGCGATGAGAAGCCACGCAACCGTCGAAAACGCCGACACAAACACTCTGCGCGAAACCCTACCGAGCGTGCGCACCACCAGTGAAGCCGTGTACACAACCAGGAGCGAGAGCGCCGCTGTAGCTGTCAGCGCAACCCACGGAGTTTTGGGCTCCGTGATAGCAACTACCGTGCCGCTCAAGTCGAGCACCACGCCAGCACGGGCGGCACGAGACTGTATGTCGAGAAAACCTGAAAGGAGAACGAAAACCCCACCCACAAACGCGCCTAAAACCGCAATCCCGCAGACGCGCCCGATGCTTGTCCGAGCCTTTGAGAACGTCACGGATTGACGTGCTTCGATTTTCGGTTCTATACGATCCTCCAACGCACTCCCTTTCCTAGTTCTTCACTGAACATGTGATTTTTGCGTAGCCACCAACACCATAGTACGACCAGAAACAACTGCCGTAGAGGTTGCTCTTCCTGAGGTGATAGAATGTCACCGTACTAGGGTTGTTGGAGGTAGCGAAGCCGACTACAGAGTACCCCGGATACCCATAATAGGTTTGAACCGTAGTGGTACCAACCCCCAGAATTGTATATGCCTCTGCCCCACTAATGGTAGACCGAAGGCCAGAGTAGCGACTCTGTCGCTCGGGAGTTAGTTCCGCCTGCGCATATGTGTAAGACGACGCATTGGCTGCAGGCGCGACCACGCCCACCAGCGCGACGGCCAAGAACACAACCAAGCCGAACAAGATAGGCTTATGCGCCCGACTGAGCTCTGCTTTGACGGCAAAATCGAAGTTCATAGGTTACGCCTCCGCTAGGGGTACGAAGTGAAAACCACTACCGTCCTCGCGTGCGACTTCAGCTTGGCTCAGCCCTGACTTTCCGGGCTCGACCACGATCAGGTTCGCCCGATCGCCCGCCGCAGCAGCAAGGGCCGCTGTGCGAAGTTCCGGCCTGGATACGATGCCGCCAGCGTCAACGTCACCTGGCAGCAAGTATGCCTCTGCTGAGGCGTCAGGCTCGTCGGGCGAGCCTCCTGCCTCAAGCGAGAGTCCCTTGCGGTAGAAGTCCTCGGCAGGCGCACACGTCACTGCTACCACCTCCATCCCACCCGGGATGTGCATGACGAGACACACGTTGGAGTTGCCCTTCCGCGCAACCCAGTACTCGGCTGTACCCTTGCGACCAACCCATCGGACCGAGTCGGCGTTGAGCGCTCCGAACGCTTCGCTGCTCACAGACTCGAGCGAGCGGTCCTGGGCATTCTGGTTCGTCGCGAAGGCTGGAACCAAGTCATTGATGTCGGAGCGCTCCGCAGCGCTTGCGGGCAACGCCGCCGTCAGAACAACTAATCCTGCCACAGTTCCCACCGCTGAACCGAGAGCGATCTGGTTTCTCTTCTTCGTCATCGTTCTACTCCCAACTACGCATGCACTACGATTGCGGACTTCCGTGCTTTTCAGGCTCGACGCACCAAGATCCCCCTCAACTGTTCAGCCTGCAAGTCAACTCAACAGATCCCAGATTTCCCCCTGCCCAAGCCCAGTCCCATCGACACTTTTGATGAGCGTTGTTTTCGCGCGTGTGATACATCCCGACAGATTGACCGCCACTGGCATAGGCCACGGTCTGATATCCGGGGTATGGGTGATACGTCTCGACGTGCAGAGTGCTAGTCGCGCCCCCGTAATCGAACAACTCAGTCGCCGCGTATCCATAGCTGATCAATGATTGAAAGCCGGAATAGCGCACTTCGTTTTCTGGTGTCACAACGCTGTTCGCGTAGGTGTAGGAGTACGCGTTCGCTACTGGAGCGAAAACCAATATCAAAGCGGTGATCAACGTCATTGACATGAGCGCTGTATTCGCTGTGCTCCTCGCCCGGCTACGCCTCGTCGTCCTTTTTTGACGCATCTATCTCGCGTCGAGGTAGTTGCACTAACAAATGAATCTCCCTCCCTCGTGCTCATTCGTTTCACCAAATACCGTACATGCGGTCTACGCATAGCGCAAGCCCTCCCCCATTTATGGGGTAGTCGTACTCCAAACGACGGGAAGTTGCGCGTGCGCAGTGGCGGGCGACTCTCTGGACTGGCCCCCGCTTCGAGGCGGGGCGACGAAGCATCAAGTCGGCGGTGAAGGTCAAGTCCCGGGTAGTGGGGTGATAGTTGATCCTTCGTTCTTGCGCTGACGGCGATGATGGGTTCGGTGGTCACCTTGTCGCGCGTCGCGTCGATCTGTTCCACGGGCACGGTCGACGTGGCGGTCAGCGCGAGCGAACTCGCGACGGAGAACTCGGGAGCGGATCACACAAGCGTCACGCTCAGGGGGCCCATGTCGAGCCGGTTCACGCGGGCCGAAAGTCTCTTTGGCCTGTGCGATCGGCGGCACCACAGGCGACGGCGGAAGCAGCACAAGGGCGATGGCGAAGACCCACACCATGACCACCAGGGAACGGTATGTGTGAGTTGTGGCGCTGGCGTTCACGTTTGTCCCCCGGGAATCGAGACTGTCCCCCTGGTAGCCCGTCACGAGCAGGCTAGCGGACCTCGATCACGCGTGCTGCCAGAGTGCAGCCCGTCACACTCGGGGCGGCGTCACCGCTCCCTCGCCCGCGGCAGCACGGCCCACGCCACGCGGTTCCAGTTCCCCAGCGCTGCCAAGGGCCCACGGCCCACAACACTCAGATCCAGCCGATGCAGCGCCCCGCTCGACGGCTCGTAGGCCAGGAAAGCGTCCCCGTCCACGCCCACCAGCAGCACCACGTGGCGTGGGACCACCGAGTCCAGCCCCCGCGCGGAGTCGCCCGACGCGTAGAGCGGCACCGGGATCCCGTCCGCCAAGGCGGCACGCGCGTCGGCGGCGAGCGCCGCGACCTCGTCCGCCCGGGCATCGTCCACCAAGACCCCGCGAAAGCGCAGCCCGGCAAAGCGCGTGAGATTGTCGACCCGCCACGGCGGCGTGCCGTACGCACGCGGCCACGGCAACAGTCCCAGGCCGTGGCGCGTCACGCGATCGTGAATCGCCAGTTGCAGAGCGTCCCAGCGGTCCGCGACCGTGTGATGGGCACCGCCCCGCACGTCGGCCTCGAACACCTCGGGCGGCATGTACGGGCCGCCCCTGCGCCCGGACGCCACCCACAGCGCGACCAGCGGGTCGCCCATCATCAGCATCATGGCCATGGTGGCGGCGCCGCACGCGGTCTGGTCGACCTGCGTCGCGGCGACCCGGCCCCACGTCACGGGCCCCGGGTCGCGGCGCGACAACGGGTCGCGCACCAGCGCCTTGGCGTCCGCGTCGAGCGTCTCCCACTCGGCGGCCAGCATCGCGACGGCATTCAGGGGCGCACCGCTCGCGATCACCCGCTCCACCACGGGAGCGTCGTTGCACAGTTCCGTCAGGGCCGCCTCGAGCGCTTTCCGGTCCGCAGGAGACGCCGTCTCGATCCGGCGCGCACACACCCTGGCAAACATGTCGGGGCGATCCGGCGCGGCGTCCAACAGTGCCGCGGCCCGGCTAGCGGCCACCTTGGAAACGAAGCCCTGGCGAACCCCCAACGCGCGCCCGGCTCGCGCCACGAGGGACACCAGCGTCCAGGCCACCGCTACGTGGCCGTCCCGATCCGATCCATCACGACGGGGCCACGCTCGGCGCCGCGCGCGGCAATCTCGACGGCACCCTCACCGTCGCATGCCTCGGCCAGCGCTACCTGAGCGCGACCGATGCGCCCCGGGGACTCCGTGTTGAGAGTCATGATGAGGTCGCCCTTGCGCACCGTCTCGCCGATCGTCTTGTGCAGGAAGACCCCGGCCGATGCCTGCACCGGGTCCTCTTTGCGGGCTCGCCCTGCGCCCAGCCGCCACGCCGCGACTCCCACCCCCAAAGCGTCCATGCGGGTGATGACGCCGTCGGAGTCCGCCCGCACCTCCTCGGTGTGAGGAGCCACCGGCATCGGCGCATCAGCATCGCCGCCTTGGGCTTCGATCATGCGGCGCCACACGTCCATGGCCCGCCCGTCCCTGAGGGCCTCGGCGGGGTCGACGTCGGTCACCCCCGCGCCGGCGAGCATCTCGCGGGCCAGCACGACGGTCAGCTCGACCACGTCCGCGGGGCCGCCACCGGCGAGCACCTCGATCGACTCGGTGACCTCGAGTCCATTGCCGATGCCCCGGCCGAGCGGTGTGGACATGTCGGTCAGCAGGGCAGAGGTCACCACGCCTGCGTCCGTGCCCAGGTCCACCAGCGTGGCGGCCAGTTCGCGCGCCATGTCGAGGTCCTTCATGAAGGCACCCGATCCAACCTTGACGTCGAGCACCAACACGCCGGTGCCTTCTGCGATCTTCTTGGACATGATGGAACTGGCGATCAGCGGGATGCACTCCACCGTGCCGGTCACGTCGCGCAGGGCGTAGAGCTTCTTGTCGGCAGGGGCCAGCCCGGAGCCGGCCGCGCAAATGACGGCGCCCACCTCTTCCAACTGCGCGTACATCTCCTCGTTGGACAGGGATGCGCGCCAGCCGGGAATTGACTCGAGCTTGTCGAGGGTGCCGCCCGTGTGGCCAAGACCGCGGCCCGACAGCTGCGGCACGGCCACGCCGCACGCGGCCACGAGAGGCGCCAAGGGCAGGGTGATCTTGTCGCCCACACCCCCGGTGGAATGCTTGTCCGCGGTGGGGCGCGACAGTCCCGAGAAGTCGAGCCGTTCGCCCGTGGCAATCATCGCCTTGGTCCAGCGCATGATCTCAGTGCGGTCCATGCCGCGCTGCAGAATCGCCATGGCGAGCGAACTCATCTGTTCGTCCGCCACCGCGCCGCGCGTGTAGGCGTCCACGACCCAGTCGATCTGTTCGTCGTTCAAGCGACCGCCGTCACGCTTGGTGACGATCACGTCGACGGCATCAAATGCTTCGGTCACGTGGTGCCCTCCAGGTGCTGGGGGCCAAACGCCCACGGCAGGATGTCCTTCATTGTCAGGGTCCCCTCAGGTCCATCGATCAGCAAGGCGTCGCCGCCGAATTCGTACAGCAACTGACGGCATCGTCCGCACGGCTGCAATGGGGACCCCGCAGCATCGACGCAGGCAAACGCCACAAGTCGCTCGCCCAAGGCGTCGGTGTGCAACTTGGAGACCAGGGCGCACTCGGCGCACAGGGTGAGCCCGTACGAGGCGTTCTCCACGTTGGCGCCCGTGACGATGTTGCCGGTGTCGGTGATCGCAGCGGCGCCCACGGGATACTTGGAGTACGGGACATAGGCCCGCTGGGAGGCCGCGCGGGCCGCCGCACGCAGTGCGCCCCAATCGATGTCAGTCATGGATCACTTCTTGTAGGGGATGTTCTCGGCCGCAGGCGGGCGGGATCTGCCCACCAGCCCGGCCACGGCGAAGATGGTGGCCAGATACGGCAGCATCGCCAGGAACTCGCTTGGAATCGCCGAACCGATGACGCCCAACTGGATGCGCAACGCGTCGGCAAAGCCGAATAGCAGTGCCGCCAGCAACGCACCCTTGGGGTTCCAGCGGCCAAGAATCATGGCGGCCAAGGCGATATAACCCTTGCCCGACGTCATCTCTTTGGTGAATGCCAGCCCGGATGCGACCGTGAAGAACGCGCCGCCCAGACCCGCGATCGCGCCACCCAGAATCGTGTTGCGCACGCGTGTACGGTTGACCTTGATGCCCACCGTGTCAGCAGCCTTGGGGTGTTCGCCTACGGCACGCACACGCAAACCCCACCGCGACCGGAACAGCATGATCTGGAACAC
>JASBTB010000074.1 GCA_030148645.1 Demequina sp. | reverse complement strand
CGCCGATGGCGGCGAAATCCTGGTGGACGACAAGGTGGTGCACTTCGCCGGGCCCGGAGACGCGATGCGCGCGGGGATCGGCATGGTGCACCAGCACTTCATGCTGGTACACCCCTTCACCGTGGCGGAGAACGTCATGCTAGGTCACGAACAACTGGCACCCAACCGCCTGCTCGACATCGGGGCCGCGCGGCGTCGGGTGCTTGAGATATCCGAACGCTTTGGGTTCAACGTGGATCCGGATGCCGTGGTCGAGGATCTTTCGGTGGGTGCGCAACAGCGCGTGGAGATCGTCAAGGCGTTGTCGCGTGACGCGAACGTGCTCATTCTCGATGAGCCGACGGCCGTGCTCACCCCCCAAGAGACAGACGAGTTGCTCGATATCGTGGGGCAGTTGCGGGACGCTGGCACATCGGTGGTCCTCATCACCCACAAACTGCGCGAGGTTCAGGCCGTAGCGGACACCATCACCGTGATTCGACTGGGCAAGGTCGTGGGCACCGCCGAACCGACCGCAAGCCAATCGGAGTTGGCCACCATGATGGTGGGCCGCGACGTGACGATGGCGGTGGACAAGGCCGCAGGCAAGCCGGGCGACGTCGTGCTTGAGGTGAGGTCGCTCAGCGCGGTGGACGAGGCCGGGGTGACCACCCTGGACGACGTGTCCCTTGAGGTACGGGCGGGCGAGATTCTCGCCGTGGCTGGTGTTCAGGGCAACGGTCAGACCGAGTTGGCCGAGGCCATCCTGGGCGCGGTTGACGCGACCGCCGGATCGATCACGCTCGACGGCGAGCAGTTGTTGGGACGCTCCATCAAGAAGACGCTGGCCGCCGGCATCGGTTTTGTGCCGGAAGACCGCACGACGGACGGCGTGGTCGCGACGTTCACAATCGAGAACAACCTCGTCCTCGACCTCATCGACGACAAGCGGTTCTCCACTCGCGGCAACATCAATGTGGCTGCCATCGAGTCCAACGCCAAGGACAAGATCCAGGAGTTCGACGTCCGCACCACATCCTCGAAGGCCACGGCAGGTTCACTGTCTGGCGGCAACCAGCAGAAGGTCGTCCTTGCGCGGGAACTGTCGCGGGAACTCAAGTTGCTGATCGCATCCCAGCCCACGCGCGGCCTCGACGTCGGCTCGATCGAGTTTGTGCACCAGCAGATCGTCGCCGAACGCGACAAGGGCGTGGCGGTGCTCATCGTCTCCTCCGAATTGGACGAGGTCGTCGCGCTCGCCGACCGGATCGCTGTGATGTACCACGGCAAGATCGTGGGTGTGGTACCACCGAATACCGACCGCAAGACGCTCGGCCTGATGATGGCCGGCGCACACCAGGAGGCCGTCGCATGAGTGCCGCCGAGGCCAAGACGGAGGCCCCCCAGCAACCGAATCGCGGGGACGACGCGCGCTCGGCGCTGCGATCCGTCGTCGAGTCCAATGGCTTGGTGGTGTCGCTTGCCATCGTCGCCGCTTTGCTGGTGGGAGCCGTGTTGGTGGTGTTCGCCGACCAGTCGGTCAGGGACTCCGCCAGTTACTTCTTCACGCGCCCCGCCGACACCTTGTCAGCGGCCTGGACCGCCATCACCGAGGCGTATGTGGCCATGTTTCAGGGCTCCATCTACAACGTCCAGGCCGACTCGTTCGGTGCGGGCATCAAGCCCCTGACCAACTCGCTGACGTTCTCGGCGCCTCTGATCTTCTCGGGTCTCGGACTGGGTGTGGGCTTCCGGGCTGGATTGTTCAACATCGGTGCGCAGGGTCAGGTCATTCTGGGCGCCATTTTCGCGGGGTCGATCGGCTTCATGTTCAGCCTGCCGGTGGGCATTCACCTGGCTCTGGTCGTCCTCGGGTCCGTGTTGGGCGGCGCGCTGTGGGGTTTCATCCCCGGTGTGCTGAAGGCCGCCACGGGCGCGCACGAGGTCATCGTCACGATCATGCTCAACTATGTGGCTCTGTACCTGCTGGCGTGGCTACTCAGCCTTGAGTCGTTCCAAGCCCCGGGCTCGGACAACCCCAAGTCGCCCCCCATCGAAGCTGCCGCCCAGTGGCCCAAGATGTTTGGCGACTCGTACGGCTTGCACTGGGGCTTCGTGGCCGCCCTGCTCGCGGCGTGGGGGGTCTGGTGGCTCATGGAGCGCTCGACGTGGGGTTTCACTTTTCGTGCGGTGGGCGCCAACCCGGCGGCTGCTACGAAGGCGGGAATGAGTGTCGCGACGACGTACGTGCTTGTCATGGTCATCTCCGGCGCACTGGCCGGCTTGGCGGGCGGCGCCCAGGTGCTCGGCACCGAGAGGGCGCTGACCACCGGCATTGCCGGTTCGATCGGTTTTGACGCGATCACCGTGGCGCTCTTGGGACGGTCTCGGCCGGCCGGCATTGTCGCGGCGGGAATCCTTTTCGGGGGCCTGCGGGCCTCCGGCCCCACGCTGCAGGTGCAGGCGGGTCTGCCCATCGACATCGTGCTCGTGATCCAGTCGGTGATCGTCCTGTTCATCGCCGCGCCGCCGTTGGTGAGGTTCCTGTTCCGCTTGCCCAACCCCCGTCTCGTGAAGGAGGTGACCGCATGACCGTCGTCAGTGTGCCGGTGCACACCGGTCCAGCGACATCTGTGCGGTCGCTGCTGAGTTCGTGGAAGGCCGTGATCGGTTACGGCCTGACCGGGCTCGTCAGCCTCATCGCGTTTGGCTTCGGTACCGACAGCGGGGTGTCCACATCGTTTTCGGTCTCGCGAGTCGGCGATGCTCTGCAGGTCCCCACCTTCTCGGTGCCAGCGCAACCGGTGACCATCACCCTGTCCGTGATCTTGTTGGCCCTAGCCGCATACCAGGCGTGGGTTCAGGCGCGCGAGAGGTCCGTGGGCGTGTGGTTGCCGATCGCTTACGGTGTGGCCTTCATGGGGGCGTTGCTCACGTGGGCCGGCGCCGGGCGCGGAAGCACCAATGTAGCGGTCACCGGCATGCTGGTGTCGGGAGTTTTCTTGGCGGTGCCACTTGTGTTCGGCTCGATGGCGGGCACACTATGCGAACGCTCTGGCGTGGTCAACATCGCGATCGAAGGGCAGTTGCTGGGCGGAGCGTTCCTGGCCGTGGTCATCGCTTCGGCCACTGACAACGCCTACGTTGGCGTGTTGGCTGCCCCGATAGCGGGTGCGCTGGTGGGAGCGCTCTTGGCGTTGTTCTCGGTGCGGTACTGGGTGGACCAGATCGTGGTGGGCGTGGTGCTCAACGTGCTGGTGATCGGCATCACGAGCTTCCTGTTTTCCACGGTGCTGAGCGACAACCCTGACCTCAACCGGGCTGGTGCACAGATCGGCGCGCAAGGCGGGGTGGTGATGCAGAACCTGCCCATCCCGGTGCTGTCGGAGATCCCAATCCTGGGACCGGTGGTGTTCGATCAGAACGCCCTTGTGTACGCCATGTACGTCATCGTGATTGTGTTCCAGATCATGCTGTTCCGGTCGCGGTGGGGTTTGCGTGTGCGTGCCGTAGGCGAACACCCCAAGGCTGCTGACACGGTGGGCATCAAGGTCAACCGTACACGCGTGCGCAACACGATTCTGGGTGGCGCGATCGCG
>JASBTB010000065.1 GCA_030148645.1 Demequina sp. | reverse complement strand
GTCGCATCGTCGTAGGTAAACGTGACCCTGGAGTCCGCCGTCAGGCTCAGCGACATGTTGGGGCCGTTCGGGACTCCGCCAGCGCCGTAGTTCAGGTCCCACGTGCGGTCGATCGCGATCTTGTACTCGTAGTCGCCTGCGGGCAGGTCCACGGTGATTGACCATGTGGCTGTCGTGGGGTCGAACGTCATCTGCGCTTGCTCGCACCATGGAGCCCAGTCCTCGCCGCACCCCATGGCGGAGTTCACGGTGCCCGGCAGTGCCACCTCCTCGGGCTGTGCCGCAGCACCGCCGCGGGCGGACACTGCCGTCGACTGCACGGTGGCGCCCCCTTGGGTGACGATG
The DNA here is from genome assembly GCA_030148645.1 of Demequina sp. Taxonomy (GTDB): domain Bacteria; phylum Actinomycetota; class Actinomycetes; order Actinomycetales; family Demequinaceae; genus Demequina. The sequence continues at coordinate 48,870 of JASBTB010000065.1, read as the reverse complement.
GCGCGGTAGAGCACGTCCGTTCCCGGGGCGAAGCCCGAGGCATCGTCCGTCATGGAGTATGCGGGAGCCGAGGTGTCGGTGCCGATGCTCACCCATTCACCGCCCGACATGCGCCGCTGGAACTCCACTGACGTGCCGGGCCGGTCGGGCAGGACGACGGCTGAGATGACGGGGGCCGAACCGAGAGTCGTGCCCACCTGCGGGCTCACGATGGAGATCGTCGGGTCGGCGACGACGCCGGTGACGGAGTCCGAGGTGGCGGTGTGCCCGGCATTGTCGGCAACCACGGCGGAGTATTCGACTGCCGTGGCCGGGTCCAGACTGGAGACGTCTGCGTAGACCGTGTAGGGAGCATTGTCGTCCGTACCGATGTACTCCCAGTCGCCGCCGGACTTCGCCCAGAACGACACCTCGACGTAGGCGGCAGCGTCGACCGTCGCCGTCACCTGCATGCGGCCGGGAGCGCCTGGTGCGGGCGAGACGTTGGCGATGGCCACGGCGGGGGCGGTGTCAGCCGCCGACATGGGGTCGGCGGCCCGGTAGGCCACAGTCGAGAGTGCCGGAACGGTCACGGTGACTGACGCCGAGCCGTTGGCCGTCAGCGCGGTGTCCGTGCCGTATACGGCGTCGAAACGCGTGGATGGCGACCAGGTGGGCACCTGCGCGGTCTTGGGTTGTGTCGCGTTGTTGACGACCACAAGGTATTCGCGATTGTCGGAGCGGTCGATGCGCGAAAATGCGTAGAGGCCCGAGCCGGAGTCTGCGTAGCGCGACTGCTGGGCGCCATCGCGCAGAGCGGGGTACTTGGTGGTGATCGACGCCAGGTCGGAGATCGTCGTGTACAGCGGGTGAGACGTGTCGTACGTGTCTTGGCCCTGAGTGGCGTCGGTGCCAAGGAGATTCTGGGAAAGGTAGTCGGGGATCTGGGTGGCGAACATCGGCTGCCGGGCGGCCTTGTCTCCGCCATCGCCGGTGAAGCCCTGCTCGTCTCCGTAGTAGACGACGGGGTTTCCGCGCGACAAGTACATCAGGGCATGAGCGAGTGTGGTGCGGGCGAGTTTCTCGGTCTCGGTGGCCGTCGGGTTGTCGGCTTCGATGAAGCCGCCAATCCGACCCATGTCGTGGTTGCCGAGAAATGTGGGCAACTGATAGGCGTTAGAGTCGGCGTCGGTGTACCAGTCGTCCCCCGCGAAGAAGTCCGCCAGCGCCTGCGCCGATCCGCCTCCCGACGCATAGGTGCGGGCGGCGTCCTGGAAGGGAAAGTCGAGTACCGCCTGGATGTCGTCGGTGGTCGTGTAGCGCGACGTCACAGCGCGGGAGGTGTCGAACACCTCGCCAAACATGAAGAAGTCGTCTTTGCCGTTCTTGCGCGCGAAGTCCAGCACTGCAGGACCGAACCGCTGCCAAAACACGTCGTCGACGTTCTTCATGGTGTCGATGCGGAAGCCGTCGATATCGAAGTCCTTGATCCACGTCGTGTAGATGTCGATCATGCCGTCGACCACCTTCGGATTCTCCGTGAATAGGTCGTCGAGCCCCGAGAAGTCGCCATACTGGCCGTCCTCTCCGGTAAAGGTCGTGTTTCCGCGATTGTGATAGAGCGTCACGTCGTTCAGCCATGCCGGTGTCTTGGCGTTGTCCTCGCCCGGTGCCAGGACGGGGACGTACGGGAATGAGGTGGCGGCGTCAAGCGTCGGAAAGTCGCTGCTGCCAGCGTAGGTGCGGTCGTCGAACGGGCTCCCATCAGCGTCCGTATAGGGCTGCTGGTCCTTCGAGATGTATGCGGTACGGTCGCCCTCTTGATAGCCGATGACGTCGGCCGTGTGGTTGGTGATGATGTCGAAGTAGACCTTCATGCCGCGATCGTGGGCGGCGTTCACCAGCGCGGCAAGGTCGTCGTTGGTGCCCAGGTGCGGGTCGACCTTCGTAAAGTCCGTGATCCAGTAGCCGTGATACCCGGCGGACTGGTCCTCGACCTGCACGGCCTTGTTGGCGAAGATGGGCGTGAGCCAAATCGCGGTGGTGCCGAGGCCCTGGATGTAGTCGAGTCTATCCGTGATGCCCTGGAGGTCTCCGCCCTGGTAGAAGCCAGCGTTGGTGGGGTCGAAGCCGGAGGTCAGGGGGTCGGGGCCCAGGCCGCCCTGATCGTTGGAGGTGTCGCCGTTGGCAAACCTGTCGGTCATGACGAAGTAGAAGTTCTGGTCGGTCTGTGCGGCGCGTGTGGGCGCCATCGCGCGGGGGCCGTCTTGGCCGCTGGTGCCGAGGATGACCGCAGCGGCGACGCCGACGGAGGCCAGCACGAGGGCGGCGATGGCGAGCAGAGTGCGAGTGCGTGTGCGTGGGGCCACGAGATCCTCCGTTGGGTCGTCTCGCAAAACGTACGTGAAATGTAAACGCTTGCACTCTGTCGTGTCAAGCGCTCGATGTCGCGCGCCACACCCCTCGCACTTGACTGCTCGTCAATGTCGGCGTTAACTGCGATAATCGAACACATGTTCGAATGGCGTGCGGTGTTGTCCGCAGCCCCGCAAGCAATCGCCCAGGAGGTGACCGTGGAGACGCAGGGGACTCGCCTGGCCGCAGCTCGCGCCGCCTTGAGGGCCGTCGAATCACGCCTGGGGGCCGACGGCAAGGCGGAGGGGCTCGCGCTCGCGCTCGATGAGGGGCTCGCCCCGGTGCTGCCGCGCGGCTTGCTTAGGGGGCAGGTGATCGCGGTCGAGGGATCGACGTCCCTCCTGCTTGCCCTCGTGGCGCGGGCCTCCAAGGAGGGAGCCTGGGTTGCCATGGTGGGCATGCCGCACGTGGGGATGCTCGCGGCGGTACGGCGGGGCATCGACCTGGAGCGACTGGCGCTCATCCCGTATCCGGGGGTGCAGGCTCCCGCCACGTTGGGTGCGTGTCTGGACGGGATGGACATCGTGATGGTTGGCCAGGCAATGGTGTTGTCCGACACCGATCGCAGGCGGCTCGCCGCGCGCGCCAGGGAGCGTGGCTGCGTGATCGTGGTTACGGGCTCATGGACAGGTGCCCATACCCAACTTGCAGTCGAGAAATCCCGGTGGAGAGGCCTGGGCGCCGGTGAGGGCCGTTTGCGGGAGCGGGACGTCACGGTGGCGATCTGCGGCCGCTCGGTGGGTTCTGCTCGGCGCGTGGTTGTCATCCTCGATGCGGACGATGCTCGGGTGCGCTCCGGCGGCATCGTGAGGCGTGAGTCTGTGGGGGACAGAGCGCTTGGCACGGGTGGCGCATGAGTGCCCCCTTACGCGGCGCCGCCGTGGCGACCGTGCGCCGCGTCGTCCTGTGGGTGCCCGATTGGCCCGTGGTGGCTGCCATGACTCAAGCGGGACTGGGTGCGCACACCCCTGCAGCGGTGCTGCACGGCAAGGCAATACTGGCCGTCTCCGCGGCGGCCCGCGCCGCAGGAGTGCGCAGGGGGATGCGCAAGCGACTCGCCCAGCAGGCCTGTCCCGAACTCGAGATTCTCCCTCACGATGAGGGTCGGGACACCCGCGAGTTCGAGGCCGTCGCCGCCGCCGCCGAACGGGTGGTAGCGGGGGTCGAGGTCTCTCGCCCGGGCCTGTTGATGATCCCCTCGGAGGGTGCCGCACGCTTTCACGGCTCTGAAGAGGGACTCGCGGAGGCGCTCGTGACCCGGGTGGCGGAAGACGCGGGCTGCGAGTCCGCCGTGGGCATCGCCGACGGGCTGCTCGCCGCCGTGATGGCCGCCAGGGCGAATGTGTTGATCGAGCGGGGCCAGTCGCATGACTTCTTGGCGCCCCTGCCGGTGGGCACCCTGGTGCATGCCACCATGGAGCGCGGCCAACGCACCGAGGTCGAGGGCCTCGTCAGCGTGCTGGCGCGCCTGGGCCTGACCACCCTGGGTGACTTCACCGCGCTTCCCACGGCCGATGTCGTGGCCCGTTTTGGGCATGTGGGCGCGTGGGCACGGCGCATGGCCAGGGGCGAGGACGTGGCCCCTCCCGTGCTGCGGCGTGCCGAGGGCGACATTGGCGTCGAGTATGTGTTCGAGGATCCCGCACAAAGGGTCGAACAACTCGCCCTGGTGGCCGCTCACGTGGCCGAACGACTCGATGCCGCGCTGCTGGCCGCCGCCTCGCGATGCTCCCGGGTGCGCATTGGCGCCCGCACCGTGACGGGGGACGAACTGGTCAGGGTGTGGCGTACCGATGTGGGAGCCCGCTCGGGCGCCTTCTCCAAGCACATGGCGGACAGGGTGCGTTGGCAGCTCGAGGGATGGCTGTCGGGCACCGCCGCGGGGCCGCAGCCCGCGCCCCTCACGGCGCTGATGCTCACGGCCGAGGACGTGGTTCCGCTCGGATCCGAACAGGCGTTCCTGTGGGGCGGCACATCGGGGGCCGATGCCAGGGCACACCGTGCGCTGGAGAGAGTGCAGGGGCTGTTAGGTCCGCAGGGAGTGCTGGCCGTGACGGAGCAAGGCGGACGTACCCCACGTGACCGGGTGCACTCGCTCGCATGGGGTCAAGAGGGGGTGCCTCCCCGTCAGGTCAGCCATCCGTGGCCGGGCCGCATCCCCGATCCGGCGCCCGCGACGGTGCTTGCCGTGCCGCTTGAGGTTCACGTGCTCGACGCGGGCGGAAGTCCCGTGCGGGTGGACAGGCGACTCGCCGTGAGCGCCCCGCCCACGTGGGTGCGCCTGCAGGCCGACCCACGCGACAAGGTGGCCCGTGCCGCGCATCGTCACCCGTCGTCAGGGCATGTGGGCGGGGACGACGGCCCTGTGTGGAAGCCGCCCCTGCCCGTGGAGGCATGGGCGGGCCCGTGGCCAATCGTGGAGCGGTGGTGGTCGGGGCAGGCGTCCCGGCGAGCCTTCCTGCAACTGGCGATGCGCGGCGAGGACGGACAGACGGAGGTGGCACTCCTCGTGGCACTTCACGAGGGACGCTGGATGTTGGAGGCCGTCTATGACTGAGGCGCGGCATGACTGAGGCGCGGCATGACCGAGGTGCGGCGATGACGGAGTACGTCGACTACGCGGAACTGCACGCCCATTCGGCCTTCAGCTTTCTGGACGGTGCCAGCCAACCCGAGGAGATGGCCGCCGAGGCCGGGCGCCTGGGACTGTCCGCGATGGCCCTCACCGACCACGACGGCCTGTACGGGGTGGTGCGTTTCGCCAACGCCGCCCGCGCGGTGGGCCTGCCCAGCATCTTCGGCGCGGAACTGCACCTGTCCGCACCGGACGGCAAGGCGGGAGCCCCCGTGCTGGACGCGCCCACCGGCACCCCCGACCCGCGCGGCACCCACCTCGTGGTGCTCGCGCGCGGTGCAGGCGGGTATGCCCGACTTTCGCGCGCCATCGGCATGGCGCACCTGGCCGCTGGCGAGAAGGGTCTGGCGCACTACACGCTTGAGGGGATCGCCGAGGCGGGGGCCGGACAGTTTCTGGTGCTCACGGGCTGTCGCAAGGGTGTGGTGCGGCGCGCGCTCGCCGGCATCGGGATTCCAGGGGTGGGGCCCGATGCCCACGCCAGGGGAGTGACCAGGCAGGGCTTTGCGGCAGCCAAGGGCGAGCTGGACCGGCTCACCGCATTGTTCGGCCGCGAGGGGGTGGCCGTCGAGATCACCGACACCGGTCAGCCCCACGACTCCGAGATCAACGACGCTCTCGCCGATCTCGCCTTCGACGCAGGACTGCCGCTCGTCGCGACCACCAACGCTCACTACGCAACCCCGCGAGACGCGGATCTGGCGGCGGCGCTCGCGGCCGTGCGGGCGCGTTCGTCGTTGGAGGACATGGACGGCTGGCTGCCGGGAAGTCCCGGCGCGCATTTGCGCAGCGCGGGGGAGATGAGATGGAGGCATCGGCGTCACCCCCAGGCCGTCACCACGGCGTCTCGGCTGGGCGCGGAGGCCGCCTTCGACCTGCATGTGGTGGCGCCACAACTCCCGCCGTATCCCGTGCCCGATGGCCACACGGAGGCCACGTGGCTGCGCGAGTTGACGTATCGCGGGGCCCGCGAGAGGTACGGGCCGCCGGACGCGGAGCGCGTGCCGGGTGCATGGAAACAGATCGAGCACGAACTGGCGGTGATCGGGGCACTCGACTTTCCCGGCTACTTCCTGATCGTGCACGACATCGTCAGCTTCTGCCGCAGGGCCGACATCCTGTGCCAGGGCCGCGGCTCGGCCGCCAACTCGGCCGTGTGTTTTGCGCTTGGGGTGACGGCCGTGGACGCGGTGACTCACGGGCTGTTGTTCGAGCGCTTCTTGGCTCCCGAGCGGGACGGGCCCCCCGACATCGACGTGGACATCGAGTCCGACCGTCGGGAAGAGGTCATCCAGTACGTCTTTCAGCGCTTTGGGCGCATCAATGCCGCCATGGTGGCCAACGTCATCCAGTACCGCCCCCGGTCTGCGGTCAGGGACGCCGCCAAGGCCCTGGGCTACGACGTCGGCCAGCAAGACGCCTGGTCCAAGTCGATCGACCGGTGGTCGACGCTACGCATCGATCAGACGGCGGGGGCGGCATGGGCGGCCACGCAGCGCGATGCCGTGTGGCCCGAGCCGCAGCCGGTGCAACCGCTCGACCACATTCCCGAGCCAGTGGTGGACCTCGCGGAGCGGTTCCTGCGCCTGCCGCGACACCTCGGGATTCACCCCGGCGGCATGGTGCTGTGCGACCGGCCCGTGATCGACGTGTGTCCGGTGGAGTGGGCGCGCATGCCAGGCCGCACCGTTCTCCAGTGGGACAAGGACGACTGCGCCGACGCCGGGCTGGTGAAGTTCGACCTCCTGGGCCTTGGCATGCTGTCGGCACTCAAATACGCGTTCCACTACGTGTGGGACACCGAGCGTGAGGAACTCGGACTGCACTCGCTGCCCCAAGAGGACCCCGCCGTGTACGACCTGCTGTGCGCGGCCGACACCGTGGGGGTCTTTCAGGTGGAGTCGCGTGCGCAGATGGCCACGCTGCCGCGCCTGCAACCCCGCACGTTCTACGACATCGTGGTCGAGGTGGCGCTCATCCGTCCCGGGCCCATCCAGGGCGGCTCCGTGCACCCGTACATCAACAGGGCGCGCGGACGCGAGGAAGTCACCTACCTGCATCCGCTGCTGGAGAAGTCCCTGGGCAAGACGCTCGGCGTGCCGCTGTTCCAGGAGCAACTCATGCAGATGGCGATGGATTGTGGGGGCTTTGACGGCTCGCTTGCGGATCAACTGCGCCGCGCCATGGGCTCCAAGCGCAGCCCTGAGCGGATGGAGGCGCTGCGCGCGCGCTTCATGGTGGGCGCTCATGAGCGCGGCATCACGGCCGACGTGGCGCACCAGATCTTCGACAAACTCAAGGCGTTCGCCGACTTCGGCTTTCCCGAGTCCCACTCGTTTTCCTTCGCGTATCTGGTCTACGCGTCGAGTTGGCTCAAGGCCCACAAGCCCGCGGCGTTCTATGCGGGGCTCCTTGCCGCCCAACCCATGGGCTTCTATAGCCCGCAATCGCTCACGGCCGACGCCAGGCGTCACGGGCAGGTGGTGCTCAGGCCGTGTGTGGCGCGCTCCGAGGTGCTGGCGCGAGTGGAGAGGCTGGACGAACCCTTCGCGGCGCCCAGTGAGGCCCGCGCCGACATGACTTCGCTGACGCGGGTCAACCGGCACCTGGCCGTGCGTATGGGCCTGGCCGCCGTGCGGGGACTGGGGGACGACGCCGCGCAGGCCATCATCGACGCACGCGCGCACGGGCCTTTCGCCTCGCTGTCAGACATGGCCAGGCGGGTACGGGTGCGTCCAGGGGGTTTTCGGGGCGCCGTGCTGCGGGCACGCTCTCACGCAGTCGCCGCCGCCGTCGGGGCACGTCGCGTAGGTCACGATGAGACATCCCCAGGCCCGAATGACAGGCAGCGTGTACCTGACCCCCTCCTCGCCGATGTGGGCGCCAAGCCCCTGAGCAAGTCGCAGTGGGAAGCGCTCGCCACCTCGGGTGCTCTCGAGAGCCTCGGAGTGACGCGCCGCGAGGGACTATGGGCGGCGGGGGTGCTGGCACTGGAAGGCCCAGACACGTTGCCCGGCGTCGTGCCGGGGATGCGAGCCCCCACGCTACCCGGCATGACATCCGTCGAAGAGGCGGTCGCGGACGTGTGGGCACACGGGGTGTCGGTCGATACGTACCCGACGGTGTTCGTGCGGGAGGGGCTTGCCAAGAACGGAGTGCTCACCGTCGCGGGCGTCCTGGAACACGAGGCAGAGCGTCGCGTGAGCGTGGCAGGAGTGGTGACGCATCGCCAGCGCCCTGGCACGGCCAAGGGGGTGACGTTCATCTCGTTGGAGGACGAAACCGGCTTTCTCAACGTGATCTGCTCGCAGGGTGTGTGGAGGCGCTTTCAGGCCGTCGCCAGACGCGCTCCAGCGCTCGTGATCCGGGGGCGCATCGAACGCGCCGATGGCGCCACGAACCTGGTGGCCGAGCACCTCGCCCCGCTCAGTCTCAAGGTTGCGGCGAAGAGCCGCGACTTCCGCTAGGCGGCCTGGGCGCACCGCGCGAACCTCTACCCCCGGTTGGGGATGCTCTAGACCAGGCTCACCGCCACGGTGACGCCCGCCACCACGATCGCCTCCATGGACATCAACTTGACCAGGATGTTCAGGCCCGGGCCGGAGGTGTCCTTGAACGGGTCGCCCACAGTATCGCCGATGACCGCAGCCTTGTGCGCTTCGGAGCCCTTGCCACCGTGGTGGCCCTCCTCGATGTACTTCTTGGCGTTGTCCCAGGCGCCGCCCGCGTTGGCCATGAACATCGACAGCGAGAACCCGGCAGCTCCGGCTCCTGCCAGCAGTCCGAGCACGCCAGGTACACCGAAGATCAGGCCGACGACGACCGGCGCCGCGATTGCGAGGATCGACGGCAGCATCATTTCGCGTTGGGCGGCCTTGGTGGAGATGGACACGCACCGCGCGTAGTCGGGCTCGGATGCGCCGCTCATGATGCCGGGAATGTCCCTGAATTGCCTGCGCACCTCGTCGACCATCTGGCCAGCCGCCCGTCCGACCGCCTTCATCGTGATGCCGGAAAACACGAGTGCGAGCATCGCACCCAAGAACAGGCCGATGATGACCTTGGGGTTGATGAGCACGACCTCGAAGCGCGTCATCATCTCCATGAGATTGAGCGACTCGAGTTGATCCAGCGCCGCCGAGGCAATGCGGGAGCCGTCGGGAAACACATAGTCGCTGCCCCGCTCCAGCACGCGTGAGATGCCGATCTTGACTTCTTCGAGGTACGACGCCAGGAGCGCAATACCGGTCAGCGCCGCAGAACCAATGGCGAAGCCCTTGCCGGTCGCGGCGGTGGTGTTGCCGAGCGAGTCAAGCGCATCGGTGCGTTCACGCACCTCGGGCGCCAACCCACTCATCTCGGCATTGCCGCCCGCGTTGTCGGCGATGGGCCCATACGCGTCGGTCGCAAGCGTGATGCCGAGCGTGGACAGCATGCCCACCGCAGCCATGCCGATGCCGTACAGGCCAAGGCTCATGGTGTCAGTGCTGAACGAATAGCCGGAGCCGAAGAAGTAGGCCAGGCCAGTACCCGACACGACGGCGAGCACCGGAATCGCTACGGACATCATTCCTTCGCCCACGCCGCCGATGATGACCGTGGCGGGTCCGGTCTTGGACGCCACGGCAATGCGCTTGGTCGGGGAGTAGCCCTGGGATGTGTAGTACTCGGCCGCACGGCCGATCGTGATGCCAGTCAGCAGGCCCGCCACCAAGGCAAGCCACAGGCCCCACAGATTGGGCATGCCCATGGCCGCCAGTACGCCCAGGGACGTCACGCCGATCATGACGGCAGCACCGTTGACCCCACGTCCAAGCGACGCCAGCAACTGCTTGGGGGTGGCCCCCTCCTTGGTGCGTACCAAGAACACCCCCATGACAGACAACAGGGTGCCGAGTGCGCCGATCACCATGGGTGCCACGACCGCCTTGAGCTGGACGTCGGAACCCGAACTCAGGTAGGCGGCCGCTCCCAGCGCAGCGGACGCGAGAATGACGCCCACATAGGACTCGTAGAGGTCGGCGCCCATGCCAGCGACGTCGCCCACGTTGTCACCCACATTGTCGGCGATGGTGGCAGGGTTGCGGGGATCGTCCTCGGGGATTCCCGCCTCGATCTTGCCCACCAGGTCGGCGCCCACATCGGCCGCCTTGGTGAAGATGCCGCCGCCGACGCGGGCGAACAGCGACTGGACTGCGGCGCCCATGCCGAACGTCAGCATCGTGGTGGTGATGACGACCACCTGCTGGGAGTCCTGCGTCCCGTAGAAACGGGTCAGGACAAGGAACCAGACCGCGATGTCGAGCAGTCCGAGACCCACCACGGTCAGGCCCATGACCGCACCCGAGCGGAAGGCAACGCGCAGCCCATGGTTGAGGGAGTCGCGCGCGGCGTTCGCGGTGCGGGCCGACGCGTACGTGGCGGTGCGCATCCCGATGAACCCGGCGAGACCAGAGAACAGCCCGCCCGTGAGGAAGGCGAACGGCACCCACGGATTCTGCATCTCCAAGACGTATGCCAGCACGGAGAACACGAGGGTCAGCGACACCAGGACCGTGCCGACCACCTTGTACTGCTGTTTGAGATACGCGATCGCTCCCGCCCGAACGTGGGCGGCAATCTTCGCCATGGTCTCGGTACCTTCGGACTCCTTCATCATCTGCCTGAAGAAGCCGTATGCGGCGCCGAGGGCGCCGATCGAGGCGACGGGGACCAGCCAGAACCAGGCGGGCATGAACGGGCCTTTCGTGTGAGGTGAAGGGGCTACTGGCCGAAGGTGGATTGCGCCGAGCGCCACCAGGCAAGGTGTTCGCGCTCGAGCGCGTCATGGGTGGGCAACGGGAACGCGGAGATGCCGGTGGCGTCGCCGACAAACACGCCGTTGCGGATGGTGCGAAAGAGCACCTCTTGAGTGATCTGGCGAAGCACCGTCTTGGTGGCCTTCTCGGGCGCCTCGGCGAGTTCACGTAGGCAGTCACGCAAATGCCCGATGTTGGGGTAGGGAAGGTTGTGGATGTCGTGGTGGTCGGGATTGTTCTTGAGGTTTCCGAGGGTCAGTTCCGCGAACGCGATGCGTGGCACATGCACGTTGTGCGCTTTGTCGGTGATGAACCGCGCGAACTCGGCGGGGTCAAGGTGCGACACGATGCGGGGAGTCACGGGGCAGAACTCCTGGTACAGGTGGGCACGATCCTCGCCGTCGGCGACAAAGTCCTGCGGCTCGATCGTGAGTACCCGGCCGTCGTCCGTGGCGAGATGAAGCGCCGTCAGCGCATCGCGGGGTACCCGCTCAAGGGTGCGATAGATCGACAAGTACAGCGACCGCTTGGGCCTGCCGTCGGTGTGCGGGACGCACCGGATATCGGCGTCGACCAACGGGAAGCCCGCGTCGTTGATCGCGTCGCGGTCGACCGAGAAGAAGATCGCCTGGCCGCGAGAGCGTTTGGCGGATCCGATCGCGTAGTACAGGCCGAAGTCGTCCGGGGGCAACATCGAGGCGATGAGGGCCTCCGGAATGAGAGACAAATACACGTACGTGGTCATAATGTGGCTCCCGTCGACGATGACGACCTTCTTGACCGTAGCGATGGCACCTGCCTGCGTGCGGGGCCGTTGGTCCCTGCGGCATCGGGAAACACGGCCAGCCCCTGCCCACCTGCGGCGCGGGAATGTGCTCGGTGGCGTCGAGGTTGGCTCCATCGTAGGACGAAAGCAACCAGAGGAGACGTGATGTGGGACACCATCTTGTGGGTCATCGCCGTGATCGTGGGGATCATCGGCGTGGTGCGGCTCTTTCAGGGCCAGGTCCTGTGGGGCATCGTGCTGATTGTCGTGGCCCTGCTCATTGGCCCTGGTGGAGTGAGCCTCTTCACCTGACCAACGCTGGCGTGTCAGCCCCCGGTCGTGGTCACGTACATGCCATCTGTGAGCCTCTGGCGTGTTAGCATTGCCGTCGCGCTTGAGCGCCCTGAGGGGTGCGCAGGCCCACTCGTCCGGGTGGCGGAATTGGCAGACGCGCTAGCTTGAGGTGCTAGTGCCCTTAACGGGCGTGGGGGTTCAAGTCCCCCCTCGGACACCACACGCGAGAAATGACGTTGCAGGTGGAGCAGCGAGTTCCACTCGGTGCACATGATGCCGTGGGAGGAAGATGGCGCCCGACGTCACAATGCATCCTCCGGCGAGGTGGCCGGGACGTGTGGTCAATGCGTTGGAGCGCCGAGCGTCGCTCTTCGACGACTCCTTCCGTAGCCGCGCAATCGTGGCGGCCGCGTACACGCTGATCGCGGTTGCCGTGGTCGTGCCGGTGATCTTCGGCGGCGGGCAGGCAATGTCCCGCATCGACGAGCCCACGCACGCCGATGGGGCCTACCAGATTTCCCAGTTTCGCATCCCGGCCAGGGGGTCGCAGATCGCCCCCGAGATACGTGACATCTGGGCGTGCATGGGACAGGAGGGCTATAGCCTGCCCGATTGCGGCACGTCCGCACCTGCGTGGCGCTTTCCCTACAAGGGTCAGAACTACAACTTCGCGTATCCGCCGCTGTACTACGCAATCGTCGGGTTCCCCGCCCGCGCGGTTGCGGCCATGACGTCGTTGAACTTCGTGGAGGCCGCGCGGCTCAGTGGCATTGGCTGGCTGGCAGGGGGCATGTTCGCGCTGTTCGTCGCGCTGAGACGGTGGCGCGTTGACCCAGCGGTAGCGATCGTGGCGCCGTTGTTGTTGATCTCCTTTCCGCGGGTGCTCCACGCGTCAACCACGGTCAATCCCGATGCGGTAGCGCCGCTGGCGGGTGCGCTCGCGGTATGGCTCGCAGCACGGCTGTTTCTCGAGCGATCCCACGACTGGGTCCTGGCTCTCGGGTTGACCACTGTGGTGGCCCTCACCAAGTTCATCACCACGATTCCCTTCATCGCCGTGGCCGTGCTGGTGCTCGTGAGAGTGGTGCGGGACAAGGGCATGCGGCGGCTGAGATTCCGCGACATCGTGGTGCCTCTTGCCATCGCGGGGGCGATTCTTGTGCCGTACCTCGTGTGGCAAGCGGTGCAGGCGGGCCGTGGCGACCCGGATTGGCAGAATCCGTTGGTGGGCATCAATACGCGCGACGTCCTGGGGCTACCCGGCTCCGAGTGGATCGAGACGCTCTTTGTGGGATTCAATCTTGCTTCGGACTACTACATCCAGCCTCCCCTCGACATCGCGTTGTTGGTGGCGTGGACCCGATTGCTCAACATGCTGGTCATTGGGGCGATGCTCGCCACCGTCGTCGCGTTCGTCAAGGAGCCGGAACGCAGGTCCCTGGGGTGGATCCTCGGCATCGGTGCCGTGCTGTACCCACTGGCCGTCCAGGTCCAGGCCTACGGCAACACCGCCGTCCCGCAGTACTTTCCCAACCCCACCGGCCGGTACGGATTGTCGCTGGTCCCGGTGGCCGTCGCCTGCATTGTGATGGCCGCGACCAAGGCGGGGTACCGGCGAGCGACCTATGCGCTCACGGGAGCGGGGCTCGTCGTCGTGACCGTGATCGTCTCGGTGGGGCTCCAGCGCATGCCTTCGTGAACCGCCGCCCCGTAGGGATTGGCCTGCCGGGGCGAGGTAGCCTGACCGCATGCCGCACGTGCCTGTGACGTCCCTCGCCCAAGACCTCATGCGCATCGACACGTCGAACTTCGGCGAGGATCCGGGGCCGGGGGAGAGAGTCGCGGCCGAATACGTCGCCTCCTTCCTGTCCGACCTCGGCCTGGACCCGGTCATTCGGGAGTCTGAACCTACGCGCGCGAGCCTCACGGCGTTGTGGGAGGGTTCCGACCGGAACCGGCCGCCGCTTGTGCTACACGGTCATCTCGACGTCGTACCCGCGTTCCGGGACGACTGGTCGGTGGATCCTTTTGCGGCGGACATCGCGGACGGCATGATCTGGGGCCGTGGCGCGGTCGACATGAAGGGTGTCGACGCGATGTACCTGGAGGCTGTCAGGCGTGTCATTTCGAGCGGCCGCAAGCCCGCACGCGACATCGTGGTCGCATTCTTTGCCGACGAGGAGCATGGGGGTCGGCGGGGGGCAGGATGGATGGTGGAAAACCATCCCGACGACTTCAGGGGGGCCACCGAGGCGGTGAGCGAGGTCGGCGGCTTTTCCATCCAGATCGCTGGCAGGCGCACGTACCTGATTCAGACCGCGGAGAAGGGCATTCAGTGGCTCAAACTCGCGGCCACAGGTGTCCAGGGCCACGCGAGTTTGGTACATCAGGACAATGCCGTGACCCATCTCGCAGGGGCGATGGCGCGCATCGGCAACCACCGATGGCCGCTCGACATCGGCCCAACGGTGGAGCACCTGTTGCGAGGCACCGCGGAACTTCTCGATCTCGAGTACGAGCCAACCGACGAGCGTGTCGCTCAGATCATCGCGGGGATGGGCCCCGTCAGTCGCATGATCGAGGCGTCGGTTCGCAATACCTCCAACCCGACGATGCTCGACGGGGGCTACAAGGTGAACGTGATCCCCGATGTCGCGCACGGCTTCGTCGACACACGTTTTCTGCTGGGACAACAGGAGGTCGTACTGCGAACCGTCGAGGAACTTGCGGGAAGCCACGTCAAGGTGGAGCCCTACATCAACGAGGGCGCCATGGAGTTCCCCTTCGACACGCCCCTGGTGGGCAAGATGATCGCGGCGCTGCACACCGCCGACGCGGATGCGGTTGTGTTGCCTTATTCCCTGATGGGCGGCACCGACAACAAGCACCTGGCGAAGTTGGGCATCGCCGGGTATGGCTTCGCGCCGCTGAAGCTGCCAGCCGACCTCGACTTCTCGTCGCTCTTTCACGGAATCGACGAGCGCGTACCGATCGAGAGCCTCGAGGTGGGCGCTGACGTGGTGGAACAGTTTCTCCTGGACTGCTGAAGCGCCATTGCCAGGACTACGCGGCGTCCGTGCGCTCCACGCGCATCGTCCGCCTGCGCAACCACACGCGTCGGGCTCCTCCCACGAACACCACCGTGCGAGCGAGTTCCCAGCGGCCGTATTCTGCCTGTTCCGACAGCAATTGCGCAGTCTCATGGTGCGTGATGTCCCGTGGGACATCGACCACCCGCCACTGAGTATGCGAACGTGCGGGGTAGTTTTCTCGGCGTGGGTTGATGACGTGGCCGGAGGTCAAGCGTGCTGAGTGGGGCATCTTGTCTCCCATCTAACCCCGTGACAGGGGTAACGTCATGCCTATGAGCACCAATGCCCGTGAGGCCCTGCGACAACTGACCGGAGCACTCGAGGCCCACCTCGAGGCGGTGATCGCGCGCCGCAGTGCCACGGATGCTGCCGTGGACGACGCCTTCGATGCGGTCGCCGAAGCGTTCGAGCGGTACGAGGGCGAATTGGATTCCGCGTTCGGCGAGTCGCTTCCGCTGGTATTGGACGACTTCGACGATGCTGACGACGACGACACGGACGACGACGACGAGGCCGAACCGCTCGATGGGCACGCAGTGGAAGACGAGGACGATCTGGACGACGACATCGAAGAATTCGATCTGCGGTAGCGTGCCGCATCGTTGACGTGTCTGGTCATCGCCTACCGCCGCTCCGGGTAGCCGATGTCGGGAGCGGTGACGTCGTCGAGTGCCGTGCGAATCGGCTCTGGCAAGACGAGGTCCTCCGCGGCCAGGCTCGGCTCCAGTTGTTCCGCCGTGCGCGCACCGACGATCGCGCAGGCCACGCCCGGCGCATCCCTCACCCAGGCAAGGGCGACCTCGTGAACAGATCGACCAAGGCCGTCCGCTGCGGTGGCAAGCGCGGTGACAACTGACGCAGCGCGCGGCGTCAGGTACGGCTCCACGAAACCCGCCAGATGGTCGGACGCCGCACGTGAGTCGGCGGGAATCCCGTGTGCGTACTTGCCGGTCAGCACTCCTCGCCCCAGCGGCGACCAGGCCAGGATTCCCATCCCGAAGGCCTGTGCGGCAGGGACGACTTCGCGTTCGATGCCCCGTTCGAGTAGCGAGTATTCGACCTGAGTGGCTGCAAGCGCGACTGCATCGCGGGCCACGGACGCCGCCCGCGCCATCGCCCACCCGGGGAAGTTCGACACTCCCACCTGACGTGCCCTGCCCGTGCTCAGCGCCACCTCGAGCGCGTGCATCGTCTCCTCAAGGGGAGTCACCGGGTCGAATGCGTGCACCAACCACAAGTCGACGTGATCGGTCGCCAGCCGTGCGAGCGAGGCATCGAGAGTGTCGAGGAGGGCCCCACGCGAGGCGTCGATGACGCCCCCCTCAGGGGTGCGCCGCACCCCTGCCTTGGTGCAAATCTGGAGTTCGTCGCGTGCAAACCCGCCTGTCAGCAAGGACCCCACCACCGCCTCCGACCCGCCGTCCGCATAGGTGGCTGCCGTGTCGACAAGGGAGCCCCCTGCGTCGACAAACGCACCGAGCATCCTGCCCGCCTCGTCCCTGGACGTGTCGCGCGACCAGGTCATCGTTCCCAGCGCGAGGCGAGAAACCTCAGCTCCTCGCACTCCGAGCCGTCTGTGCTGCATGCGAGCGAACCTACCGGGGCGCGCCGTGGTCCGGCACACGACGCGCGGGAAGTAGCCTGTCGGACATGAGTTGGTGGGAAGCCGCAATCCTCGGCCTGGTGCAGGGTCTCACAGAATTCCTGCCGATTTCGTCGTCCGCCCATATTCGCGTGATCGGCCCGCTGCTTCCTCATGGAGGCGACCCTGGCGCGGCGTTTTCCGCCATCATCCAGTTGGGCACGGAGGCGGCGGTATTGCTGTACTTCCGCCACGACATCGCCAGGATCGTTGCCGCGTGGGTGAGGGCTTTGCTGGGCCGCGACGGTCGCGATAGCGCATCGCGATGGGGCGCCAAGAACGCGGACGCCCGCATGGCTTGGTGGGTGATTCTCGGTTCGGTACCGATCGTGGTGATCGGCGTGTTGTTCAAGGACGCCATCGAGACCAGCGTGCGCAACCTGTACATCACCGCGACGGTGTTGGCGGTGTTCGGAATCGTCCTGGGCTGGGTTGATCGCGTACGTCCGGCTCGTCGAGAGCTCGACTCGCTGCGCGCGTGGGATGCGGTGCTGCTGGGTTTCGCGCAGGCGGCAGCCTTGGTTCCCGGGGTGTCCCGCTCCGGCGGCACCATCACGATGGCCCGCTGGTTGGGCTTGACGCGCCACGCTGCCGCCCGGTATTCGTTCCTGCTTGCCATCCCGGCCGTCGTGGGCTCCGCGCTGTTCGAGTTGGCGACACAATACTCAGACCTCACGGCGCAAGGGGGTCCAGGAATCGCGGCCACCGTCATCGCGACGGCGGTGGCCTTTGGAGTGGGCTACGCCGTGATCGTGTGGTTCCTGCGCATGATCACCACAAGGTCGTTCATGCCCTTCGTGGTGTACCGTCTGGTGTTCGCGGCGGTCATCGTGGTCCTACTCGGCACGGGTGTGGTGGCGGCCACCTAGCATGCTGGCGGCCGCCGCAGGCGCCTCACCGTGGACTACTACTTTCCCATGCCGCCGTCGCGTCGGCGCAGGAACTGTTCGAACTCCGCGGCAATGGCCTCACCGGAGGCTTCCGGAAGGCTCGCCTCGTCCATGAGCGACTCCAGTTGGCGCACGTGGTCACCGATTTCTTCGTCCTGCTCGGCGAGCTCGTCCGCACCGCGCGTCCATGCATCGGCCTCGTCGGGCAGGTCGCCCAGGTCGATGGGAGCGCCCACGAGTCTCTCGATCTGGCCCAACAACGTCAGGGTCGCCTTCGGGTTGGGTGGGTGCGCCACGTAGTGGGGCACCCCCACCCACATGGACAACACCGTGATGCCGCGCAACTGGGCCTCATGTGCGAGCACGCCCACGATTCCGATGGGCCCTTCGTAGTCGGAACGTTCAAGATCCCACACCTGCCTCGCGTGGTCGCTCTCCGATGACACAAAGGTGGGAAACGGTCGCGTGTGGGGGACGTCGACAAGGAGTGCGCCGCACGTGATGAGAGTCTTTACCTCAAGGTCTTCGGCGTAGTCGAGGAGTTCATGACAGAACTGCCGCCACCGCATCGACGGTTCGATTCCGCGCACCAACGACACGCGCCGATCAGGTGTCGACACGGCGGCACACGTGGACACCACCGTTCCGGGCCACGAAATCACCTGCTCGCCGTCGGAAAGGCGCGTCAACGTGGGTCGACTGACCTGGAAGTCATGGTAGTCCTCAGGGTCCAGGGCGCCGTACTCTTGGGCTTCCCACGTCTGAGCAACATGGTCGATCGCGTGGGAGGCGGCGCTTCCGGCATCGTTCCACCCCTCGAACGCCGCGACCATGATCGACTCGCGCGGCGGTCCTGGGGGCGCGGGGGCTCGCTCGTTCATCTACCCAGCCTAAACTGCTACCCCGTGACCTCACGTGCACTTCCCGCCGCCGTCCTGTGGGACATGGACGGAACGCTGATCGATACCGAGCCCTACTGGATTCAGGCGCAGGGCAGACTCGCACGTCGATTCGGTGTCGAGTGGACCCACAACGACGGGCTCACCCTGGTGGGCAACCCACTCGACTCGTCGGCGCAGATCCTCATCGATCGCGGAGTCCGGCTTGAGCCGAATGAGATCGTCTCGACCCTGGTGACGCACGTGAGCCAGCGGGCGCGAGAGCGCATGCCCTGGCTGGCGGACTCGCGCCGTCTGCTCGACGAGTTGGTCGCCGCAGGCGTGCCCTGCGCGCTGGTGACGATGTCGATCGGGGCTCTGGTTGACACGTTTCTCGACGCCGCGGGAGGGGTGTTCGATGCCGTCGTGACCGGAGATCAGGTCCTGAACGGCAAGCCCGATCCCGAGGCCTACCTGACAGCGGCGCACCGGCTAGGGGTCGATCCGCGCCAGTGTGTCGCAATCGAGGACTCGCCGGTGGGGGCCCGTAGCGCCCATGCGGCGGGGGCGGTCACCATCGCGGTGCGTCGCCACATCCCGCTGCCGTCCCTGGACGGGATGTCGCGCCTGAAAAGCCTCGACGGAATCGGAGTTGGCGACATCGCCCGGTTCTTTGCCGGTCACGTGCAAGACGACATCGGCGCACACTGACGAACTTCGCTCCCATCGTCGCAAACGGCGAGCATGTCGGGGCAACGGGCGGCGCAACACCGCACCGATGGTGACCACGTTCGAGCGCATCGCTCGCGGGGGACGTCGCATCGCTTGCGCGTGACAAGCGGCGGGCACATCGTCGCGCCGGACGTCTCTGGAACCCGCGCACTGGCCCGGTGCGGCGGGCGAACTCGCCGCCGCATCCTCCCGGTTGCGCGCGGCCGTGTGAGCCAGTCAAGCCAGCGCTACGGCCGACGGGTGTGGTCGCACACCGGTGGCGCGCTCGACGGCATCCGGATCCAGCGGAGGTGGCGTACCGCCGAACTCGGGGCACAGACTCTGGAAGGGGCACCACCCGCACAGTCGTGACGTAGACGTGGGGAAGGTGCCCGCTGCGGCGTGCGTGGTGATCGCGCTCCAGGCGGAGCGCACGTGCGCCTCGGCCGTGGCGACATCGGCCTCGGTCGGCACGAGTTCCTTGACTGCGCCGTCGCGAAGGTACAGCAGCCTCATCAGCGCGGGCCGGACTCCCTCCGTGCGTTCCACCAGCAACGCATAGAACTTCATTTGAAAGTCCGCCTGGGCGCCATAGCCGGGGCGGGGCATCTTGCCCGACTTGTAGTCGATGATCCGTAGGGCACCGTCGGGTGCCTTGTCGATCCTGTCGATCACTCCGCGAATGGCAGGACCGCCCGCGAGCGACGATTCGAGTCTGACCTCGCGACCATACGGCTCAAGCCGGGTCGGGTCCTCCACGATGAAGTAGGTGTCCAGCCGCGAGCGAGCATCGTCGAAGAATTGGGTTCGCTGCACGGAATCCACGACGAGTTCGGCCATGTCGGGGCTACGAGCCACCAGATCCTCCCAGGCGGGCTGGACCAACCCGCGCGCCGCGTCGGTATTGCGCCGGGCAGCGGGCATGTCGAAGAGTCTTTCGAGTACCGCATGCACCAGGGTCCCCAGACTCGTGGCGCGTTGAGGCGTTTCTGGCACGCGATCGATCACCCTGAGCCGGTACAGGTAAGGGCATTGCGCGAAATCGTTCGCTCGGGACGGGGACAATCCAGGGGTGATCGACATACCACAAGCCTAGGGCGGGCGTCCGACATCCGTCCGAAGGGCTAGCGTACTCACATGGAAGAGCGCCGTACGCGAGGGATTCTGGTGGGCCGGGTATTGGGCGCGCAGGTGATCGTTCAGCCCGGCACGTTGGTGATGCTGGCGCTCCTGGCGTACGTCTTCGCTTCCGCTTCAGGCGAGACGACGGCACGGACGCTGTCGATTGGGGCGCTCCTGGCCGTCGCGCTCATGGGCTCCGTGTTGCTTCACGAGATCGCGCACGCGATCGCGGCACGTTCCTTCGACCGCGCCGTCACGGAAATCGTCCTCACCCTGTGGGGGGGTCACACGAGTTTCGAATCGAGCAAGATGACGCCCACCGTGAACGGCGTGACGGCTGCGGCAGGGCCCGCCATGAATCTTCTCATCGCGGGTCTGGCGGGCGTCACGATGGCCGTCACCGACATGGGCGGAGTGGGCGGTGCCGTCGTCGCGTACCTTGCGTGGGCCAACCTGCTCCTGGCCGCATTCAACCTGTTGCCGGGTATTCCCATGGATGGCGGGCGGGTGTTGGAGTCGATCGTGTGGGCGGTCACCCGAAATCGCCATCGCGGCACCGTGGTGGCTGCATGGGGCGGACGCGTGGTCGCCCTCGGTGTGGTCGTGTACGCGATCGCCGCCCCCCTCCTTCGCGGAAACCGCCCCTCACTGACCGCCGTGTTGGTCGCCGTCCTGGTGTTCTCAATCCTGTGGCCCGCGGCGTCGGCAGCGCTCGCGTTCTCCTCGACGATGCTGCGTCGGGACGGAATCGATGTATCCGGGATCATGCGGGTCGCGGTCGCAGTGCCATACACGGCGTCGGTACAGGAGGCACTTGCCGCCGCGGACTCCGCTGGGGCACAAGAGGTCGTGGTGCTGGGTGCCGACGCAGCCGCTGCGGGCCGGTTCCCGGTCGATCTGGCGCAGGCCGTTCCGGAGTCGGCTCGCGTCACCACATCGCTCCAGTCCGTGACGACGCCGGTTCCTCGCGGGGCAGAGATTGCCGCCGACGCCGCATCGGACATCATGATCCCCGCGCTGCGACAATGGTGGGGAAGAACGGACGTCTGGGTGGTGCGCGACGGCGACGCCATCGTCGGAATTGTGAGGTTGGTCGACGTCGTCGCGGCGCTGAAGTAGGCCCGTAGACTGGCGCGCATGACCCTGCCCGGCCCTGTGGGCGCCGCCGAACGCCGTGGTGCGTTGCGGGTCGGCGACCGTGTGCAACTGACCGACCCCAAGGGCAGGCATCACACGATCATGCTGGCAGAAGGTGCCACCTTCCACACGCATCGGGGCTATCTCAAACATGACGAGATTCTCGGTTGCCCAGAGGGGACAGTGGTGCGCAACACGGCGGGCATCGACTACCTGGTGTTGCGACCGCTGTTGAGCGACTTTGTCATGTCGATGCCCCGCGGCGCAGCCGTGGTGTATCCCAAGGACGCCGCTCAGATCGTGCAGTACGCAGATGTCTACCCGGGTGCGCGGGTGCTCGAAGCTGGCGTGGGTTCCGGAGCACTGAGTATGTCGTTGCTCCGGGCGGTGGGCGACCAGGGTTCGGTTGTGTCGATCGAGCGTCGCGAGGACTTCGCGGACATCGCGCGGGCCAACGTCCATGCCTTCTTTGGAACGGCGCACCCTGCATGGCAGATTCGCATCGG
Organism: Demequina sp.; assembly: GCA_030148645.1. GTDB lineage: Bacteria > Actinomycetota > Actinomycetes > Actinomycetales > Demequinaceae > Demequina. Next base: position 27,005 of record JASBTB010000065.1, on the reverse strand, counting down.
TGACTTTGACGAGCACGCCCGCATACTCGACGAAGCCAGCATCGATCGCGTGGTTCTCGACATGTTGGCGCCGTGGGAGAATCTGGAGGCGGCGGCGCATGCGCTCACGCCCGGAGGCGTGTTCGTCGCCTACGTGGCGACCACCACGCAGTTGTCGCGGTTGGCAGAAGACCTCAAGGGCACCGGCGATTTCACAGAGCCGCGGGCTTGGGAGACGATGGCAAGGACGTGGCACCTTGAGGGTCTCGCGGTTCGGCCCGACCACCGGATGGTGGGACACACCGGATTTCTGCTGACCTCGCGCCGGATGGCGCCGGGAGTCGAGGCACCGATCAGGCACCGCAGGCCTCAAGGAACCTCCGCGCCACCAGCGCATTGGTCGCCAGAAGACCTCGGGGAACGGCCGGTGTCGGACAAGAAGGTGCGCAAGGTCAGGCGTGACGTGACGAATCGTGGAGCAGGGCAAGGAGAGGGATGACGGTGGTTGACGCTCAGGACACCATTGCCGCGTTGAACAAGCGCAACGGCGAACTACAGCGCCTCCTCGAGGTGGCGCGAGACCAACTGGGCGAGATGCGCACCACGCTGGCCGAAATGTCGGCGCCTCCCCAGACCTTTGCCACGTTCGTGCAGTGGGCGGACAAACACGCCGATATCGTCGCCAACGGCCGACGCATGCGGGTCGCGGTGCTTCCCGCCGTGGCCGACGGCCTCACCCCGGGCGACGAGGTCCTCCTCAATGCGATGAGCGTGATCGTGGGCGTCGCGCAGCCGGAGCGGGCGGGTCAGGCAGCGATCGTGCGGGAGGTCATCGACGATGACCGGATTCTGGTGGTGTCTCGCGGCGAGGACGAACGTGTGGTGATCCTCATCGGCGGCGACACCGGCGTCCGCGTTCACGAGGGTGACACCGTCATCATGGATCCTCGTACCGGGTTCGCGTCGCAGAAGGTCGAGCGCACCGGCGTCGAGGCACTGCTGCTCGAGGAGGTCCCCGACGTCGACTACTCGGTCATCGGCGGCCTCGGCGACCAGATCGAACGCATCCGCGACGCCATCGAGTTGCCGCTTCGCTACCCCGAACTGTATCGCGAACACGTCCTCCAACCCCCCAAGGGCATGTTGCTCTATGGGCCTCCCGGTTGTGGCAAGACGCTCATTGCGAAGGCCGTCGCCCACTCGCTCGGTGAGGCGACCGGTTCGGATCGTAGCTACTTCTTGTCCGTCAAGGGCCCGGAACTGCTCAACAAGTATGTGGGCGAGACGGAGCGCTACATCCGCACGATCTTCGAGCGGGCACGAGCCAAGGCGCACACGGGGGCGCCGGTGGTGGTGTTCTTCGATGAGATGGATGCGCTGTTTCGCGCGCGCGGCGCGGGAGTCAGTTCCGACATGGAGACCACCATCGTGCCGCAGTTGCTGACGGAACTCGATGGTGTCGAGGCGCTCGGCAACGTCATCGTGATCGGCGCCTCCAACCGCGAAGACATGATCGATCCGGCGATCCTGCGTCCCGGGCGCCTTGACGTCAAGATCGAAATCTCCCGACCGGACCCGAAGGCCTCGATCGACATTCTTGCCAAGTACCTCACCGATGACCTACCGCTGGACGTTGGTGAAGTGGCCAGGCACGGTGGTGATCGTCGCGCTACGGCGGCCGCGATGATCGCCGCCTCGGTGGCCAGACTCTTCCACGACGACGACTCGGCGAGGTACATGTCGGGCGCGCTGTTGCGCAACATGGTGGACCGAGCCAAGACGCGCGCCATCAAGCATCACGTCGGCGGTGGCGACAAGGGTGTGTCGACGCCACACCTGCTGGCCGCAGCCGACCAAGAGCTCCATGAGGCACGGTCGGTCGCCGCCCGGGAGTTCGGCGAGTACTGATGCGGGTCGTGGGGATCGAGACGGAGTACGGCGTCACCGAGCCGGGAAACCCGGCAGCCAACCCGATCCTGTTGTCGTCGCACCTTGTCCAGGCGTGCCGTGTGTGGTTGGGCAACTCCTCGACTCGGTGGGACTACGGCGGCGAGGATCCGCTCATGGACCTGCGTGGCATGCGCAGGCAGAGGCGTTATGCAACCGCCGACCTGCTGACCGACAGCCCCGAATATTCGGACCTGAACCGAGGTGTCACCCTACGCAGGAGGCGCGGCTCGTGGGAAGATCCGGCCCACCTCAACGCGGTGTTGGCCAATGGTGCGCGTTTCTACGTGGATCATGCACATCCGGAATACTCCGGTCCCGAGGTGACGAGCGCACACGACGCGGTGGTGTGGGACGTCGCAGGAGACCGCATTGTGCTCGCGGCGGCAGCGCAGATGCGCGCACAAGGCGACGATGTGGCGTTGTACAAGAACAACGTCGACGGCAAGGGTGCCTCCTATGGCACGCACGAGAACTACCTGGTGACACGGGGTGTCGCCTTCGACGACCTCGCGCGGCGGCTCATCCCACACCTCGTCAGCCGCCAGGTCGTGGTGGGGGCCGGGCGAGTCGGCATCGGCACCCATGGTGAGACGCCCGGATTCCAGATCTCCCAACGCGCCGACTACATCGAGACAGAGGTGGGTCTTGAGACCACGCTGAGACGCCCCATCGTCAACACCAGGGACGAACCGCATGCCGATCGCCGCAAGTGGCGGCGGCTCCACATCATTACTGGCGACGCCAACTCGATGGAGATTCCCACCTACCTCAAGGTCGGCGCGACGTCACTGGTCCTGTCGGCCGTGGAGGCCGACGACGATAGGCTCGACGTTCTCGCGCTTGCGGACCCTGTGGCGGAGGTGGGCGCGGTGTCCCGCGACCTCACCCTGCGCCATCGGCTCCGACTGGCCTCCGGGGAGCACGCCACCGCTGTCGACATTCAGCGAGCGCTCCTGACCATTGCGCGGGACTACGCGAGCGATGCCGAGGACACCCGAGTGCTTGAGCGCTGGGAAAGGGTGATCGATGAGCTTGGACGCGAACCCTTGGCGGCGCACCGAGACGTCGAGTGGGTGGCCAAACTCCGCCTGTTCGGACGCATGCGAGAGCGCTACGCGACCGTGGGCACGGATGGGCGAAGCCAGGTGCCGACGTGGGACGACGACCGCCTTCGCGCTGCGGATCTCCAATGGAGCGAACTGGGTAGCGGGCTTGCGGCACGCTTGAGCGCGGCGGGTGCCGTGGAGCGCGTCGTGTCGGACGCTCAGATCGAGCATGCGATGACCACCCCGCCCTCCACCACCCGGGCGTGGCTCAGGGGGCGGATGGTGAGCGGGCGTCGCGACATCGTGGACGCGGCCAGTTGGTCGACCATCGTGCTGGACCGGGACGCCGAGCACGGCCACCTTGAGGTGGTCGCGTTGCCGGATCCACACGTCAATAGCCACCCACTTGTCGACGCGTTGCTGGCCCAGACGGGGCCCGCACGGACCCACACACGCGGCTAGGCTGGAGGCATGCCTCAGACCACATCATCGTCGTCTCCCTTCGAAGAAGACGCTCCGGAGCCGGACGCTCCGGCCGCCCCCACGGCGCAGTCCAGTACCGATGCGCTCGACTCGCTGCTAGACGAGATCGACGACACCATTCAGACGAACGCGTCGCAGTTTGTTCGATCCTTTGTCCAAAAGGGCGGGCAGTAACCTCACATGATGTTCGGCGAGGTGCCGCCAGCCCAAGAGGTGGATCCGGCGCGCAGAATCATGGGCCTGGAAACCGAGTTCGGGCTCCACTTCGATGCCCCGAACTCGCGAGCGGTGACTCCGGAGGAGGTCGCCGGGCACCTGTTCCACTCGGTGGTCGAGTGGGGGCGATCCTCGAACGTGTTCCTCACGAATGGCTCACGGCTCTACATCGACGTGGGGGCACATCCGGAATACGCGACCGCCGAGTGCGATTCGTTGAGCGACCTCGTGGCGTACGACAAGGCGGGGGAGAGGATCGTGCAGGACCTGGTCGCCACGGGCGAGACCCGTCTCGCATCGGCCGGGCTTGAAGGTTCGATCTACCTGTACAAGAACAACACCGACTCGGCGGGCAACAGTTACGGTTGTCATGAGAACTACTTGGTGCGCAGGCGTGCGGACTTCAAAGCCTTCGCGTCGGTTCTGTTGCCGTTCTTCGTGTCGCGGCAGATCGTCGCCGGCTCGGGGTGCATCACCCGTACGCCTCACGGGGCGCACTATAGTTTTTCACCGCGTGCCGACCACATGTGGGAGGGGATGAGTTCGGCGACGACGCGGTCGCGCCCCATGATCAACACGCGCGACGAACCTCACGCTCACGCAGATCTGTATCGGCGGATGCATGTGATTGTGGGTGACTCCACGATGGCCGAGCCCACCACGCGCCTCAAGGTGGGCTCGACAGACCTGCTGTTGCGCATCCTGGAGGCACGGCTGGCCCTGCCGGACCTCGCCCTCGCCCACGAGATGCAGGCCATCAGGCAGATTGCCCACGACGTCACGGGCGCGGCCACGGTCGAACTGGCGGATGGCCGACGCATGACGGGAGCGGATCTCCAAGAGGCGTGCCTTGAGGCGGTGCGCGGACGGCTGGACGACGTGATCGAGCGAACGGAAGAGACGGAGCAGGTGCTCGACCTGTGGGAGCGCGCCATCGTGGCGGTTCGCACGGGAAGCACCTCGGACGTCGAGACGGAACTCGAGTGGGCCGTGAAATTCCGCCTTCTCGAACGCTACCGGAACCGGCTCGGCTGCCCCCTGGACGATCCGCGCCTGGCACGCCTGGAGATGGCCTTCCATGACGTGTCGCCCACGCGCGGACTGTTCAACCGGCTGCAGGCGGACGCACTGGTGTCCCGGGTTGTCTCGGAGGACGACATCGTGCGTGCGACAACGGAGCCACCGGCCACCACACGGGCCTCCCTGCGCGGGCGCTTCGTGCGTGAGGCGTTGGCGTCTGGCAGGGACTATACGGTGGATTGGGTACATCTGAAGGTGTCGGGCACGCAGCCGCAAACGGTGCTGCTCAAGGACCCCTTCAGGAACGTCGACGAACGTGTCGACGTTCTCCTGGCGGCCCTGGATGGGTGACGGCGGTACGTATGCTGGTGGATCTGTGTCGGGAGTGAGCATGAGTCGTGCGACGGTAGCGGTGGTGATTGCCGCCCTGAGCCTTGCGGGATGTTCCGCAGCCGGTAGTGCGGGCGCTTCGCCGTCGGTCACCTCGGGCGACATCTCCATGATCACGGTCGGTCCGTCCGACACCCTTGCGCCGACGATCGCGTGGCCGCGAGAGGTCGAGTTCGCGTCACGTCAATCGAAGGTGATCTGGCAGGGTGATGGCGAGAAATTGGTGGACGGACAGCCGCTACTGCTGGACATGTACATTCAGTCCCTCGCCACTGGCGAGGTCCTCGAGAACACGTACGACGGCCTGCCACGGTCTTTCCTCCTGGCTCCCGAACTGCTCGGCGACGACATCTACACGGTGCTGTTGTCGGCACGAGTTGGAACGCGCGTGTTGTCCGTTTCGCCGCCCGCGGGCCAGTCTGGGGATGAACCCGCCATCGTGATCGTCATCGATGTGCTGTCGGACCGTGCGGTCGGGGACAGGCTGCAGGTCGACGACACGCTTCCGCAAGTGAGCGTGACCGCTACTGGCGAGCCGGAGATCACCCTCACACCCGACGGCGAATATCCCGCGGATCTGACGATATCCACACTGGTGCAGGGCGAGGGCCCGCAGATCGTACCCGGCTCGTTCGTGGTGGCTCAAATCAAGGTCGTCTATGGCAGCGATGGCGAAAAGGGCACCAAGTCCTGGAAGGCTGGCGACGTACGTCAGACGTCGTGGCCACCGGAGCAAGCCCCCTTCGAGGGGCAGGTGGGTGTCGGCACATTGGTGCGGGCGCTCGACGAGGGGCTGATCGACCAGACGGCTGGCTCCCAGGTCATGGTGGTGGCCCCGGAGGAGTGGGCCTACCCTGGGGAGGGGCCACTGATCTACGTGATCGACATCCTCGACGTGTGGAACGGGCAAATCTGATGGGCGTCGCGGTGCGCGTCATCCCGTGTCTGGACGTCGACAACGGGCGCGTGGTCAAGGGTGTGAACTTTGCCAACCTGCGCGACGCCGGCGACCCTGTCGAACTCGCGTATCGCTATGGCAGCGAGGGCGCGGACGAGGTGACGTTCCTCGACGTGACCGCCTCGTCTAGGGGCCGCGAGACGATGTACGACGTGGTCAAGCGAACTGCGGAACAGGTCTTCGTGCCGCTGACGGTGGGCGGTGGCGTCAGAACCACCGACGATGTCGATCGCCTGTTGCGTGCGGGAGCAGACAAGGTGGGAATCAACACAGCCGCCATTGCGCGACCGGAACTCATCTCCGAGATCGCGCGCAGGTTCGGCAACCAGGTTCTGGTCTTGTCCGTCGACGCGCGTCGATGCCAGGGCGACACGGCGACGGTCTCAGGCTACGAGGTGACCACGCACGGGGGGCGCCGCGGTACGGGTATCGATGCGATCGAGTGGGCACGTCAGGGCGCCCAGCGGGGCGCAGGAGAGATCCTGCTCAACTCGATGGACGCCGACGGCACCACGAGCGGTTTCGACCTGTCCATGATCAAGGAAGTGCGGGACGTGGTCTCGATACCATTGATTGCCTCCGGCGGTGCTGGCCGGGCGGAGGACTTTGTTGCGGCCGCCCAGGCGGGCGCCGATGCCGTGCTCGCCGCGAGCGTGTTCCACTTTGGAGCGCTGTCGATCGGCGAGGTGAAGGAAGCGATGCGCTCCGCAGGCATCGCGGTCCGGTGAGGCGGGCGCAGCAGGCGAAGCGGGCCGAATACGATCTGCACGGCTCCTACGGAGCAAAGTCACTCCAGGTTCTCGGTCATGCTCTGCGCACCGCTCCGCGCCGTTTTGGCGTCGCCATCGGCGCGGCCGGAGTCTTTGGCGTCCTCACCGTCGTCTTCGGTTCCGTGCTGGGCCTCATCGTCGACCAGGTCGTCATCCCGGCTATCGATGGCAAACCGATTCAGGGGTGGTGGGGCGAACGCACCCAAGACCCGGGACGGGCCGTGCTGCTGGCGGGCGCCGTCTTCGTCGGCATCGGCCTGGTGAACGCCGTGCTGATCGTGATTCGGCGCGGCGTCCAAGGTGGTGCAGTCGCGTCGGTGGGGGCCCGCCACCGCACCGTCGTGGCAGACGCCATCGCGGCGTTGCCGCTCGGTTGGCATCGCGCAAACCCTGCCGGTCGGATGTTGTCGGCGATGTCGTCCGACTCCGAGACGGCCACCAACCCCCTGCAGCCGTTGGCTTTCACCGTGGGCTCGTTCACCATGATGATCGCGGCTGGCTACCGTCTGGTCAACATGGACACGTGGATCGCCATCACCGCATTGACGGTGATCCCCGCAATTCTGGTGGTCAATGCGCTGTACGAAAGAGTCATCAGTCCCTTGTGGGACGCGGGTCAGAGCCTGCGCGCCGAGGTCTCGACCATCGCGCACGAGTCTTTCGAGGGCGGCACCGTCGTGAAGGCGTTGGGCGCCGAAGGGCGCGAGTCGGCACGTTTCACGACCAAGGTCGACGCGCTGCGCGACGCCGACACGCGGGTGGGGGCGGTCTCCAGCTGGTTTGAGCCACTCATGGACGCGCTGGTGCCGCTCAGTTCGCTTGCCATCATGGTGGTCGGGGCCCACCGTGCGGCAGCGGGTGCGGTGAGCGTCGGGGACGTGGTGACTGCCATCTACCTGTTGGCGCTCATGGCCGTGCCGATTCGCGGCGTGGGATGGGTGTTGGGGCAGATGCCCTCGGCACTCGTGTCGTTCCAGCGCGTCGCACGGATCTCGGCGGCCGCAACAGAGGTCGACGAGCCCGGGCATGTGGCGGTGCCGCGCGAGGGGGCCGGGCATGTCGCCTTTAGGTCGGCGCACGTCGCCGCCGACGACGGCGATGGCGAACCGGTCATCATCGTGCGGGATGTTTCGCTCGAACTACAGCCCGGTACCGTGACCGCTTTGGTGGGCGCGACCGGCGCGGGAAAGACGACGGTGGCGCTTGCTGCGGCACGGTTGTCGCGCGCCGTCGGCGGCGAGGTGCTGATCGACCACACGGACATTCGGGTGGTGCAGGCGCTTGGAACTCACGTGGCGCTCGTCCCGCAGACGGCTTTTGTGTTTGCCGGAACGGTGCGCGAGAACATCACCCTTGGCGAAGACTTCCCGGACGACGAGGTGTGGACCGCGTTGCGGCGCGCTGCGGTGGACGACCTGGTGCACGGCCTGCGCCACCACGGTGAAGGCCTGAACGCCACACTCGAGGAAAGGGGCATGAACCTGTCGGGCGGTCAACGTCAGCGCATCGCCATCGCCAGGGCGCTCGTGCGGGAGCCGCGCGTCTTGATCCTCGACGACGCGACGTCGGCGGTCGACCCGGGCGTGGAGCAGCAGATCCTGGCGGCGCTGCGCGCCGACGGGAAAGGCCCCACCGTGCTGCTCATCGCGTATCGGTTGGCGTCCATCGTGCTGGCGGACAGGGTGATCCACGTGGACGACGGCACCATCGTCGATGCAGGCTCCCACCGGGAGTTGATCGCGCGCGACCCCGGCTACCGGGAGTTGGTGACTGCGTACGAGGTTGACTCGCAACGCAGGCCAGACGAGGCGGGTGAACCCGGGTGAGCACCACAGCACCCGGCGCGGGAGCCGCGCCCGAGGAAGAGTCCCGGATGGGACTGCGTGAAACCTTCGCTCGCGGCTTCGCCATCTCCCCGGAACTTCACAAGGGACTCAGGGTGACGCTCCTGCTTGCCCTGGTGGCGGCATCGGCGCGCGCGACCATCCCGTACCTCACGCAACGCGTGACGGATGAAGGGCTGTTGGCGGATTCCGGAGTCGACGTCACTATCGTGCAATGGCTCGTTGCCGGCGGCGCAATTGTGGTGGTCATCTCGATGTTCGTCGAATGGCGAGTGCGCCGCCGCATGGTGATCGCCGCGGAGGCGGGGCTGGCGACACTGCGCAAGCGAGCATTCCACAATGTGCATCGCCTGTCGGTCCTGACCCAGAACTCGGAGCAGCGCGGGCGCTATGTGTCTCGCGTCACCGGCGACGTGGACACCATGCGCGATCTCATGCAGTGGACGGGCGCAGGCATGGTGGTGTCTGCGCTCGAGTCCACCGTGGTGTTGGTGGTCATGGCCGTGTACTCGTGGCAACTCGCCTTGGTCGTGATCGCAAGTTACGTCCCGTTGCTCGTGGTCACCCTCAAATTCCAGCCCGTCATCCGCGGCGCCTTCTCCGACATCAGGGCGCGCATGGCTGACCTGTTGGGCCGCACCTCCGAGCAGTTGGTGGGGGTCGCGACGATCCGGTCCTACGGCGTGCAGGAGCGCATGAGGTCGCATTTGCGCGCGGAGATCGCCGGCATCGCGCGACGGGAGCGGCGCGCCTCGTGGCTGTCCTCCGCGAGCTTCTCCATGACCGCCTTTGGTCAGTCTGTCGCGACAGGGGCCGCCCTTGTCGCTGGCACGGCGCTTGGCGTCAGGGGCGAACTGTCGGTGGGCACGGTGGCGGCCTTCGCGTTGCTGGTCTACATGTTCTCCGGTCCGCTCATGTGGATTGTCGAGATGCTGGCCGAGATGCAGCGAGCGATGGTCGGGTGGCAGCGTGTCATCGAGTTGGTGGACGCACCCACCACGGTCGCCGAGCCTGACGTGCCGATACCGCTTCCCGCTGGCGAGGTGGGCCTGACCGTGGACGCGGTACGGCTCACGTATGACGACGACGACGAGGTCCTCAAGGGGATCTCGCTGAGCGTCCCGGCGGGCAACCGCCTCGCGGTAGTCGGACAGACGGGTTCGGGAAAGACCTCCCTAGCCCGGCTGCTGGCTCGATTCTTCGATCCCACGTCGGGACACATCAGGGTGGGCGGCGTCGACGTGCGGCACGTCACTTTTGCGGAGCTGCGTTCGCGCCTCGCCGTGGTGCCTCAAGAGGGCTTTCTTTTCGAGGGGACGGTGCTCGACAACCTGGTCTACGCGCGCCCGGACACGGATTCGGAGAATCTGCGCGACGCCGCGAAGGACGCCTTCGCGGCTCTCGGCCTCACGGCGTGGCTCGAGACGACGGCCCACGGGCTCGACACCCAGGTGGGAGCCAGAGGCGAACTCCTCAGCGCGGGGGAGCGTCAACTGGTGAGCATTGCCAGGGCGTATCTGCGCGACCCCGACGTGCTCATCCTCGACGAGGCGACATCGGCCGTGGACCCCGCGACCGAGGTGCGAATCTCGCGCGCAATGGAGCGCCTCATGGCGGGGCGCACCACCGTCGTGATTGCGCACCGACTGTCGACGGCCGAGAGGGCAGACCTGGTGGCGGTGATGGAGAATGGGGAGTTGGTCGAATTCGGGCCGCACGGCGACCTCGTGGGCGCGAACGGGCCCTACGCGCGCCTTCACCGCGCATGGGTCGCTCAGACGCGCGACTGAGTGACCAGGCAGGGACGCCGTGGAAGGATAGGTGCCATGCCTTTGGATCCGGGGATCGCCGAGCGACTCAAGCGCAACGAGGCTGGCCTCGTGTGCGCGGTGGTGCAGGACGCCGCGACGCGGCGAGTATTGATGGTCGCATGGATGAACGACGACGCACTCGAGGAGACGCTGCGCACGCGCCGCGGCGTGTACTTCAGCCGTAGCCGCAACGAGATATGGCGCAAGGGCGAGACGTCGGGCAACGTTCAACGCGTGGTGGGCGCGGAGTTAGACTGCGACGGCGATGCCGTGCTCTTGACAGTCGAGCAGACCGGGCCCGCATGCCACACCGGACGGCAGTCCTGCTTCGACAAGGGTGGGCCTCTCGAACTTGGTGTCGGGAAGGCGTCGTGACACCACGGCCGGTCGCCGCCCCGGCTCTCGACTGGGGCGACACCTGGCCTTCACGCGATGAGTTCGTGGCGCTGGGGCAGACCCACCGCGTGGTGCCGGTGACGCGCCGACTCTTGGGGGACGGGTGGACCCCGGTGGCCGTCTACGCAGCCCTTGCGGCGTCCCGACCGGGCACGTTCATTCTCGAGTCCGCCCAGCCCGACGGCTCGCGCTCCCGCTACTCCTTCGTGGGTGTGCGCGCGCAGGCAACCCTCACGGTGGTGGCAGACACCGCGCGGTGGGTGGGAGACGTTCCCACAGGGCTCGACGACGGAGCCCCCCTCGACACGATCAGGCAGGCTCTCGCTGTGCTTGCCTCCGAGCCCATCCCCGGTTTGCCGCCGCTCACGGGCGGTCTCGTCGGCGCGATGGGTTGGGACATCGTGCGCCAATGGGAGCCCACACTCCCGGCCGATGCGATCCGAGAACTCGACCTGCCCGATGCCCACTTGCTCCTGGTGACCGATCTTGCGGTGCTCGACCACGTCGACGGCTCAGTGTGGCTGGTGGCCAACGCCGTCAACACCGATGCACAACCGACCGGCATCGATGAGGCGTACGTTGCGGCTGTCTCACGTATCGATGCGATGGAGGGGGCTTTGGCGTCGGCCCCCCGACTGCCTGCCATGGCGATCGATGCACAGGCGCCCGAAGGGGAGGTGTCGGCCCGGTCCCACGTCGGCGAGTACGAGAAAATGGTGAAGTACGCCAAGGACGCCATCCGTGAGGGGGAGGTCTTCCAGGTGGTACCAGCCCAACGTTTCGACGCTGAATGCACGGCCTCCGCGCTCGATGTCTACCGGGTGCTACGCACTCTCAACCCCAGCCCCTACATGTACTACATGGAGTGCGAAGACGCCGACGGCAGGTGCTTCGCGATCGTGGGCGCCAGCCCTGAATCGCTCGTCACCGTGAAGGAACGCGCGGTGCTCACGTACCCGATCGCGGGGTCCCGGCCCCGGGGTGCGTCCCCGGAGGCGGACAAGGCGCTGGAGAGTGAGTTGCTGGCAGACCCGAAGGAGGTCGCCGAGCACGTGATGCTGGTGGACCTGGCGCGCAATGACCTTGTGAAGGTGTGCGTGCCGACATCGGTGGAGGTCGTCGAGTTCATGGCGGTGAATCGCTATAGCCACATCATGCACATCTGCTCCACCGTCGTCGGCGAACTCGAAGAGCACGCGAACGCGCTCGACGCGTTCGTCGCCACGTTTCCCGCCGGCACCCTGTCCGGGGCGCCCAAGCCGCGGGCCATCGCGCTCATCGACGAACTCGAACCCGTGCGCCGCGGCTTCTACGGAGGCGCGATCGGGTACTTCGACTTCGCGGGCAACATGGACCTGGCGATCGCGATCCGCACCGCAATCATCGAGTCGGGACTGGCCCACGTCCAAGCTGGCGCAGGTATTGTGGCGGATTCGGTCCCTGCCACGGAGGCCCAGGAGACTCGAGACAAGGCGGCCGCCATGTTGAGAGCCGTCGCGCGCGCCAACCGCCTGGTGGTTTCTGGTTCTGACTAGACTCGTGCCCAAGTCCCCGAAGGAGTGATCGCCATGTCCCACCAGATCGACCCCGAAAACCTTCCCGCCGTGGCGCCGCGCAATCACGGCCGAACGCGTGCAGGGTGGGCCACGAACGGACTCATCGTGTTGGGTGCGCTCTTTGCGGCGGTCGGCTTGATGATTCCGCTCTTCGTACTCGTATGGATAGGCGTGGGGGTGTTTGTCGCCGCGCTGGTCGTGGGCGCGCTCTTGCGGGCGCTCGGTCATGGGCAACCTCGGCGCTAGGTGCGCGCGTGGTGAGTCCCTTTGTCCGCGGCCAGGTGCCTGCGCCTGCCGCCACGCGCCCACACGGCGGTGACGCGGCGGCCGTCCGCGACCGATGCGGGTAGTGCGCCGCCATCGCGAAGGCGACGTTCTTCGGGCCGACGAAGGTGGGACCCATCGCTCGTCTACCGGGTGCACCGAAAGCCCGCGAGGGTGGACTACCGGTCCTGAAGGGTGCCGGACGGCGGTACCATTGAGGCCGGGGAGGTGGCAACCCATGAGTGTTCTCGACGGCATCGTCGCAGGTGTCCGCAATGATCTGACAGTGCGCGAACTCGCCACTTCGATGGCCGAGTTGAAGACTCGCGCCGCACGGCGGCCGAGTGCCGTTGACGCGCTCCAGAAACTTCAGACGGCCGAGGTTTCGGTCATTGCCGAGGTTAAGCGTTCCAGCCCCTCCAAGGGGCAGATCGCTCAGATCACCGATCCCGCAGCCCTTGCCACGGAGTACGAGGCTGGGGGTGCAAGTGTCATCTCGGTGCTCACCGAGCAACGCCGATTCGGCGGTTCGCTGGACGATCTCGACGATGTGCGCTCCAAGGTTGACGTGCCGATTCTGCGCAAGGACTTCATCGTCACGCCGTACCAGGTGTGGGAGGCACGGGCCCACGGGGCGGACATGGTGCTCCTCATCGTTGCCGCGCTCGAACCCATGGTCCTCGAGAGTCTCATCGAGCGGGTTCACTCGCTGGGCATGTGCGCGCTGGTCGAGGTGCACGACGAACTCGAGGTCAGGCGCGCGGTCGACGCGGGTGCCCGGGTTATCGGAGTCAACGCCCGCAACCTCAAGACACTCGAGGTCGATCGAGGCACGTTTTCCCGTGTGGCTCCGACCATTCCCGACGGCATCGTCAAAGTCGCTGAGTCCGGCATTCGGGGCTGCCACGACGTGGTCGAGTATGCGCGTATGGGTGCCGATGCGGTGCTCGTTGGGGAGGCGCTCGTCAAGGACAAGGACCCGCGGGCCGCCGTTGCGGAGATGGTCGCCGCAGGGGCGCACCCTGCCTTGCGAGCGGTGCGTCCGTGACCTCAGTGCTTTCCGGCGCAGCCGGACCCTATTTTGGTGCGTTCGGGGGCCGGTTTGTGCCCGAGGCGCTGGTTGCCGCTCTCGACGAACTGACCGACGCCTATAACAAGGCCAAGCACGATCCTGCCTTCGGTGAAGAGTTGGCCAGGCTGGCACGGGACTACACGGGTCGCCCCTCGATCGTGACAGAGGTCCCGCGATTTGCCAGGCATTGCGGCGGCGCGCGGGTGTTTCTCAAGCGAGAGGATCTCAACCATACGGGCTCGCACAAAATCAACAACGTCCTCGGGCAAGCCCTCCTGACCAAACGGATCGGCAAGACGCGCGTCATCGCCGAAACTGGCGCCGGCCAACATGGTGTCGCATCGGCCACGGCCGCCGCGCTCATGGATCTCGAATGCACCGTCTACATGGGCGAAGAGGACACCGAACGCCAAGCGCTCAACGTGGCCCGCATGCGGCTGCTCGGCGCCACGGTGGTCCCGGTCACCACCGGTTCGCGCACGTTGCGCGATGCCATCAACGAGGCGTACCGCGACTGGGTGGCCAACGTCGAGACCACCAACTACGTCTTCGGCACCGCAGCTGGCCCCCATCCGTTCCCCGAAATGGTCCGTGACTTTCAGTGTGTGATCGGCCAGGAGGCACGCGAGCAGATGGTGGCGCTCGGTGGACTGCCCGACGCCGTCCTGGCGTGCGTGGGCGGAGGCTCGAACGCGATCGGCATTTTTGACGCCTTCTTGGACGACGCCGGTGTACGGCTCATCGGATGCGAGGCGGCAGGCGACGGGGTCGAGACGGGCAAACACGCAGCGGCCATTTCGGGCGGGCGACCGGGCGTGTTGCACGGCGCGATGTCGTACGTCTTGCAAGACACCGACGGTCAGACGCAGCCTTCACACTCGATCTCTGCGGGACTCGACTACCCGGGGGTGGGGCCGCAACACGCGTGGCTTGCCGATATGGGCCGTGCCGAGTACTGGCCGGTGACCGATTCCGAGGCGATGGAGGCGTTCCGGCTCTTGTCACGCACTGAGGGAATTCTTCCCGCGATCGAGTCGGCGCACGCTCTTGCGGGGGCCGTGAAGTTGGGTCGCGAGCTCGGTTCGGGCGCCACCTTGCTGGTGAACCTTTCCGGCCGCGGCGACAAGGATGTGGGCAGTGCTGCTCGCTACTTTCACCTGCTCGACGAGGAGTCATCGCAGTGAGCGCCTTGACCGACCGGCTCGACGCGATTCGCGGCGAGGGTCGTTCGGCCCTCATCGGGTACCTTCCCGTGGGTTTTCCGACGGTGGAGCGTTCGGTGCGGGCCATGGTGGCGATGGTCGACGCGGGGGTGGACATCGTCGAGGTGGGCCTGCCGTACTCCGATCCCGTGATGGACGGTCCGACCATTCAGGTGGCTGCCGAGCGCGCGCTCCAGGGTGGCACTCACATCGTTGACGCCTTCACCGCCGTGCGGGCTGTCACGCAGGCGGGCGCTCCCGCCGTGGTCATGTCGTACTACAACCCGATGCTGCAGTACGGGCTGGAGCGCTTCGCCCAGGATCTTGTTGTCGCTGGGGGCTCGGGTGCCATCACGCCGGACCTCACCCCCGACGCGGCTGGTGGGTGGCTCGCGGCCGCGCGGGCGCGGGATCTCGACACCATCTTCTTGGTGGCGCCCAGTTCGACTCGGGAGCGCCTCCACCTGACGGTCGCTGAGACCACGGGGTTTGTCTACGCTGCCTCGCTCATGGGCGTGACGGGGGAGCGTACGTCCGTCGGTGCCGGGGCCGAGCGGCTCGTCGCGGCCACTCGAGCGGCCGGTGCCCCACGGGTGTGCGTTGGCCTCGGTGTGTCGACTGGAGAACACGCCGCCGATGTGGCGCGCTTTGCCGACGGGGTCATCGTGGGTTCCGCGCTGGTGCGCTGCCTGCTCGACCACGACGACGAGGACGCCGCCCTCGATGCGTTGCGCTCCAAGACCGAGGAACTCGCTCGCGGAGTCCGGCGCCGGACGTGATACCCCTGTCCTTTCCCAGTCCACCGCCCGAGTGGGCTGCCTACCACCTTGGCCCCTTGACGGTGCGGGCCTACTCGCTGTGGATCCTGGTGGGCATCTTCGTCGCACTGTGGCTCACCACGAGGCGGTGGGTCGAACGCGGCGGACGGGCCGACGTCGTCGGCGACGTCAGCTTGTGGGCGATCCCGTTCGGCATCGTCGGAGGCAGGCTGTATCACGTGATCACCACCCCTGGCCCGTATTTTGGCGAAGGCGGCGACCCGATCCAGGTCCTGAAGATCTGGGAGGGCGGGCTGGGCATCTGGGGGGCGGTCGCCTTGGGATCCCTCGGTGCATACATCGGGTGTCGTCGACACGGTGTGGCGTTGTCTGTGTTCATGGATGCCGCAGCTCCCGGTATCCTCGTGGCACAAGCCATCGGCCGGATGGGCAACTACTTCAACCAGGAGTTGTTCGGCAGGCCGACCGACCTACCGTGGGCCGTGCGGATCGATCCCGCATTTCGTCCCGACGGGTTTGAGCAGTTCGCGACCTTCCACCCGACGTTTCTGTACGAGACGATCTGGAACCTCGCTGGCGTGGCGTTGATCGTTTACCTGGACCGACGCCTCGACTTGCGGGGTGGCAGGGTCTTTTGGCTCTACGTGATGGTGTACGTGTCCGGTCGCCTGTGGATTGAAATGCTGAGGATCGACACGGCGGTCCAGGTGGCGGGACTACGCATCAACGTGTGGGTGTCGATCGGCGTGCTGGTGCTCGGCATCGTCATGTTCGTCATGTGGGGAAGACGACAGGCGGGGCGCATGGGGTTGCCACGCGATCAACTCGCGGCGGCTCACCAGGACGTCGCCACCATCGGGTGACGGTTCGGGCGGACCGCGGTGAACGCGGTAGTCTGGCTGTTCGCGTGTACACCGGGTCGATGGCGCCCCGATACGAAGAAGTTCACGGCCGTTGGCCGGGACGGCAAAGGACGGTGTAATGGCCACGTATGGTGGTGACGAGCCCACGTCGGGACTGTACGACCCGGCCTACGAGCATGACGCGTGTGGCGTCGCCTTTGTGGCGACGCTGCGTGGTCACGCGGGGCGCGACATCGTCGATCTTGGCCTGACTGCGCTGAAGAACCTGGAACACCGCGGCGCTGTGGGCGCAGAGACGGAAACAGGCGACGGCGCCGGCATCCTGACACAGATCCCCCATGAGTTCCTGCGGGCAGTCACAGACTTCGACCTGCCCGAGAACGGTTCCTATGGTGTCGGGCTTGCCTTCCTGACGCCCGGCAATGAGGCCAAGGAGATCGCGGCCTTCGAGGCTGCGGCCGCGATCGAGCAAGCCCGTGTGGTGGGCTGGCGCGACGTGCCAGTCGTGCTCGATTCGCTCGGCCCGTCGGCGCGTGCGGCCGCGCCCACCTTCCGTCAGGTCTTTGTCGCGGCCGACCAATTGAGCGACATCGACCTCGACCGTAGGCTCTACCGGGTGCGCAAGCGCGCGGAAAACACCGGCGGCCCGTTCTTCGCCTCGCTGTCGGCACGCACCCTGACCTACAAGGGCATGCTCACCACCTATCAGCTGGAGCAGGTCTTTCCTGACCTGGTCGACCCGCTGTATTCGTCCGAACTTGCCCTGGTGCATTCGCGATTCTCCACCAACACCTTCCCATCGTGGCCGTTGGCCCAGCCGTTGCGCCTCATCGCGCACAACGGTGAAATCAACACCGTACGCGGCAACCGCAACTGGATCGCCGCGCGCGAGGGACGCCTGCACTGCGACCTGCTTGGCGACGTGCAGCAACTCCTGCCCGTGTGCACGCCGTCGGCATCCGACACGGCGTCGTTCGACGAAGTGTTGGAACTGCTCCACCTGGCCGGACGGCCGCTGCCTCACGCCGTGTTGATGATGATCCCCGAGGCATGGCAGAACAACACGGAGATGGACCCTGCACGCCGGGCGTTCTACGAGTATCACTCGGCCCTCATCGAGCCTTGGGACGGTCCCGCCGCGCTGCACTTCACCGACGGCACGCTTATCGGTGCAACGCTGGACCGCAACGGGTTGCGTCCAGGACGTTTCTGGGTGACGGACGACGGTCTTGTGGTGTGTGGATCCGAGGCTGGCCTGCTGAACATCGACCCGGCGAGCATCGTGCGAAAGGGCCGGTTGCAACCCGGGCGCATGCTGTTGGTGGACACCGCCGCTGGCCGCATCGTCGAGGACGACGAGGTGAAGTCCGCGCTGGCAGCCGAACACCCGTACGCCCAGTGGATCGCAGAAAACGCCGTCAGGCTGTCCGAGTTGCCCGAGCGGGAGCACATCACCCATTCGCGCGCCTCCGTGGTGCGACGCCAGCGGGCCTTCGGCTATACGGAAGAAGAACTCAAAGTCCTCCTCGAGCCGATGGCGAGGACGTCGGCTGAACCGATTGGCGCCATGGGCTCCGACACGCCGATCGCGGTGCTCTCGAACCGACCGAAACTGCTGTTCGACTACTTCACCCAGATTTTCGCCCAAGTCACGAACCCGCCCTTGGACGCCATCCGGGAGGAAATCGTCACGGCGATCGGTGGCGCGATCGGTCCCGAGCCGAACCTGCTCGCAGGAATACCGGAGCACGCCCGTAAGGTCATCCTCGACTTCCCGGTGATCGACAATGACGAACTCGCCAAGATCATCCACATTGACGCCGACCCCTCGCTGCGGGGCGTGTTCTCATCCCGACGCATTCAGGGGCTGTACGACGTCCATGCCGGTGGGCGCGGGCTCGAGACGCGGCTCGAGGAAATCTTCGGCGAGGTGGACCGCGCGCTCGAAGACGGCGTCAGCTTCCTGATTCTGTCCGACCGCGACTCGGACGCCGACCGCGCGCCGATTCCGTCACTCCTGCTGACATCCGCCGTGCATCACCACCTGGTGCGTCAGCACAGTCGCACCCAACTCTCGCTGGTCGTCGAGGCTGGGGACGTGCGGGAGGTGCACCACGTGGCGCTCCTGGTGGGCTACGGCGCCGGCGCAGTCAACCCGTACCTCGCCATGGAGACCGTCGAGGACCTGGTTCGCCGCGGATACATCACAGGCATCACCGCAGAGCAGGCCGTCAAGAACCTCATCAAGGCGCTAGGCAAGGGCGTCCTCAAGATCATGTCGAAGATGGGTATTTCGACGATCGCGTCGTATCGCGGAGCTCAGGTTTTCGAGGCTCTCGGCCTGTCGCGAGACCTGGTCAACCTGCATTTCGCCGGTACGCCCAGCCAGATCGACGGGGTGGGCCTCGACGTCATTGCGCACGAAGTGGCCCAACGCCACGCCGATGCCTACCCGGCGTCGGGACAGCGTCCCGCCCACCGCCGCCTCAACTCGGGCGGCGAGTACCAGTGGCGCCGCGACGGCGAGGAGCACCTGTTTGACCCGGAGACGGTTTTCACACTCCAACACTCGACTCGCACGCGTCAGTACGCCGTGTTCAACGACTACGCCGAGCGGGTCAACAACCAATCCAAGCGACTCATGACCCTGCGGGGATTGCTCGACTTCGTGTCGGACCGGGAACCCATCCCGATCGAAGAGGTGGAACCCGTACGCGACATCGTCAAACGCTTCACCACCGGGGCAATGTCCTACGGGTCTATCTCGCAGGAAGCGCACGAGACGCTCGCCATTGCCATGAACAAGATCGGGGGGAAGTCCAACACGGGTGAGGGAGGAGAGTCTCCCGAGCGGCTGTATGACCCTCAGCGGCGCAGCGCCATCAAACAGGTGGCCTCCGGTCGCTTCGGCGTGACAAGCGAGTATCTGGTGAACGCCGATGACCTGCAGATCAAACTCGCCCAGGGCGCCAAGCCGGGCGAGGGTGGACAGCTCCCGGGCGCGAAGGTGTATCCGTGGGTGGCCAAGACGCGACACTCCACTCCCGGAGTGGGCCTCATCTCCCCGCCGCCTCACCACGACATCTACTCGATCGAGGACCTCAAGCAACTCATTCACGACCTGAAGAACTCCAACCCCAAGGCGCGTGTGCACACCAAACTCGTGTCCGAGGTCGGCGTCGGGACCATCGCCGCCGGCGTCGCCAAGTGCAAGTCAGACGTGGTGCTCATCTCGGGCTCCGACGGCGGAACCGGCGCCAGTCCGCTGAATTCGCTGAAACACGCGGGGGCGCCATGGGAGATCGGCCTGGCTGACACCCAACAGACCTTGGTGCGCAACGATCTGCGCGACCGCATCGTGGTTCAAGTCGATGGCCAGTTGAAGACGGGCCGCGACGTGGTGATGGCGGCTCTGCTGGGTGCGGAGGAGTTTGGCTTTGCCACCGCTCCGCTTGTGGTGTCCGGTTGCGTCATGATGCGTGTGTGTCACAAGGACACATGCCCGGTGGGCGTGGCCACCCAGAATCCGGAACTTCGTGATCGATTCACCGGCAAGCCAGAGTTCGTGGAGACGTTCTTCGAGTTCATCGCCCAGCAGGTGCGCGAACTGTTGGCGCGGTTGGGCTTGCGCTCCATCGAGGATGCGGTGGGTCACGTGGAGATGCTCGACACCCGGGCAGCGATCGACCACTGGAAGGCTCAGGGACTGGACCTGGCACCCCTGCTAGCAGCGCCCCCCGAGGGGGCGAACCTCCACCAGTCGACCACTCAGGACCACGGGCTCGACAAGGCACTCGACATCACGCTCATCAGGCAGTCGCAAGCCGCCCTCGAGAAGGGAACTCCCGTCAGGCTCGTTCACGATGTGCGCAATACCCACCGCACCGTCGGCACCATGCTCGGCTACGAGGTGACCACCCGCTACAAAGGCGAGGGCCTCCCGGATGACACAATCTCCATTGACTTCACCGGTTCTGCCGGCCAATCGTTCGGAGCGTTTGTGCCCAAGGGCATCACGCTGAGGATCTTTGGCGACGCGAACGACTACGTGGCCAAGGGCCTTTCCGGTGGCCGCGTCATCGTTCGTCCCGACAAGTCGGCGGCGCTCAATGACGCGCTCGACGTCATCGCCGGAAACGTCATCGGATATGGCGCGACGAGCGGCCAGATCCTGCTGCGCGGCCAAGTGGGCGAACGCTTCTTGGTGCGCAACTCGGGAGCGTCCGCCGTGGTGGAAGGCGTGGGCGACCATGGGCTCGAGTACATGACCGGCGGAACCGCCGTGATCCTTGGCCGCACGGGCCGCAACTTCGGCGCCGGAATGTCGGGGGGCACTGCCTACGTGCTGGATCTGCGCCGCGAGCGCGTCAACACGGCCGCCCTGGACTCCGGGGAATTGACGCTCAGCCCGCTCGACCCGGAGGACGTCATCATCGTCCGTACGCTCATCGAAGCTCACGTGGCCGAGACAGACTCGCCGCGCGGACGCGAACTGCTCACCAACTGGGAGACCTCGGCCGAGCGTTTCACTCGCGTGTTGCCAGCACAGTATGCGCGGGTGCGTGAGGCGCTCGCGAAACTCGACGCCAAGGGGCAGGACCTTCACGCGCCGGGTGCTTGGGCCGACTTCTTGGAGGTGACCGGTGGCTGACCCCCGTGGATTTCTGAAGCACCGCGACCGGGAGCTCCCCAAGAGCCGCCCGGTACCGGTACGCCTCATGGACTGGAAGTACGTCAAGGACGAACTCGATAAGGATCCCGAGGCCCTCAACCGCCAGGCTGGGCGTTGCATGGACTGTGGGATCCCGTTCTGTCACCAGGGATGCCCCCTTGGCAATCTCATCCCCGAATGGAATGACCTGGTGTGGCGCGGCCAATGGGACGACGCCGCGGATCGCCTGCACGCGACCAACAACTTTCCCGAGTTCACGGGACGTATTTGCCCGGCGCCATGCGAGACCAGTTGCGTGTTGAGCATCAACCAGCCCGCGGTGACCATCAAGCACATTGAGGTCTCGATCATCGACAAGGCGTTCGAACGTGGCACGGTGCAGCCGATCGAGGCGACCCGACAGACGGGCAAGACCGTCGCCGTCGTCGGTTCCGGTCCAGCGGGAATGGCCGCCGCCCAACAACTCACCCGGGCGGGCCACACCGTCGCCGTCTACGAGAAGGACGACCGCATCGGCGGCCTCATGCGATACGGCGTGCCCGACTTCAAGATGGAGAAGATCCACATCGATCGCCGCGTAGAGCAGATGGTGGCCGAGGGCACACGATTCCGCACGTCTGTGGAGATCGGCAAGGACATCAAGTGGGACGACCTACGGGCCCGCTACGACGCCGTCCTGATTTGTACTGGGTCCACCGTCCCGCGCGATCTGCCCATTCCTGGGCGACGCTATAGGGGCATCCACTTTGCGATGCCTTACCTCACCCAGAGCAACAAGGTGGTAGCGGGCGACACCGTCGAGCGCCAGATCACCGCGAAGGACAAGCACGTGATCATCATCGGCGGCGGCGATACGGGCTCGGACTGCCTCGGCACCGCGCTACGTCAAGGCGCCAAGTCGGTGACGACGCTTGCGATTGGTGTTCGCCCGCCCGAGCAACGAGACCCAAGGTCGCAGCCGTGGCCCACGCATCCGGTCTTGTTCGATGTCTCGAGTTCGCACGAAGAGGGTGGGCAGCGCAAGTTCCTCGCCTCGAGCGTCGAGTTCCTGGCCGACGAGAACGAACATGTCACGACGCTGCGCCTGGCCCGCACCCAGATCATGCCGGACGGCACCCGCGGGCCAGCCCCAGGCACGGAGGAGGAGATTCCCGCGGATCTCGTGCTTCTGGCGATGGGCTTCAGCGGACCACAGCGCGACACTCTGGGACAGTTGGAACACATCGGTTTCACTCCCCGCGGCACCGTCGCGCGCAATGACCAGTTCGCTACGGCAGTCGACGGCGTGTTCGTTGCGGGCGACGCGGGGCGCGGCCAATCGCTCGTGGTGTGGGCCATTGCCGAAGGGCGGGCCGCAGCGGCCGCGATCGATACATACCTCACCGGCGACACCGAGTTGCCGGCACCCGTGAATGCGAGAACCCTCGCGTTGCGGGCCTGAAAACCCTAGGTTGGAGAACATGCGAAACGCCAAGATCGTCTGCACCATCGGCCCGGCAACGGCCTCGTTGGAGAACATGCGCAAGCTGGTGAATGCGGGGATGGATGTCGCCCGCATCAACCGCTCCCACGGCAGCGCGCAGGAGCACGAGCAGGTATACAACAACGTGCGCCAGGCCGCGCAGGAGGCTGGCCGGAACGTGGCCGTGCTCGTGGATTTGCAGGGCCCGAAGATCCGCTTGGGAAAGTTTGCCGACGGCCCGCACGACCTCGCGGTCGGCGATGTGTTCACCATCACGACGCGCGACGTGGTCGGCACGAAGGACATCAGCAGTACGACATTCAAAGGCTTACCCCGCGACTGCAACGTCGGCGACTCGCTGCTGATCGACGACGGCAAGGTACGTCTTGAGGTGACCGAGGTGGGCGACACCGACGTGGTCACGAAGGTGATCGTTCCCGGCCCGGTGTCCAACAACAAGGGCATCAATCTTCCCGGTGTGGCCGTGTCGGTCCCTGCGTTGTCCGACAAGGATGAAGAGGACTTGCGCTGGGGTCTGAAGATCGGCGCCGACTTTATTGCTCTGTCGTTCGTCCGTTCTGCGGCCGACTATGCCGACGTCGCGCGAATCATGGCCGAAGAGGGCATCACACTGCCCGTCATCGCCAAGGTAGAAAAGCCCCAGGCCGTCGCCAACCTCGAAGAGATTGTCGACGCGTTCGACGGTGTGATGGTGGCGCGCGGCGACCTCGGCGTCGAACTGCCGCTCGAAGATGTGCCGCTCGTCCAAAAACTCGCTATCGAAATGTGCCGATCGCAGGCCAAGCCCGTCATCGTGGCCACACAGGTGCTCGAGTCCATGACACACTCGCCGGTTCCGACTCGGGCCGAGACCTCCGACTGTGCGAATGCCATTCTCGACGGCGCCGACGCCGTGATGCTCTCGGGAGAGACATCGGTAGGCGAATTCCCGATCATCACGGTCGAGACGATGGCCCGCATCATCAAGAACACGGAAGAGAAGGGCCGCCACCGGATCGCACCCTATACGGCGGTTCCGAAGACCCGTGGCGGAGCGATCACGCACGCGGCCGCTGACATCGCGGAAAGACTCGACGTCAAGTACATCGTCACGTTCACGCAATCAGGCGACTCGGCTCAGCGCATGTCGCGCCTGCGCCCCGAGAAGCCCATGATCGCGCTGACGCCGAACGCGAAGACCCAGAAGCGCCTCGCGCTGTCGTGGGGCGTCAAGGCGGAACTCGTCGCGAAGGCGGAGACGACTGACGAGATGGTCGCCAACGTCGACTCGCTGTTGAAGGAAACCGGCCGAGCGGTCGATGGCGAGTACCTCGTCATCGTGTCCGGAACCCCCATGGGAGTGCCCGGAACGACCAACTCCATCTTCGTGCACAAGGTCGGTCAGGTGCGTAGTTAGCCCCGCAGCGAGGTCAGGGGCCCGCCAACGCGAATGGGTGGGCCCCTGACTTCGCGCACCACGGGCCGGGCCACCGTAGAGTGGAGGCGAGGGGGTGGCAATGTCCTTGATTCGCTGCTGCGGGCAGCCGGACGCAGGAGGGGAGTAGGAGTTATGATGCGCAACGCCGTCCAACTCATTGCCTACGCCGATCGGCTTGCCGGCGATCTGCCGGGCCTGGCGAAACTGCTGGCGAGCGAACCGTGGGCGGGCGCATTCGCAGGTGTGCACGTCCTGCCCTTCTTCACGCCATTCGACGGCGCCGACGCCGGTTTTGACCCCGTCGACCACACCCAGGTGGACCCGCGGCTGGGTACCTGGCAGGACGTGTCCGCGCTCGCTCACCGGCACGACGTGATGGTCGATGTCATTGTCAACCACGTCTCAAGTTCGTCGGCGGCATTTACCGATTGGCGGGACACAGGAGCGGCGTCGCCGTACGACGGCATGTTCCTCACCATGTCGACGGTGTTCCCTGCTGGCGCACGTGAGGCGGAACTGACCACGATCTACCGACCCCGGCCGGGCCTGCCCTTCACTCCGTATCGTGTGGACGGGGAATTGAGGCTCGTCTGGACAACCTTCACACCCCAGCAGATCGACATCGATGTCTCCCATCCCGTCACCCAGCGCTACCTCGATACCATCCTTGACGCGGTCGCCGCCTCCGGGGCCACTGTCGTGCGCCTGGACGCAGTTGGCTACGCGATCAAGACCCCAGGTACCTCCTCATTCATGACGGCGGACACCTTCGCATTCATCTCCCAGTTCACGGCGAAGGCGCGCTCCCGGAAACTCGAGGTGCTGGTGGAAGTGCATTCGTACTATCGTCGGCAGATTGAGATTGGCCGTGCCGTGGACAGGGTCTACGATTTTGCCTTGCCTGCCTTGGTGCTGCACTCCTTGTACACGGGCGACGCCACAGCGCTTCACGAGTGGCTCAAGGTGCGGCCCGACAACGCCGTGACCGTCCTGGACACCCACGATGGCATCGGCGTGATTGATGTCGGGGCGGATCAGGCGGACCCCGGCAGTCCCGGACTGCTGCCACCCGAGGCAATCGATGCGCTCGTCAGTACCATTCACGCCAAGTCGGCAGGATCGAGCAGTTTGGCGACCGGGGCAGCTGCCTCCAACCTGGACCTGTACCAGGTGAACTGTACGTTCTACGATGCCCTCGGCGCCAACGACCGCGCCTACCTTGCGGCACGCGCCATTCAGTTCTTCGTGCCGGGCGTTCCGCAGGTGTATTACGTGGGGGCGCTCGCGGGTCGCAACGACGTGGAACTCCTCCAGCGCACCGGCATTGGCCGCGACGTCAATCGCCACTATTACGCGTGGGGCGAAATTGCGGCCGATCTCACACGTCCCGTGGTGGTGGCCCTCATGGCGTTGTGTAGGTTTCGCACTGAGTTCTCCGTGTTCGATGGCGATCACGTGTTCGGGATGTCGCAGGACGCGTCGGTGCTTACGCTGCATTGGAAGGATTGGCGCGACTGGGCCGAGTTGACGGTCAATGTCGGCGACGCCTCGGTCAGCCTTTCGTGGTCGCACCAGGGCGTGCAGGGGCACACGGACGACCTGCTCACGGATCCGCCCGGCTTGAGTTAGGTACAGATGCGTTGGGCCTGGCGAAATCAGTGCGATTCGCGCAACGTCGCCCAATCGCGGTCGCCCAAGTCGGGGACTGCACGGGCGTACGATTCGGCGAACAGCGGCGATGAGATGAGGAAGTCTGCGGTGGCCACGTTCGAGGCCATCGGGATGTTCCACACCGCACCGATGCGCAGGAGCGCCTTCACGTCGGGATCGTGAGGCTGAGCCTCCAGGGGGTCCCAGAAGAAGATCAGCGTGTCGATGCCGCCCTCCGCGATCTTGGCGCCGATCTGCTGGTCGCCTCCCACCGGTCCGGACAAGAAGCGGTTGACCTTGAGGCCCAACTCGAATTCGAGCATCGTGCCCGTGGTGCCTGTCGCATAGAGTTGATGCTTCGCAAGAGTGCCCTTGTTGAACCCAGCCCACTCGAGCAGGTCGACCTTCTTGTTGTCGTGAGCCACGAGAGCAATGTGGCGTTGTGCTTCGTTCGTGCGCTTTGCGCTGGATTCGGCCATGCGCCAAGTATCGCGCTTCACCGCGCGTCGGGCCACGTGTGTCCCTACGGTGGTGGGGCTCCGGTAGGGGGCGCGGCCCGTTGCGCTGGACGGATCGGAGCAACGACACCCCCAGTTCACGGTGGGTGCGGTCGAGTGCGGGGTGGCCGAATATTGCGCTACCCACACGATACGGGGTACCCTAGGGGGTATGGCATCAGCATGCTTCGGCCGGGAGCCAGCGTCCACGTCACAGCGACGCGGTCTCAGTTGAACTCACCGGTGCCGCGATGGCGCAGCGAGGCTATTCCCGCCAGATCCGCATCGTGCGGACACCGGCCAGTACGACTGAGTCGGTGAAGTTCTACCAAGGAGGAACCGATGGAATTCCAACGAAGTGTCCACCTCGACGTGCCGTACGACGAAGCGGTCACGCGCACCCGCGAGGCGCTCGCGGCCCACGGCTTCGGCATCCTGACGGAGATCGACATGCAGGCAACGCTCCTTGCCAAAAGGGATGCGCACATTGAGCCGTACACGATTCTGGGAGCGTGCAACCCCGCCCTCGCCGAAGGGGCTCTGGCCGCCGACCCAAGGATTGGCGTCCTCTTGCCCTGCAGCGTCGTCGTCCGCTCCACTGGCCCCACACAGTCCGACGTTCACGTGTTCGAGCCGAATCTCATCCCGGAACTCAGCGAAAGCGAGGCGCTCAACGGCTATGCGGAG
>JASBTB010000058.1 GCA_030148645.1 Demequina sp. | reverse complement strand
GCCTGGCGCGTCCTGGCGCTTCCCGGGGTCGGACGGTACGATGAGAGTGTCAGCGTGGCCCTGCTGAGTTTTCGCCTCGCCCTCGGTTTCCCAGCCGGGGGCGGCGGCGTTTCTGGGGTCGTTCATGGTGTAGCACCCGCCCCAATGCGGGCACGTTCATGATGCACGTCGAGCACCTGGGCGGCGACGTTGACCCCTAGGTCTGCGGACATCGCGACCGCACGGCTGGACACCGCGCCGGAGGGAATTAGGCGCAACGATGCTTCGAGCTCGTCGAGGCGAATGCGGATTAGGCGTGACTTTCCCGGCATTCTGTATGCGGGGATTGCGCCCTCGGCGACGAGGCGGCGCACCGTCTTGTCAGAGCATTGGAGGATTGTGGCGGCATCGTGAACGCCGCCATATTTGGCGGATGTGGGCATACTCGCGTCCCCTTGTCAGGAATCGCGTGCTGCCCACTTCACGGAACGATCTTCGACGCAGTGCATCGGGCTACAAAAAGTCTAGCAATGGTGTCAAGTGACCAGGCGTGTCGCTGCGCCGCGCCCTACCTGTCCAACCACATATCGCGGGCGTGGTCCCAGTTGATGTAGGTGTCCGCGATCGTTCTCGCCCGCGTCTCTATCGCCTCGATCTCGCCACGCGTTCGCACACCCTCGTCAAGTGTCGCGAGCAATGCCGAGAGTTCTTCGCGGGCACTGTCTGCCTCGTAATCCGGTCCCCGGTCGGGGTCGTAGTGATCATCCCATGCGCTCCCAGCCCACTCCACGTAACTCCGCACAGTGGATATGGCGGCATCGAAATCGTCGCCTGGGACATGGGCATCCTCCTGGTCGAGAATGAACTCCTTCTCACCTTTCGACCACGACTCATATACGTAGCCAAGCGGGATCGTCCAACCCCGACAATGGCAGCGCACTTCCTCCCAGTCGTCGTCGTTGAGGCCAGGCCTACCCAAGTCCCATGTGCGCGGGCCATGCGGCTGGCCCCATAGGCCTGTGCGCCAGCTCTGCATCACGGTCGTCTGGCCCACGACGAGATACGCCGTGCCGAGAACCGTATAGACGCGTGCCAGCGTGTGCCTCTCCGGACAACGAACAATGACGGCAGGCATCTCATCGGAGTGCCACAGTGCGGTTGCACCTTCTGGCGTATGCAGAATTGCGCGCACCTGGTCGTCCGGCAAGCCGAAGATGTCCATCAAGCGCCCCTCGCAAGCCCCGACAGCGCCGCCGCGATCACCTTGTCACGGTCGGCGGCGGCGTGCTGATAACGGATCGCCATTTGCGGTGTCTTGTGCCCCAGGCGTGCCATTTGCTCGGTGAGCGTTGCGCCTGCCCGTGCCGCCAGTGTCGCCCCTGTGTGTCTCAAATCGTGCCAGTGAAGGTCCGGCCTGCCTGCGGCGTCTCTCGCCTTATAGAAATGGCGGTACAGGGTCGAGGGGGCAAGGTTGCCGCCCGATGCCGCCGGGAACAGTAGGGCCGTGTCAGCGCGCCCCACGTGGTCGCGTAGGTGGTCTTTGATCATGGGCATCAGGTGCGGGGGGATATTGACCTTCCGCTTGCTCTCCGCTTTCGGTGTGCCGATGTAGGTTTGCTTCCCTACGCGAGTCACGCCGCGACTCACCCGGACTAGCCCAGCGGTGAGGTCGAGGTCTTTGCGGCGTAGTTCCGCGACTTCCCCGAACCGCAGCGCACACCAGGCCGTGAGCGGGATCATGGCGGCGTACCTGTCAGGCATGGCGGCGGTCATGGTGGTGAGTTCGTCAAGTGTCGCGGGCCTGATCTCGCGTTCAGTGTCCACGGTCCCGGCGTGTTCGATCTGGCAGGGGTTCACGGCACCACTCGGCAGTGAGTAGCCCAGGACCGACGACAGGAGTTGGTATGCGTGTGCCCGGTAGGTGCGCATGATCGATCCGTCTTTCTTGCGCCATAGCGTGCGATCCGTGTACCAGGCGTTTACGTCCTCGACCATCACGCCCGCTACGGCGGTATCACCGAATGAGGGGTTGATGAAACGGGCGAACAGTTCGCGGTAATGGGCCTCGGTGCGCGGTTTCAGGTCGCGCCGTCGTGGACGTGTCAGGTAGGCCTCGAACGCGTCCGCAACCGTCTTGCGACGCTGGTGCGCCCCGTCTGCGGTGCGGGGGCTCCACGTGCCATCCTCGACCGCCCTGCGCTGATTCGTGAGCCATACGGTCGCGGCGTCCTTGTCTTGAAACGTGGTGGGCGCAACGTGGCGTTGCATGTCCGGCCCTTGGTAGGACGCCTGATAGTTGCCGCTTGGGAGCTTGCGTATAGCGCCCCATCCCCGCCGTGATCGCGTCACGTTTCCTCCGCTCGTGCACCCTGCGTGCAATATAAGGGTACAGGCGTGTCCACTTGTGTCCAGTCGTGACACGCGCTACTGTGAACATTATCCGAGGTACTACGAGGAAACACCGAGGTAAAGACAGTGTGGCGGTCATGGCCAGGTCACTGGTTCGATCCCAGTATCGCCCACCAGGAAAGGCCCTGGTGAACACTGCGAAACCCTGTTCTGCGGCAGGCTTTCGAGTGCGAGTGTCCCAGTCTGATCACGCAACGGACCTGCACGAGGCGCGGGGGCGCAGTGGCGCCGGTTGCCGCATGGTTGTTGCCCCCTGGCTGTTGCCGACGTGGACCGCAACGCACCGACCACCTCGTCGGGTCTGCCAGTCCAAGCGTCGCATCGGACGCCACCCCCACCGCACGAAGGGTCCGGCGGTGCCTGCAGGCTCAACGACGCATCACCACGCAGTGACACACCGCCGCTTGACCTTGTCCTATGGGAGAAGGTCAATACTGAGCCAAAGACACTGGCGGGGCTGTGTGGCCCCGTCTGCGACACGACTTCGGAGGAATCATGCCTGAACCAACAGCATCCGACTACGACCTTGCCGTCATCGGTTCGGGGGGCGGGGCCTTCGCAGCCGCAATCCGGGCGACCAACCTGGGAAAGCGGGTGCTGATGGTGGAACGCTCCACCATCGGTGGGACGTGTGTCAACACCGGATGCGTGCCCTCCAAAGCGCTCCTTGCCGCAGCGCAGGCCCGGCACGTGGCCCTGGACTCCGGGAGGTTCCCCGGTATTTCGACCGCCGCAGACCCCGTGGACATGAGGGCGTTGATCGAGGGCAAGCGTTCCCTGGTAGAAGGCTTGCGTGCCGACAAGTACGTCGACCTGATCGGGGAGTACGGGTGGGACTTGCGCCAGGGCACCGCCGCCTTCGTCGGCACTGCCGCGGACCCGGTCCTGGAAATCTCCGGACAGGACGCAAGCCGTTCCTCCGTGCGAGCCGCTCACTATCTTGTTGCCACCGGGTCCCGTCCCTGGGCGCCTCCCGTGGAGGGACTCGAAGCGGTGGATTACCTGACGTCCACCACGGCGATGGAGTTGGACGCGGTGCCCGAATCGTTGATCGTGTTCGGCGGCGGATATGTGGCGCTGGAGCAGGCTCAACTGTTCGCCCGCCTCGGATCGAAGGTGACTCTTCTTGTCCGTTCACGACTCGCGTCGCATGAAGAGCCCGAGGCGTCCCGTGCGCTTTCCGGGGTCTTCGCCGACGAGGGTATCCGGGTGGTGCGCCGCGCAACGGTGACCTCCGTGCGAACGGAGGCGCAAAGCGGTGACGTCATCGCCACCGCCACCGTGTCCGGCGGCAATGAGGAGTTCCGGGCGACCAAATTCCTCGTGGCCACGGGTCGGCGACCCGTCACCACGGGACTGAATCTGGAGGCGGTAGGCGTCCAGGTTGGCGACCGCGGTGAGGTGGTCGTCGACAACCGACTTGCCAGTTCCAATCCTCGCATCTGGGCGGCGGGCGACGTGACGGGGCACCCACAGTTCGTGTACGTGGCCGGGGCGCACGGGTCGATCATGGTCGACAACGCGTTCAACGACGCCGGGCGGGAGGTCGACTACCGGCACCTGCCCCGGGTGACTTTCACCAGTCCCGCCATGGCGGCGGTGGGAATGACCGACGAAGAAGCCAACGCGGCCGGTATCCGCTGCGTGTGCCGAGTCCTGCCCCTCGACTATGTTCCGCGGGCGCTCGTGAACCGGGACACCCGCGGATTCATCAAGATCGTCGCAGACGCCACGACTGGCCGTATCGTCGGCATCACCGCCGTCGCACAGGAGGCTGGCGACCTCGCCGCAGCCGGGGTCTACATCCTGGAAGCCCACATGACGGTAGACCAGGTCGCCAACATGTGGTGCCCCTACCTGACCATGGCCGAAGGCATCAAGATTGCCGCACAGTCTTTTCGCACGGACGTGAGCAAACTGTCCTGTTGCGCCACCTGAGCCTCCGGTCACGAAACCACGAAAGGACCATCACGATGAACCAGAAAAACACCGTGGCACGACAACTCAGTGCGTCCGGGCTTGATCAAGACGCTTCGCTGTGGCTTCCGCTGCTGACGTTGCTGGCCCACGGCGACCCCGTCGACATTCCCGCGCTCGCCGCCGCAACGGGCAGGAGTGTGCAAGAGGTACGCCTGGCCCTCGTTGCGATGCCCGACATCGAATACGAGGATGGCCGGATCGTCGGATGGGGGCTCACCCTGCGACCCACCGCGCACCGTCTTGAGGTTCACGGTGAGCAGCTCTACACCTGGTGTGCGCTCGATACCCTGATTTTCCCCACCCTGCTGGGGACCTCGGCGCGAATCGAATCGGCGACCCCGGGAACCGGAGTCCCGGTGCGAGTGAGCGTCGGCCCGGACGGTGCGACCGCCGTCAGCCCGGCGACTGCCGTCGTCTCCCTGGTCAACCCCAAGGACATGACGTCAGTACGTTCCGCGTTCTGCAATCAGGTCCATTACTTCGACTCCCCGGAGTCGGCGCAGCCTTGGCTCGAGGCGCACCCGGAGGGGGAGGTCGTGCCCGTCGCCGACGCCTATGCGCTTGGGGTTGGCCTGGCCCAGACGATGCTCACGGCAGAGGCGACGGCACGGGCCCAACCCGCCGTCGCACCGCCACAGCAGGCTGGCTGCTGCTGAACAGCCCCACACACGGGTACTATCGGCTCTGAGCAATGCAGAACGGCGCCGGATTGCGTGCGTCGATGTCTGGGTAGGATTCCAGGTCCTCCAGCATAGGAGACTAGCTGCTGCCCACCCGGGAGAACGCCTCGCCATTGACGACGCTCACCGCAACCTTATGAGGAAGGGGCCGGGTCGCCAATCGCGTCGTCGAGGGTCTTGCGCCCTCGATGCAGGGTGACGATCCCGGCCGTCAGGTTGCGGTAGGCGACCCGCGCGAAGCCTGCGGTGCGCAGCCACCGGCTGAGCGACGCCTGGTCTGGCCAGTCCTTGATCGAGTCGAAAAGGTATCGATACGCCTCAGGATTCGTGCTGGTCACGCTGGCGATGAGCGGCATGAAGTAGCGCAGGTAGGCGAAGTAACTGGCGCGCAACATGCCGCTAGGCGGGCGTGAGAACTCGCAGATGACGAGACGGCCTCCCGGCTTGAGCACGCGATACATGTCCGAGAGCGCCGCCTGCGGGTGTTGCACATTGCGCAGACCGAAACTGATCGTGGCGGCATCGAACTCGTTGTCGCCGAACGGCAATCGCTCCGCGTCCCCCAGGACGAACTCAAGGTCGGGGTGCCGGCGGCGCCCCTCCTCGACCATACCTTCGGAGAAATCGAGGGCGACCACCGTGGCGCCGGAACGCGCGAGCACGGCGGCGCTCATGCCCGTGCCCGCAGCGATGTCGAGGATGCGCTCCCCGGGCTGCGCAGCGACTGCCTTGCCGGTCGCCCGGCGCCAGTGACCCACTTTGCCGAACGACAGCACCGCATTCATGCGGTCATAGCCGTGCGCGACACCGTCGAACATCCCGGCGACCTCGCCGGGCTCCTTTGTCAAATCTGCCATCGCCACACCGCGAGTCTAGCTGTTCCGCCTGATCGTGGCGCCATCCACCGGTGGACAACGAGGCGACCCGGTCGATCGAGGTCGGCGGGACGGTGCTGACGACGTCGCGACCCACTCGCCGGCTTCGCAGGGCTTCCCTGGCCGCCGCTACAGGCGTCGAGCGGCAATGACGAGACGGTCGGCGGCGTCGAGCAAAGTCTCAGATTCGAGAGTGAGACCTAAGGTGACACAACGCCGCGCCAAGTCGTCAAAGTCCTTCATTTCTGTCAATCCAACGGAAAGCCGAGTGTCGATCGGGTCCACGAGAGCACCGAGCTTGTGCGATACACCGGATCGCACCACGACAAGCCGCCAGTTCGTCAGCATCCGCTGGAACGCTTGCAGCGCCGCCCGTGCTGCCCCGATGGCAGTCACCACCTGCCCCAACTCCTCCCGCACGCGTTGGATCAACTCCTGCCCCTGACGAACGGACGCCGACACCGTCTCACCCAAGAGCACCACCGTTGCCAGGGGGTCCCCGTCTGAGGACCCCGATGCCACCTCTCGTGCGAAGGCCATCGCCATGTCGTTATGGAGGACCGATAGCGCGAGGCTGGCTCGCAGGTCGAGCACGGTGGCACGCACGTCCGCGAGGAGCGGGGCGAGCGGGCTCAGGTCGTCGCGTGTCGACACGGCCAGCCGGAGTGCAGCCTGCGCGGTATTGGCCGCTGCGGGGGCTTCAGAGGCCACGCTCGCCGTGGCGTCTGCTGTAGCGGCTGCGGCGGACTCCAAGCCGGTGACAGTAGCGGTGAATTCGGCGTGCGCGGTGTGCAGCGCAGCCGCCAGTGCCGTCGCGTCCTCGTAGCGCGCACGTAGCCTGTCCAACTCGCGGTCAACCGCGCCGATGGCCCGCACCACCTCGTGGAGCATCTCGCCGGGCATGGTGTGCGGCGGTTGAACCGGCGCGAGCCGGCGCCTTTGGTCGACCTCAGCGGGCCCCAAGGTCCGCATGACATCGTCGTAGGTCGGGAATCCCAAGGCGGCGAACCTAGCCGCAAGGTCCTGAGCGCCCCACGAAGCGGTGTCAACTTTCGACACTCCGTCGCGGCGCCACTGGTTCTCCAGCGTCCGGGTCTGTGCGTATGCGCGAGACACCGGTTCCCACAAGTCGGGACGGGTGACAGCGCTCCTGACGGAGATGAATCCTTCGCTGAGAGGAGCCACCGTTGAGAACGTGAGGTAGTCGGCACCGTCCTTGGCCAAGTTCTCGATGTAACCCATCATCGACTTGCCCGCCCGGAGCCTCTCCCACATGATGTGGAAGAGGCCGCTCGGCATGCGGGGATGCCGAATGACACTGTGCGGGGCGCTCACCAACTGATCCTTCCCATACCGTGACAAAGCGACGAAAGTGGAGTTGACCGTCACGATGACGCCGCGCTTGTCGGTGGTCGAGAAGAAGATCTGATCTGCGGCGTAGTGGCGACGCTCGCCCGTTGGCCCGATGCCCGTCGATGCCATGCGTATCGATCCTTTCGAAGGGCCTGCTGCGCCGTGGTTCCCGTGCTGACGCCTCGCTTCCTGGCCCCAAGCCGACACACCGGGATCGTGGTGCAGCGCGCGTGCGCCTCCCGCAAGTGGCCGCAGTCTACAGGGCGACGGGGGGCATGTGGGTTGGGTGTGGCCCGTCGCCCCCACTGCGGAATGGACGCGTCCTAGCCACCCGTCGGGGCCTGGGCAAGTTCACCGACAGGAACGGGAACAGGCACTGTATTGCCGGGGCCAGCCAGAGGGCACGCCCACGCCTCGTCGTATGCGCACGATGGCTGGTAGGCGAAGTTGAGGTCGACGACGAGCCCCTGTGCATCGCCTCCAAGGTCCGCACCTTTGACCGTGTCGAGGATGTAGCGGCCGCCGCCATAGGACCCTCTTCCGCTCGTCGCGTCCTTGAGTGGCAGGAACAGGCCGCCCCCGTATCCGGCCAACCACCACACGTCCAGGGTGCCGACGGCGGGCATGTCCACTCGGCCAACCAGAACAAAGACCACGACCCCGTCCGTTCCCGTGGTGACCGTGCGGCGCTCGGCGAACACGTCGGTATCGAGCGATACCACGAACCGGAAGTCCGGATCGTAGGGGGCAACCCTTGCCCCAGGGAAATCGCGCCTGCACGACCGGGGCACCGGCGAGGCGGGATGATCGCGCAAGAGCGCGTCGCGGCCACTCACCCACGAGGCGTGAGCGTCGGCCGGATCGGCCGTGACGCGCACCTGCGCGTACAACTCGCCGACGCGCCGACGCCAATCGACCACGGCCATGTTCGGTTCGCCCACGCCTCGATGGTAGACGTGGCGTCGCATCCGTGCGCCGATAGGGGCGCGAAACGTCCCGTGTCGGCGCAACTTTCGTCGATGCGACGCGGTGGTGACGCGACCAGTTCATCCGCGTGGTCGGCCTGACGTGTCTCCGTGACCGGGCCGTGACATGATGGCTGAGAACCTGAAGAACCGGGGGAAACTCACGCATGGCAGACACCACTCACGAACGCTCCAAGCGGCTGGGGCATCGATCGGACGCGCCCGTGCCAGTCTCGACCTACCGACTCCAACTCACCCCCGACTTCACTTTCGCCGACGCGCGCGAGAAACTGGACTACTTCGCGACTCTCGGGGTGA
The DNA here is from genome assembly GCA_030148645.1 of Demequina sp. Taxonomy (GTDB): domain Bacteria; phylum Actinomycetota; class Actinomycetes; order Actinomycetales; family Demequinaceae; genus Demequina. The sequence continues at coordinate 32,360 of JASBTB010000058.1, read as the reverse complement.
GCCACCTGTACCTGTCTCCGATACTGACGGCCGCTCCCGGTTCGACGCACTTCTATGACGTGGTCGACCATTCGCGCGTGGCCGAAGTATTGGGAGGTGAGAACGGCTTGCGGGCCCTTGCCTGGGAGGCGGGTGAACGGGGTATTGGCCTCATCGCGGATGTCGTGCCCAACCACATGTCGGTGCCCACACCGGTGTATCACAATCGGGCCCTCTGGTCGGTGCTCGCCGAGGGCGAGGCCTCGCCCTACTCCCACTGGTTCGACGTGGATTGGGCCGGCAATGACGGGGTCTTGATGCCGATTCTGGGCGACCGCATCGGCTCCATTTTGTTCAGGGGCGAGTTCTCGCTCGACACGATGGTCATACCGGGGTTCGAGGACGCCGCCGAGGTGCCGGTCCTGCGCTACTACGACCATGTCTTCCCCGTGCGCGAAGGCACCGAGAACCTCCCGATGGACACCTTGGTGCAGGAGCAGCACTACCGCCTGGCGTATTGGCGTGTCGCCAACGAGGAGCTCAACTATCGCCGCTTCTTCGATGTGGGCTCGCTCGTTGCGGTGCGCGTGGAAGACCCCGACGTGTTCGAGGCGACCCACCGCCGCATCGTCGATTTGGTCAACGACGGCACGTTGCAGGGTCTTCGCATCGACCACCCCGATGGCCTCGCCGACCCCGCAGGCTACATCGCCCAACTGTCCGAGGCCACGGACGGCGCCTGGATCGTGGTGGAGAAGATCCTCGAAGACGACGAGAGACTACCGACCTCGTGGAAGACAGCCGGCACCACGGGCTACGACGCATCGTGGCGCATCGGCGCGCTCCTGCGAAACCCGGCTGGTGCGGCGCCGTTGGCGGGAACCCTCTTTCAACTGACGGGCGACGCCATGGGGGCTTTACCAGGCATCGTCGATGAGGCCAAGCGAGAAATCGTCGAGGATTCGTTGTCCTCGGAAACCAGGCGGCTCGCCACGCTGGCCCACGAAGTGTGCAAGTCCGATGTCCGCCTGCGCGACCACACCTGGCGGGCTCTTTATGACTGCCTGCGCACGATGCTCGTGACGTTCGGCAGGTACCGCGCCTACGTCATCCCCGGCGTCACGTCCACACCGCATTCTCTCGAAGCCATTGATGCCGCCGCCGCAAGCGCCCGCGCTCACCTCGACCCCGAGCGCCACGACACCCTGGACGTGGTGGTCGACCTGTTGAAGGGTGTGGAAGTCGGGTCGGCGGGCAAGACATTCGACGCGACCCGCATGCACCTGGTCACCCGCTTCCAGCAGGCGTGCGGCGCCGTCATGGCCAAGGGCGTCGAAGACACGGCGTACTACCGGTGGACGCACCTCTTGCCGTTGTGTGAGGTGGGCTCCCCTGCGGGCCGCTTCGCCGTTCCGCCAGAGGCTTTTCACGCATGGGCGGCCGATCAGCAATACACGTATCCGCACACCATGACGACCCTGACCACGCACGACACCAAACGCGCGGAGGACGTGCGTGCACGGCTCGGCGTCCTGAGCGAGGTCCCCGAAGCGTGGGACGAGTGGCTCGGTCGCGTGCGTATCGCCACCGCCGAGATTCGCCCTGCCGAGTTGGATGGACGTACCGAGAACCTGTGGTGGCAGACACTCGTCGGTACAGTCGACATGGACGGAACGCTCATGGAGTGGGATCGCCTTGAGGGCTATCTCATCAAGGCGATGCGAGAGGCGAAGACCCACACCACGTGGACCGGGGTCAACGACCCGTACGAGAGCGCGGTGTTGTGGTTTGCCCAGGCGACCCACGTGGATCCCGATGTGAAGGAACTCGTGACCGAATGGACGGCCCTCACCGAGCCTGGCGTTCGCGCCGCGGTGCTGGCGCAGAAGCTCATTCAACTGACCATGCCCGGTATCCCCGACGTGTACCAAGGCACCGAGGAGGTCCGTCCCCTCCTCGTCGACCCTGACAATCGCCGTCCCGTTGACTTCATTCACCTCGCGAGCCAGTTGGGGCGCGTCATGGGTCGCAGCAGGACTCGCAACATGTCGGAGGACAAGCACCGGGTGACGGCCCGCGCCCTCCAGGCTCGCGCAACCCATCCTGGCGCATTCATCGGTGAGTCTGCGGGCTACGCACCCCTCCCGTCGTCCTCCGGCCACGCGGTGGTGTTCGCGCGCACCGAGGACGACGTGCCTCAGGTCATCACCGTGGCCACCCGAATCGCCATCGAGTTGGACAATCTTGGCGGCTGGGGCGACCACACGGTGACGCTCCCGGAAGGGATGTGGCAGGACGCCCTCACGGGTGCGGAGCTCGAAGGAGGCCAGGCCTTCCTCGCCGAGATCCTCAAGGCCTATCCCGTCGCTCTGTTGGAGCGAGCATGACCGAGGTGACCGTGTGGGCCCCCCTTGCGCGCTCAGTTGCGTGTCACGTGCGTCGCGCGGGCCACTCGCAACGCACCACAGTGACACCGATGCTCAAGGCTGACGATGGGTGGTGGACCGGCCCGCCGATAGCCGCGGGCGACGACTACGCGTTCGAGATCGACGCAGACGGCCCGTTCCCCGATCCTCGCAGCCCGTGGCAACCACATGGGGTTCATGGCTTCTCGCGAGCCTTCGACACCTCGGCGTTTTCCTGGACCGACGCAACTTGGGCGGGGCGGGATGCACGCGGCGCCGTCACCTACGAACTCCACGTTGGCACCTTCACCGCCTCCGGGACACTCGACGCCATCGTGGGGCGACAGTTGCAGGACCTCGCGGCCCGCGGGATCGAGATGATTGAACTCATGCCGGTGGCAGCCTTTCCCGGCAGCCGGGGCTGGGGCTACGACGGGGTATCGCTGTACGCGGTGCACGAGGCCTACGGCGGCCCGGCCGCCCTCCAGCGGTTCGTCGATGCCGCACACGCGCAGGGCCTCGGCGTGTGCCTCGACGTCGTGTACAACCACTTGGGGCCCGACGGCAACTATTTGGGCAAGTTCGGCCCGTATTTCACGGACGCTCACGAGACCCCGTGGGGCTGGGCCGTCAACCTGGACCAACCCGGCTCGGCAGGCATGCGTGGCTTCATCGTGGACAACGCCATGCGTTGGTTCGAGGAGTTCCACATCGACGCGTTGCGGCTCGACGCGGTTCATGCTCTGGTTGACGACTCCCCCACGCACATCCTTGCCGAGTTGTCGGTGCGCACCACAGCGCTTGCCGAGCGCCTAAACAGGCCACTGTCGCTCGTCGCCGAGTCCGACCTCAACCAGCCACGAATCGTCGTTCCTGTGGAACAGGGTGGGCTCGGCATGACGGCCCAATGGGCGGACGACGTTCACCACGCCCTGCACGCCTATCTCACCGGCGAGACGCACGGGTACTACGCAGACTTTGGCTCGATCGAGACCCTCGACAAGGCCTATCGCAAGGTTTTTGTTCACGACGGAGGCCTGTCCACGTTCAGGGGTCAACGGTGGGGCGCACCCGTGCCGGACGAGATGGACCGCCGACGCTTTGTCGTCTTTGCCTCGAACCACGACCAGGTGGGCAATCGTGCGATCGGTGACCGGCCGTCGGCGTCGCTCAGTCCTGGCGCCCAGGCGGCTTCCCTGGCCCTGATCTTGCTCAGCCCGTTCACGCCGATGCTCTTCATGGGCGAGGAATACGGCGAGACGCGCCCATTCATGTTTTTCACCGACCACGATGAACCGCTGGGCTCGGCCGTGTCACGGGGGCGCATGAGTGAGTTCGCGGGCCATGGTTGGGAGCAGTTGTACGGAGGCGACGTCCACGTACCCGACCCCCAGGACCGGCAAACATTTCTGCGCTCCAAGGTGGGATCCGGTGTGAGTGCCAGCGGCACGACCCACGCTGCCATCGAAGCGTGGGTGGGCGACATCATGGCTGCCCGCGCACTGACGTTACGCGACGGCGCGTGGAGCCGACACCCCGTTTCGATCAAGGAGACCGATCCCCGCCAGGTCACCATGAACGGCCCCGTGTGCGTTCACGCCAACCTCTCCGCCACGCCGATGCGGGTAGAGGGGCCATTGCGGGCAGTCTTCGGGCACATCGCCGACCTTGGCGACGACGGCCTCGCTCTTGCACCCGATGCCGTGGCGCTTGTCGCACAGGAGGAGGAATGACGACCCAAGCGGTTCGTGGGTGGCAGCAGAGTCCCGGGCAGGCCCTGCGTGTTCGGGAGGGATTTCGCGTGGAGGACTTCGACTGCTCGGGCACCCCGGGCTTCCCGGGCACGAAGCGGGACGCGAAGCGCCTGATGCGACAACGGGGCGACACGCTGGGCGAGCTCCAGGAGAAATTGTTCGCCGAGGGCCGCTCGGGCGGTACCCGATCCGTGTTACTGGTACTCCAGGGAATGGACACGTCCGGCAAGGGCGGCATGGTCCGCCACGTCCTAGGCCTCGTGGACCCCCAAGGTGTCCACCACACCGCCTTTGGCGTGCCGACCGAACAGGAGCGCTCGCACCACTATCTGTGGCGCATCGACAGGGCGTTGCCTCCGGCCGGAAAGATCGGCGTGTTCGACCGATCGCACTACGAGGACGTGCTCGTCGTACGCGTACGCTCCTTCGTCGATGAGAGCGTCTGGAGTGCACGCTACGACGAGATCAACGCCTGGGAACAGCGCCGTGTCGACGAGGGAACGCGCATCGTCAAGTGCGCGCTGTTGGTGTCGCCCCAGCAGCAACTCAAGCGACTCGCCGAGCGTCTTGAACGGCCCGACAAGCACTGGAAGTACGACCCGGGCGATATCGACGAACGGGCGCGGTGGGACACCTATATGGATGCTTACCAGGAAGTTTTCGATCGCTGCTCAACCGATGCGGCGCCCTGGTACGCCATTGCGGCCGACAGGAAGTGGTACGCACGCCTCGCCGTCACGGAACTGCTCACCCACGCCCTCGAGGGCATGGAGCTCGAATGGCCCGCCGCCGCCTTCGACGTGGACGCCGAGAAGGCGCGCCTGAGCGCCTTGCGCCGGTAGACGGGTATCGCTACTCCTGCTCGGCGAGTCGGCGTTGGGCAACCCTGCTCACCTCACGCAGAGGATGCACCATGAATGCCTCCAGTTCCTGCGCCGGGACGAGAGGGTTGGCGAGCAGAGCCGTCAAGACCATGGGGTGCTCCTCTTCACGGAGCGCTGCAAGCAAGCCGTGTGCAGGCGTTGACGGATTCTGCGCTGCCCACCACCGCACGTCGTCGTCCTCGTCGATCGCGAGTTCCGCAAGGAAGTCCGGATCGGTTTGCACGTTCGAAGCCTGCCGTAGCCGGTTGACGCCTTCCGTGCCTTTGCGGATGTCCCCCGCCACATGCGTGAGCGCCTCGGACACGGGATTGGCGCTACTGCCTGCGTAGTGGCCGGAGACCTCCAGCACGTAGTTCGACAATTCATGCGCTTCGTTCGCGCGCGCAGCGATCTCCAACGTGGAACGCGACGTGGGATCGAAGACCTCTTCACGGATCTGTAAAGCCACCTGACGTAGCAACTCGGCCGTGGTGAAGGACGGGTGGTGGGTGTCGCCATCCGCGTCGACCCGGAACGTCCCCTCGATGGTTCCGATGACGGCAAGAGATTGGGCGACGGCCTCCATGCGTCCTGCGTGGTGCGCCGCCTTGACCGCGTCCGACGTGGCGTCCTGGGTTATCGGGGCGCTTGCCACCGTTCCCGTAACGATGGGTCTGGCCCGGCCATAGATGTTGACCACTCGCGACTCCTCCTCGCCGAGCGCCGCCGAGCCATTCGCCCTGCATGCACGCTCGATGCCTCACTGGGCCCATCGTCGCGTCGGCGGGGATTCTGAGCCGTCGCAACGGTGACTCCATGTCGACTTCGCCACAACCGACGCGAGAAACGACCGGCGACCGTTGCCGCGCATGCGACAGCGACTAGTCTCCGATGTTCATGGCGGACAGCCTCGACAACGCCCGAAAGTACTTCTTGCGGTAGCCGCCAGCAAGCATCTGTCCCGTGAAGACCTCGCCGAGGGAGGCCCCGGACGCCACAATGCTGACGTCGGCGTCGTACAGGCGGTCAACCAAACTGACCACACGCAATGCCTGCGCCTGGTCCTGCAGTGACGTGACTCCTGTCAGTCCCAGGTGGCGCACGCCATCGACATACGCACCAAGACGACTCGGATGCACGTGGGACAGGTCGGACACGAGCGCGGCCCACGACTCCACCACACCACCCCATCGTCCGGCCACCAGTTCCACGGCATCCGGGCTCGAGGTGACGAAGGCCAGTTCGCCACGATGCCGATAGTCGGGACCGTCGATGCTCACCACATCGAACACGCGAGATACCGCCTGGATCTCACGCCTGAAGTCGTCCGCCGCGAAGCGGCCTTCGCCCAACGAGTCGGGCAACGTGTTGGACGTTGCCGCTAGCGCGACGCCAGCGTCGGCGAGTTCCCGCATCAGGCGCGCCATCAACACCGTATCACCCGGGTCGTCCAACTCGAATTCGTCGATGCAGACCAAGCGAAAACGAGCGAGCGCGTCGCGTGCAGCGGCAAAGCCGAGTGCCCCCACCACATGCGTGTACTCCACGAAGGTTCCAAATGCCACGCCGGTTCCCACATCCGATGCCAGCGCGGCCAGGAGGTGGGTCTTGCCCACGCCAAATCCGCCGTCGAGATAGAGTCCCCGAGCGGAGGCATTGCGTCGCGGGCGAACCCTCGCACCCGAGGCGAATGCGCGCACAGCGTGACGGGCACTGGCTTGGGACGGGTGCGCAGGATCCGGATGGTACGTGAGGAAGGTCGCGTCGGCGAAGTGTGGCGGGACGACGAGGGAAGCGACCACCTCCGCTGCCTCGACCACAGGCCGACGTCCCACGATATTCACGATTCCCCACAGTAGTGTGAAGAACGGTGCCTGCGGTGCAGGGCCTAGACCTCGACCTCCGAGCGGTCGCCGGACCACAGCGTATGGAAGGTGCCGTCTCGGTCGATTCGCCTGTAGGTGTGCGCGCCAAAGAAGTCGCGTTGGCCCTGGATCAGCGCCGCAGGCAGGCGATCGGCACGCAGCGAGTCGTAGTACGACAGCGACGACGAAAAGGCGGGCGCGGGCACTCCCGCCAGCGCGGCCTGTGCGACGATGCGTCGCCAGCCGGACACGCCGCTGGCCACCGCTTCGGTGAAGTAGGGGTCGACCAACAAACTGGGCAACTCCGGGTTGCGCTCATAGGCTTCGGTGATGCGATTCAGGAAGCGCGCCCTGATGATGCACCCACCCCGCCAGATGCGCGCCATCGCGCCCCGGTCGATATTCCAGCCGTACTGCTCGGAGGCGGCCTGAATCTGATCGAACCCCTGCGCGTACGCCACGACCTTGGAGGCGTATAACGCGACGCGTACGTCCTCGATGAAGCCTTCTCGGTTGCCGATGTGGAAGTCCCCTGCGGCTCCCGAAAGCACGTGACGGCCAGCCTCACGTTGAGCCCTCTGCGAGGAGATGGCGCGCGCAAAGGTCGCCTCGGCGATCCCGGTGACGGGCACACCCAGGTCGAGGGCGTTCTGCACGGTCCAGCGCCCGGTACCCTTCTGACCCGCCTCGTCCACGATCACATCCACGAGCGGCTTGCCGGTACCGGTATCGTGGTGCGCAAGCACTTCTGCCGTGATCTCGATGAGGAAACTCTCCAGGTCCCCTTGGTTCCACTCGGCGAAGATCTTCGCGATCTCCGCTGGCGCCAGTTCGAGACCCGAGCGCAGCATCGCGTAGGCCTCGCCTATCAACTGCATGTCGGCGTACTCGATACCGTTGTGGACCATCTTCACAAAGTGGCCAGCGCCATCCGGGCCCACGTGGGTGCAACATGGGTCGCCGTCCACCGTGGCGGAGATCTTCTCCAGAATTGGGCCGAGCGATGTGTATGACTGTGCGGATCCACCGGGCATGATCGACGGGCCAAGCAGGGCGCCCTCTTCGCCGCCGGAAACGCCGGAGCCGACAAAATGCAGACCCTTGTCGCTCAGGGCAGCCTCGCGTCGGCGGGTGTCGGGATAGTGGGCGTTGCCAGCGTCGACGATGATGTCGCCCTTGTCCACCAACGGCACCAGCGAGTCGATGACGGCGTCCGTGGCCTCTCCCGCCTGCACCATGATGATGATCTTGCGCGGCTGCTCGAGCGAGGCGACGAAATCCTCGAGCGACTCCGAGCCGATGAAGTCGCCTTCGTGTCCATGGTCCTCCAGCAAGGACTGCATCTTCTGTGGGCTGCGGTTGTGCACCGCCACCGTGAAGCCATTGCGGGCAAAGTTCCTTGCGAGGTTCCGGCCCATGACTGCGAGTCCGGTCACGCCAATCTGCGCGAGCGCCATGTCACTTCCTTGTCCATCCGGGTACGACAACCAGCCTAGACGGGAATGCCGTCCGCGGCGTACCTCCGGTCTCAAGGGCGTGGCCTACCCCAGCATCAGATCACCGCGACCTAGGCTGGGGCTATGAATGCCCAGGCCGTTCCGGCCGCGTTCCGCGAGGCGTTGTTGTCCTTGCACGCGGCGCGTACGCGTCGCGACGTGCGCTTGGTCGAAACGCCCGCACCGTCGCGCATCGCGCCGTTCGCCGTGGCGATCAACGGCACGGTCCTGCCGGAAGATCTCGAGACAACGGGGCGCTTCGTCGTGCTTCACGATCCCGCCGGGCAGGACGCGTGGAACGGTACGTTTCGGGTCATTGCGCTCGTTCAGGCGCAAGTCGAGGCAGAGGTGGGCCAAGACGACCTGTGGGCGGAGGCAGCCTGGTCCTGGCTCGACGACGCCCTCGCGGATGTCCCCCACGACCAAATCGGCGGGACGGTGACCAAGGTGGTGTCACGGTCCTTCGGACAGTTGGCACAGCGCGAAGATGCCGTGACCGTTGAACTGCGCGTGTCGTGGACTCCGGCCGATTCACACCTGTCCCCTCACATTGCCGCGTGGACCGAACTGTTGGCCATGTGTGCTGGCGTTCCACCCGCCCCACAGGGGGTTTCCGTGCTTCCAGGAGGACATGCATGAACGCACCAGTCGAGGAGCCGTCGACCGATGAGGCCGAGGGCCCCGAACCGCTCCTGCTTACGGAGCCCGCGGACGGCGTTCCCGACCTCATCACGACGCGAGCCCAGTTGCGGGAAGCAATCGACGCGTTCTGCGCCGTGGACGGCCCCATTGCCGCCGACGCCGAACGCGCCTCGGGATTCCGGTACGGGCAGGCAACCTACCTGGCGCAGTTCAAGCGTGCAGGCGCTGGCATCGCGCTCATCGACACGGCGGCTATTTCCGACCTCAGCGAGTTCGACGCCGCCATGGGCGACGCGGAATACGTGTTCCATGCCGCTAGCCAAGACCTGCCGGGCATGAAGGACCTGGGCATCTTCCCGGCAGCCATCTTCGACACGGAGGTGGCCGCTCGACTGCTGGGTTGGCCCAAGGTGGGTCTCGCCTCAGTCGTCGAACGCGAGTTGGGTTTTGCCTTGGCTAAGGAACACTCGGCACAGGACTGGTCGGTACGCCCTCTTCCCGACTCGTGGCTCGCGTATGCCGCGTTGGACGTCGAGATACTGATCGAACTTCGCGAAGGTCTCGCAGCCCACCTGGAAGCGGCCGGCAAGAGCGAATGGGCCCGCCAAGAGTTCGAGGCCATACGCCTCGCCCCTGCGTCCGAGCCTCGCGCGGACCCGTGGAGACGCACCTCCGGCACGCACACGGTTCGCGACCAGCGGGGACTTGCAATCGTCAAGTCGTTGTGGCAGGAGCGCGAACGCGAGGCTCAACGCCGGGATGTGACGCCGAGCCGGGTCCTGAGGGATGCCGCCATCGTGGCGGCGGCGCGTGCCAAACCCACGACGCTCGACGCGTTGCTCGAGATTCCCCAATGGCGTACCCGGGGGACCAAGAAGGCTGCCCCACGATGGTGGCCGTCCATCCACACGGCACTCACCCTGCCCGACAAGGAGTTGCCCGCGCGCCGGGCGCCTGCCGGGGACGGGCCCCCTCCGCCACGCGCGTGGCCCGACAAGCAACCTGAGGCGGCCGTCAGGCTGGCCCATGCAAAGGACACTCTGGCCGAGCTGAGCCGGCGCCACGACGTGCCCCTGGAGAACCTCCTTCAGCCCGACGCCGTCCGACGTTTGTGTTGGGAGTATCGCGACGGCAGTGTCGAGTGGGTCAAGAGTTTCCTTGAGTCGCGCTCCGCTCGGCCGTGGCAAGTGGCCCTCACGGCGACAGCTCTCACTGAGGCTTTCGCACAGGCAGCGGTGCAGGCCCGCCAGCAGGAGTACACCAGCTAGCCGAGCCGAACGGCAGCCGCGTCAGCGATGACCGATGCCTCGAGACCCACCTGTTCGAGCACTTGGGCGCGGGAGGCGTGCGCGAGAAACTCACGCGGCACCCCATGGTGAGACCAGTGAACTTCCCGACCGGCCAGCCGGGCGAATTCGGCCCACTCCTCGCCGACCCCAGCATCGGTCAAGCCATCCTCGACCGTGACGACCAGTTTCGCGTCACCCAAGACTTCCAGGAGGCCCTCCGGGACCGGGTGCACCCACGTGGCCGTGGCTGCAATGACAGACGTGCCGCTGGCTGCAAGTTTTCCTGCCACCTCGATGGCCGTTGCGGCCATCGAGCCGATACCAAAGACCACCACCCGTGGGTGCGGCCCGTGTTCGGCAAGCACGTCAACGTCATCGACGGTCCGTACGGAGGGCGTCGCCTGACACACGGGGCCCTTGGGGTATCGCACCACGGTGGGAGCGTCGTCGACGTCAAGGGCGGCACGGAAGGCGTCGCGCAGCGTCTGCTCGTCGCGCGGCGCGGCCATCCGGATACCTGGCACGTGTCGCAGCAAGGCCATATCCCACATGCCGTTGTGGCTGGGCCCGTCATCACCGGTGATCCCCGCCCGATCGAGCATGAATGTCACGCCCGCCTTGTGAAGAGCCACGTCCATGAGCAACTGGTCGAACGCGCGGTTCAGGAAGGTCGCATACACGGCCACCACCGGGTGCATTCCCGAAAAGGCCAGACCCGCCGCCGCCGTGACGGCGTGTTGCTCGGCTATGCCCACATCGATCACGCGCTCGGGGAAGGCGTCGGCGAACGGCTGGAGTCCTACTGGCTGGAGCATCGCGGCCGTGATACCCACAAGGTCGTCTCGTTGGGAACCCGCCGCGAGCATCTCGTCGGCGAACACTGCGGTCCACCCAAAGCGCGACGGCTCCACTGGTAGTCCCGTCTCAGGGTGGATCTGGCCGACGGCGTGAAAGCGGTCGGCCACATGCTGCTCGGCGGGCCTGTAGCCTCGCCCCTTCTCGGTCACCACATGCACGATCACCGGCGAAGCGAAACCCTTGGCGTGTGTCAGGGCGGCCTCCACCTGCGCGAGGTCATGTCCATCGACGGGGCCCATGTATTTGAGACCCAGATCCTCGAACATTCCCTGGGGGCCGATGAGCCCCTTGAGTGCCCGCTTTCCGTGCACCACGGTCTGATACGTGAAGTCGCGGATGGGGCCGCGTCCGTGGAAGGTGCGCTTTCCCCAACTCAGGAAGTTCTCGTAGACACGAGAGGTGCGGATGCCGTCGAGGCGCCGCGCCAGGCCGCCGATCGTCGGCGCGTAGGACCTCCCATTGTCGTTGACCACGATCACGACCCGGTCGTTGCAGTCCGCGAGCGAGTTGAGTGCCTCCCACGCCATACCCCCTGTGAGGGCGCCATCGCCGATGACGGCCACCGTCGTCCGATCCGTTTCGCCTCGCAACGTGTACCCCCGCGCAATCCCCGCCGCCCACGACAGTGCGGTGGACGCGTGCGAGTTCTCCACCACGTCGTGATCGGATTCAGCACGTGACGGGTAGCCCGCCAGTCCCCCCCGTGTGCGCAGTGTTGAGAAGTCGCGCCTGCCGGTCAGGAGCTTGTGCACGTACGACTGGTGGCCGGTGTCGAAGATCATGCGATCGAAGGGCGAGTCGAAGACCCGATGCAGGGCCAGCGTCAACTCGACGACACCCAGATTTGGGCCCAAGTGGCCGCCCGAGCGGGACACCGCGTCTACCAGATAGTGCCGGATCTCTGCGGCGAGTTCGCGCAACTCTGTCGGGTTCAGGGCGCGCACGTCGCGCGGTGACTCGATGCGCTCCAGCACGCCATCTCCTGACTTTCGATCTCGTCTCACTGTAGGTGCTGCAACGCGGACGAGCGACTTTCACTTCCGCGTGCCCAGACTACGCGACGAGGGAACGCAAGACGTAGTGCAAGATGCCGCCGTTGCGGAAGTAGTCGGCCTCGCCGGGAGTGTCGATGCGCACCACGGCGTCGAACTCGACGATCGAGCCGTCGGTCTTAGTGGCGACCACTGGCAGGGACGTCGGGTGCTCGCCGTCGCTGAAGGTGCTCACCCCGACGATATCGAAACTCTCGGTGCCGTCGAGGCCCAGGTCTGGCGCCGACTTGCCCTCAGGGAACTGTAGCGGCAGCACACCCATCCCGATGAGGTTGGACCGGTGAATGCGCTCAAAGCTTTCCGCGATGACGGCCCTGACGCCAAGCAGGCTGGTGCCCTTCGCCGCCCAGTCACGGCTCGAGCCCGTCCCGTACTCCTTGCCTGCCAGCACCACGAGCGGAACCCCTGCGTCAGCGTATGCGACGGCCGCGTCGTAGATCGTGTCTTGCGTTCCGGTCAGGAAGTTGTGCGTGAAGCCTCCCTCGACGCCGTCCAACAAGAGGTTCTTGAGGCGAATGTTGGCGAATGTTCCCCGGATCATGACTTCGTGATTTCCACGACGCGAACCGTAGCTGTTGAAGTCGCGGCGTTCGATACCGTGGTCAGCCAGGTACTTGCCCGCAGGGCTGTCGGCTTTGATCGATCCGGCGGGCGAGATGTGGTCTGTCGTGACCGAGTCCCCCAACAGGGCAAGCACACGGGCACCCCGCACGTCATCGACCGGATCCGGCTGAGCGCTCATGCCGTCGAAGTACGGTGGCTTGCGCACGTACGTCGAGTCCATGTCCCACGAGAAGGTCTTGCCGTCGGGTGTGGCAAGCCCGCGCCAGCGGTCGTCGCCAGCGAACACGTCCGCATAGTTGGTGGTGAACATCGACTCGGTGATCGACGATCCGACGACTGCCTCGACCTCGGCTGCGGCTGGCCAAATGTCCCGCAGAAACACGTCATGGCCCTCGGTGTCCTGGCCCAGCGGCTCCGCATCGAAGTCGAAGTCCATCGTGCCCGCCAGCGCGTAGGCGATCACCAGCGGCGGGGAAGCCAAGTAGTTCATCTTGACGTCCGGATTGATACGACCCTCGAAGTTGCGGTTCCCCGACAGCACCGACACCACGGCAAGGTCGTGCTCGTTGACGGCCTCAGAGACCTCCGTCGGCAACGGTCCCGAGTTTCCGATGCACGTGGTGCACCCATAGCCGACGAGGTGGAAGCCGAGCGCTTCGAGGTCGGGCCACAGGCCCGCCTTCTCGTAGTAGTCGCTGACGACCTGGGAGCCCGGCGCCATCGATGTCTTGACCCACGGCTTCGACCGCAGACCCACCGTGTTCGCGTTGCGGGCCAGGAGCGCCGCGGCGAGCATCACCGACGGGTTCGATGTGTTGGTGCAGGACGTGATCGAAGCGATCACTACGCGACCATGATCGAGATCTGTCTGTGTCCCGTCGGCGAGCCTCAGCGGCACCACCTTGCGCGGCCGGTCCGAGGTGGGGCTATACGTATCGCGCGGCAAGGGCGCGTCGTCTGCGTGCGCCTCCGCCGCGATCGGGTCAGACGCGGGGAAGGTCTCCTCGACCGACTCGTCGAGTCCCCGGGTGACCTGGTCCTCATGCTGGGCATAGTCGCCGACGACGTCCGCGAAGCCCGCCTTGGCGTCCGTGAGTGCGATGCGGTCTTGAGGACGCTTGGGCCCCGCGATCGACGGCACCACGGTACCCAGGTCGAGTTCGAGGTACTCGGAGAACACCGGTTCCACGTAGCCCGGCGCGGCCGGGTCGTGCCACAGCCCCTGCTGCCTGCAGTACGCCTCCACGAGCGCGACCTGCTCTGCTGGCCGTCCAGTCAGGCGCAAGTAGTCGATCGTCACACCGTCGACGGGGAAAATTGCGGCCGTCGAGCCGAATTCGGGACTCATGTTGCCAATCGTGGCGCGGTTGGGCAGTGGAACCGCGCCCACGCCGTCCCCGTAGAACTCCACAAACTTGCCCACCACACCGTGCCTTCGCAGCATCTCGGTGATGGTCAACACGACGTCCGTCGCGGTCGCGCCCGCAGGAATCTGCCCGGACAGTTTGAAGCCGACCACCTTGGGGATGAGCATCGAAACCGGCTGGCCGAGCATTGCTGCCTCCGCCTCGATGCCACCCACGCCCCAGCCCAGCACGCCTAGGCCGTTGATCATCGTGGTGTGCGAGTCTGTTCCGACACACGAATCGGGGTACGCCTGGGTCGTTCCCTTGACCGTCTTGGTCATGACGCCGCGGGCAAGGTACTCCAAGTTGACCTGATGGACGATTCCCGTTCCGGGCGGCACCACCTTGAAGTTGTCGAAGGCGGTCTGACCCCAGCGCAGAAACTGGTAGCGCTCGCGATTACGTTCGTACTCGAGATCGGTGTTGCGTTGGAGGGCGTCGTGGCGCCCAAAGACGTCGATGACGACCGAGTGGTCGATCACCAACTCGGCGGGTGCCAAGGGGTTGATGATGGCCGGGTCGCCACCCAGTTCCACCACAGCCTCGCGCATTGTCGCGAGGTCCACAACACACGGCACACCGGTGAAGTCCTGCATGACAACGCGCGCCGGGGTGAACTGAATTTCGGTGCTGGGAACGGCCTTCGGGTCCCAGCGGGCCAGCGCGGTGACGTGGTCGGCGGTGACGTTCTTGCCGTCCTCTGTTCGGAGCAGAGCCTCGGCCAGAATCTTCAGCGAGTACGGGAGTTTCTCCAGGCCGGGCACGGCGTCCAGGCGGTAGATCTCGTACGCCGTCGAGCCCACGGTGAGGGTGGACCGGGCTTCCAGACTATCGATGCTCATTGCGCTCCTTGACTCGTCGCTACCATCCTACCGAGGCGTTCATGCCCGCTAATGTGCGCGCACGAAGCGGGCGACAGTCTCGATGTGGTGTGTCATGGGGAACAGGTCGAATGCCTGGATCTGCTCCGCCTCATAGCCCGACATGGCGAGGGTCTTGGCGTCCCTGGCCAGGGCGACGGGGTCGCACGCCACGTAGACGATGCACGCCGGCTTGAGCGAGGCGATCGCCTGGATCGTGGCCGCCTTCGCTCCCGATCGCGGTGGGTCGAGCACGACTGCACCGCGCGACCAGTCCTCGTCGGCCTGCGCCATCGCGACGACGGTTCGGCGCGTGTCTGCCATCACTGCCGTGGCGCTGGCGTAGCCGCGCAGGTTCTGGCGCAGGCTGGATCTTCCCTTCGTGGTGTGGGCGCCCGCCAACTCGACGGCGGTGACGTCCCTGCCCTCGGCCGCGAAGGGCACAGCGAACAGCCCGGCCCCCGAGTACAGGTCGAGTACCCGCGGCGCGTCGCCCACCAGCCGCAACACCTCGCCGAGGAGCAAGCCTGGGGCCTCGCGGTGCACTTGCCAGAACTCGCCGCTGCGCAACCCATAGGCGAAACGGCGATCCCCCACAGTGACCGCCTCCGTGAGGATCGTCGAGTCACCCTTGTCTCGAGAGACGTAGGTCTGGCCCAAGGATGTGGTGGCCACCTCGATGACGTGGCCGGGCTCCGCCTTGGTGTCAAGTAGCGCGGCCTCGGCCTCCTCCACTGCCAGGGGCATCGCGTGCAGTGTATTCCGGGTACCGCTTCCGGGTACCGCCATCGTCGCATGGCCGTCTTCGCCTGCCGTTGCCGAAACCCTCGTCCGATAGCGCAGGCCCGCGCGGTCATCGTCACCCGGTGCCGCGCGCACCTCGCCCGCGTAGTCGATACCTGCGAAGCGAGCAAGCGACTCCCGCACCACCGAAAGTTTCCACTGGCGCTGAGCGGCAAGGGCGACATGTCCGAGTTCGGCACCTCCCACGCCGCCGATGGCGGCCTCGGGCCACGGGTGTTCGACCCTGTCGGGCGAGGCCTCAATAACGACTGCCACCTCCGCATTCCAGAACCGGGCATCGGCCGCGGGGTGGTGCACGCGCGCGTCCACCACCTCGCCGGGAAGACCACCGCGCACAAAGACCGCGCGCTCGTCGTATCGGGCGATGCAGTGGCCCCCATGCGCGGGGGCGCCGACGGTAAGGCGAATGGTCTGAGTCACTGGGGCTCCGGTCCTCGGGCGACGAGGTCATCGACAGGCCCCTCCCGACGAGCGGATTCGAGCATCCATGGCACCGCACTGACGACCACATTGGGCACACTGAGTAGTTGGGCCCGCAATCGTGCCGTCGAACGGTTGTGGAGCAGTTGCTCCCACCAATGGCCCACGAGGTACTCGGGCACGTAGACGAACACGGCCTCTCGGGGCGAAGCGCGGTGCATGGTCTTGACGTAGTCCAACATCGGTCCCACGACATCGCGATACGGCGAATCGAGCACGACGAGCGGTGCCCCCAGATCCATCGTGGCCCACCGACGTTGCAGCGCGAGAGCCGCACCACGGTTGATTTGTACGGTCACCGCCTTCAGCGTGCTGTGCCGCGCGGCCTTGGCATAGGCCAGGGCGTGCAGTGCCGGTCGGTGCATTTGCGCGACCAACACGATGCCGTGGGTCGCGGAGGGCGGGCTGGGCGCCTTGGCATCCCGGTCGAGTGCGATGTCCTCCTTCACGGCGGCATAGTGGCGTCTGATGGCATGCATCATCACCACGACGAGCACGATCAGTACGATCGCAATCCATGCGCCGTTGGCAAAGTTGAACACCGCGGTGACGGCGAGCACGCCGACGGCCACGACAGAGGTCACCATGTGCAGGATCCGCCGCGTCTGGAGCAACCATCGTTCACGGGGCTGGGTCGCCAACTTCAGTTTGGCGGTGGTCCACTCGATCATGGCCCGCTGACTCAAGACGATGGCAGTGAACACGCCAATGATGAACATGTGAACCAAGCGGCTCACGCTGGCGTCGAGTAAGACGACGATCGTGGCGGCCAGAACGGCGACCAGCAGTATTGCGCCACGCAGCACCAGGCGATCGTTGCGCATCGCCATCTGGCGCGGCAATACCCCGTCGGAAGCGAGCAGTCCGGTCAGCCGCGAGAATCGCCTGAAGACCGAATTGGCCGCCGCGTACAGAATCGCCACGGCGGACACCCCCACCACCCACACGCCGATTGTGTTGCCGAACACTCGCTCCGACACCTGCATCAGGATGGACCCGCTGGACCAGCCGCTGAGCCGGTACATCCAGGCCAGCCAACTGACCACGAAGAAGGCAACGGCTGCCGCGAAGACCGCGGTCAGCAGGGTACGCGAGGCGCGCTTGCCCCGCGGTTCGGCGTGATAGGGGCCCGACGAGGCCAGGTGTTCGAGCCCGGTGGCCATGACCGCGCCGGACGCGACGGCCCCGGCATACGCAAGGAGCACGGTCCAGGTTTCGGGCGACTCCGCCGCCACCGTGCCGACCCGATCCGCGCCGCGCCCTACCAGGCCCACGACCGCGAGGGCCGCCAGCACCACCAAGAATCCATGCCACACAGTCAGTAAAACGCGTCGCCGGTCGCGTACCCCGCGAAGATTCGCGAGAGTCATGAACGCCAGCACCATCACCGCGAGTGCGGCCTCCGCGCCCCTCCAACTCGGCAGGACAAACACGACAATCTGTGCGATCGCCGACACCGCAATGGACACCGTGAACAAATAGTCAATGAGCAGCGACGCGCCGGTGATCATCCCAAATCGCTGACCCAACCGGTCGCGGACCACGCCGTAGTCGCCGCGCTCGTGCGGGAAGGCACGCACTTGCGAGGCGTAGGCCGAGCCGATCAGCACGAGGATGACCACCACGCCGCCCGCCATCACCAAGAACGCGTCCTGCTGTGCTCCCGACCGCAGGGCTGCAAGGACCGCGTCCGGGCCATAGGCGACGGCCGAGACCATGCCCGCGCCAAACACGGGAAGCGCAAACCGACTCCGCAGCGCCTGGGGCCTGGTCAAGTCCGTCGCGACGGGCGCGCCGAACACCAGCCGCCTCGTTCGTTGAAGAAACCGTCGCACGTCGCACCATCCTAGGCTCCCGGCGGTATAGCGTGGGGGCGTGCACGTGGTGATCATGGGCTGTGGCCGTACCGGCGCCACGTTGGCGAGCGTGTTCGAGGCGCGCGGCCACACGGTGGCAATCATTGACGTACGCGCCGACGCTTTCCGTCGGCTTGCCTCCGACTTCAAGGGCCAGAAAATCACGGGTCTTGGGTTTGATAGGGACACGCTGACGGCCGCTGGCGTCGACGAGGCTTATGCGTTTGCCGCCGTCTCGGACGGCGACAACTCGAACATCCTCGCCGCACGCGTCGTCCGCGAGACGTATGGCGTGCAAAACGTGGTGGCCCGCATCGCGGACTCCGGCCGTGCCGAGGTGTACCGACGTGTGGGTATACCCACCGTCGCTCCCGTACCTTGGACTGCGGCCCAGATCGTGACACGCCTGCTACCGGGTGGCTCAGAGGCCCTCTATGAAGACGCCGACGCGGGCCTGACCATGCGCCAACTGCCCTTCAACGATGGCTGGGTGGGACATACGTGCCACGAGTTGGAGCGTGCCTCCGGGGCGCGGATCGCCTATCTGACGCGCTTCGGCACCGCCCTGCTACCGGACGAGGAAACCGTGCTTCAGGATGGCGACGATGTCCACGCCCTCATCATGACCGCGCGTGAGCGGGCCGCGGTGAAGGCCTTCGGCCACCCCCCCAAGGCGGCGTCATGAAAGTGCTGATCGCGGGTGCGGGCTCCGTGGGTCGATCCATCGCCCAAGACCTCCTCGAACATTCACACGACGTCCTGCTCATCGACCACAACCCCGCCGCCATGCGCGTGTCGCAAGTGGCCGAGGCCGAGTGGATGCTTGCCGACGCGTGTGAACTGGCGGCGCTGAGCGAGGCAGGCGTCGAGTCGATGGACGTCGTGGTCGCCGCGACCGGGGATGACAAGGCGAACCTCGTGATCTCCTACCTCGCCAAGACCGAATTCGGGGTACCGCGCACGGTGGCGCGCGTCAACAACCCCCGCAACGAGTGGATGTATGACGCCCAGTGGGGGGTGGACGTGGCGGTCTCGACGCCTCGCATCATGACGGCCATGGTGGAAGAGGCGGTCGCCGTGGGCGACCTGGTGAAGGTGTTCACCTTCCACCAGTCCGGCGCGTCGATCATCGAGGTCACCTTGCCGTCCGAATCGCCCCTGGTGGGAACAGCACTACGAGACATCACCCTGCCTGCGGACACGGTGTTGTCCTGCATCGTGCGTGGCGATCGGACGATTGCCCCGTCGCCCGAGGACACGGTCGAGGCTCACGACGAGTTGCTGTTCATTCTTTCGGCGGAGGCGGACCCTCTGGCTCTTCAGGAAGTTCTACATTCCGCACCATCCGCCACATGACAAACAGTGCCACCGCAAACCACGGCAGGCCTAAGGCCAGTTTCGCGACACCCAACGCCGCGGTGGCACCCGCAAAGTACAACGGAAGTTGCACGGCGAGTTTGACCAATTGGGTCCCGAAGTAAAAGCCCGTGGCCGCCTGGAATCGGCGGGCCGCTGGCGGGTGGGCGCGCCAGCGGACACCCCACCCCTTCAGGAGCCCGACCACGATTCCCACGGCTGGCCAGCGCGCCACCATCGACGCCAACAGCGCGATGGCGTAGCCGCCCGTGTAGAAGAAACTTGGCACGAAGAATTCGGTGGCGTCGCCAGCACGCCATGCCCAGATCGCCCCCACGCCAACACCAAGTAGCCCGCCCAACGCCTGCGTCACCGCGGTGCGCTGCACCAGACGCACGACGACCATCACGAGCACGGTGGCGACGGCGGCAATCACTGGAGCGCGAAAGCCACCCCACACCAGGTATGCCGTCACGAACACGCCGCCCGGCGCCACGGATTCGGCCATGCCGCGCCAGCCGCCGATCGCTTCCGACCAATCGAAGTCCTCGCCGAGGAGCGATCCGGCGCTACCGGCGGATCTGTTCGCCGTCACGGCCGGCACAGCTCGTATCGGGGGTTGAACATGCGCGGCACATCGTCGCTGGTCGCCACCCTGCCTTCGACGCAGAGGGTGGCCCCAGGTTCGAGTCCCGCGACGACGCGCCGACCGAGAAATACCAGGTCGATCGCGCCGGTCGGGTCGACGAGCCGGACGATGAGCCGTGCTGGGGCATCGTGGGGGCTGACCTCCACATACGCGACTCTGCCACCCGTGCGCTCGATGGACCGGGCGGTAAGTTCGCCCAATGGCGTCCCACGATAGGCGGCGGCATTGACGAGGACGCTCACTGGCTCGCCTTGCCCGTGGACCCGAAGCCGCCCACGCCCCGGTGGGACCCCGGCAGGTCGACAACGGGGACGAATGCTGCCTGCTCCACGCGCTGAATCACCAGCTGCGCAATTCTGTCTCCCACGGCGAGTTCCACCGCGGCATGCTGATCGGTGTTCAGGACCGTCACGCTGATCTCGCCGCGGTAGCCAGCGTCGACAGTGCCGGGACCGTTGACGATCGTCAACCCGTGCCGCGCCGCGAGCCCCGACCGCGGGTGCACGAGCGCCACGTAGCCCGAGGGCAAGGCGATGCGGATACCTGTGCGCAACGTGGCCCGCTCGCCCGGCCCCAACACCACCGCCTCGCGCGTGGTGAGGTCGGCGCCTGCGTCTCCCGGATGAGCGTAGGCGGGCACGGGCACGTCGGCCTCTGTGGTGGCGATCAGGACCTCGACGTCTGTCATGGGGCTCCAGCCTAGGCCGTCGGGGTCGGCGCGGCCGACGCTACGCGGCGCACTCCGTGCAGATCGGCTGGTCGCCCTTGAACTCGGCCAACTGGCTGCGGTGGTGCACAAGGAAGCACGACATGCACGTGAACTCGTCCTGCTGCGGCGGCAACACCCTCACTGACAATTCCTCGCCCGACAGGTCGGCCCCGGGCAATTCGAAACTGTCGGCCGCCTCGGCCTCGTCCTCGTCGACCACACCCGAACTCTTGTCCGAGCGACGGGCCTTCAACTCCTCGATGGAGTCTGCGGCGATTTCGTCGTCGGTCTTGCGGGGGGCGTCGTAGTCGGTCGCCATCCGGGAATCTCCTTCACCTTGTAGGTGTGTGATGAATGCTTGCGGCCGAGGTTTTGTTCCCACTCAGCGCAGGCATTGTGCACCACAAATCGCGTTTGCGCGAGTTCAGGCGCCCGGCGTATCCCACGGACGCCGTGCACCCGCCTGCTCGAGGCTGTCCCGAAGCTCGTCCCACACGCCCGGGACTGCGGCGATCAGCAGGTGAGAATCGGCCGGTCCGCCATCGATTCCCGCCACCGTCACCCCCGCCTGGGAAGCAATCAGCGCCCCGGCGGCAAAGTCCCATGGGTGGAGTCCGTGCTCGTAGTAGGCGTCGATCGTCCCTTCTGCGACGAGGCACAAGTCCACGCTTGCGGCGCCCAAGCGTCTGATGTCGCGCACATGGGCCAGCATCGCCGTCACGATCTTGCCCTGGGCGACTCTGCGCTGGGCGATATAGCTGAATCCCGTCGCAAGTAGAGTCCCCGACAGTGTCGGCCCCGTCGACCGTTCCAGCCGTTTGCCGTTTCGCCATGCGCCCAGACCGGCTGCCGCCTTCCACTCGACCCGGGAACCGTCGTACACGGCGCCCGCAAGGATTCGCCACGTCACAGGGTCCGTTCCGCCTTCGACAGCGGCCACCGAGACGGCGAAGTGTGGCAGGCCGTACAGGTAGTTCACGGTGCCATCGATGGGATCCACCACCCACGTCACTCCCGACAACCCGGGCGTGTCCTCGCCTTCCTCCCCCATGATCGCGTCGTCCGGCCGCACCTTGCTCAGCCGCGTGCGCAACAACGTCTCGGCTGCCACGTCCATTTGGGTGACGATATCGATGGGGGATGTCTTGGTCGAGGTCACGAGCGCCCGTGCGCGACCCTCGATGATGAGTTCACCCGCTTCCCTCGCGAGCGTCGCGGCGATCTCCATCAGTGTGTGGGGCGAGTGCATGCGAACAGCCTCGCACACGACGCGCTGGCGCGGCGCCACGCAAGGTGCCACGTGGCGTGGCACAGTAGAGCAATGACGGGAATGAGCCTCAAGGGACTGTCCGAAGACGGTACTCATCTCATCGTGGTCACGACTGACGGCGACGAACATCGGCTCGCCATCTCCGACGAGTTGCGTCATTGGGTGCGTCATGCCCGCGTGATGCGCCGCGAGGAGGATTCGCCGCCGATGCGCCTGAGCCCCCGAGAGATCCAGCAGCGCATCAGGGCCGGTCTCAACGCCGCGGAACTTGCCGAACTCACCGGCGAATCGGTCGAGTCGATCACCAAATTCGAGGCTCCTGTACTTGCGGAGCGCTCCTACATTGTGCAGATGGCGACAACGACGCGCATCGGGCGTGACACGACAGCTCCCACCCTCGGCGATCTGGTGGGCGATCGTCTCGCCGGGCGGGGTGTCGATCCAGACTCCGTGACGTGGGATGCGTGGCGAGAGATCGACGAACCGTGGAAGGTTGCGGCCGATTTCCGCGTCGACGGACGCGCAGCCCGGGCGCTGTGGACATTCGACCATGTCGCCAAGGCACTGATCGCAGAAGACGAGGAATCCACCTGGCTGACCGAGACGGAACTCTTGGATGCACCCGTGCCCCGCCGCCACCTGAACGCCGTGCGCGCCGACGCCGAGTTGGCCCCCGTACAACCCCACCGTCCCACGAGCATCACCGCGGGCGAACCACCGGTGCCCGATGAGCGGGTCGCGCACGAGACCACTGACGCCCTGCTCGAAGACTTGGCCAGCCGCCGGGGCACACGCGAACCTCTGGAGATGGACGACGACGATGACGACGAGGGGTTCGAAGGTTTCGGGCCCGCGCGCGGCGGTGTGTCACGTCGTCCTACGACAATTCCCCATCCCGCGGGGGCCACTCGTCCAGGGTCGGCCAAAACGCAGGATCCGCAGCCTCCTGCAAGCCCGCCACCAGAGCCCTCCCCCAATGCAGACAAGCGACCACGCAAGGGTAGGGCATCGGTGCCCAGTTGGGACGAGATCGTCTTCGGAGCCAAGAACGACTGACCGCAACCGGCGCGACTTCAGGCGCACGGTCAGGAGGTTGCGCCCCTACTGTCCCTCGGCGACGAGCAGCGGCACCAGCAACTCTTCGGGCGTCAGCGACCCATGCATTCCCACCAACGACATCGATTGGGGGCTCTGAAAGCGGGAATCCACGACGGTGGCGCGCCCCGCCATGGCGACGACCACGTCGCCGATGCGGTCTCTCGCTTCGAAGGAGATGGGGCCGAACAAGCCCGCCGCCTGCGCCTCGTCGCGGGTCAGGACGATGGCGTCGTCCCCGAGCACGTCTTGCCACCTTTGCGCCACTATGGCCGGGTCCGCGTCGTGAACGTGCAGATGCAGAGCCCGCGGCTCTCCCGCGACCAGGTCGACGTCTTCGGACAGGGCCGCTGTCCTGCCGACATCCCACCGCGGTGCACCCAGCACGTCCACCATGCCGTGATCCGCAGTGACCACCAAGACCGCATCGCGCGGAAGGTTTTCCGCGAGCCGCCGTAGTTCCCGATCCGCGTCCTCGAGCGCCGCCACCCAAGGATCCGACTGCCAGCCATGGCGGTGGCCCGCGGCGTCGATCTCACCCCAGTAGCAGTACGACACTCCGGCACTCTGGGCAATTCCCAAGGCCACGTCAATGCGGTCGGCCAGGAGTTCTGCGCCGACAAACTGCCCACCACGCAACACGGCATGCGTGAGGCCGGACCCGGCGAACGTGCGCTTGCCCAATGTCGTCACCGTGAACCCTGCGCGGTCCGCCTCGGCAAGCAGCGACGGCATGGGTTGCCACTCCTCGGCCCGGTACGCGCCTTCCCACGAGATCAGGTTCGCAAGCCGACCGGTGCGGGGGTTGCGAGCGGTGTAACCCGACATGCCGGTCCGTCCGGCGGCAAGCCCCGTGCCGAACAGCGACAGCGAAGCGGCCGTGGTCGTGGGGAAGCCAGCCGTCACCACACCGGACTCGATGCCGCGCAAGAAGGGGGCATGGCCGCGGCGTGCCTCAAGTTGCAGGTGACCCAATCCGTCCAGCAGCACCACCACCACGTGATGCGCGCGTGGAACGGCGAGCCGCACGCGGTCCGCCTCGGCATCGCGGTGCGCGACCGCATGCCCCGCACCGATGGCTGCAAGGGATGCCGACAACACCGCACCGAGTTCGCGGCCGCCATAGTCAGGCAACCCCAGGCCCGCCGCCGTGAGCCGTGCGATCGGGTCCACGCCTAGTGGCCAGCCCGACGTTGCAGCGTGGCGGCGAAGTCCTCTAGCGCCCGCACGGTGGCTGCGCCGTCGGCAAGGACGCTGACCCGGGCAAGCGTGTCGTCCCCAGTGATATCCCCCGTGTAGCCGTGGTCCGCGTCACAGGCCTCGTCACCACACGTCGCGGGCTCCAGGTCCACGCGCGAGTGGATTCCCCACCCGACCGCGAGCACCAGTTCACTGGGAACCTCTCCCTCGCGAAAGGTCTCGGGCTCCAGCACCACGTGCGTGAGCGCGACGGACGTGACCACTCGCAACGGGGCGCTTTCCACCGTCGCCGACGCGGCGGGCGCTCCCCCACTCTCGGGGCCGACTCCATCGTCGATATGCACGCGGATGAGGCGCGCATCGGTGAGCACCAGCACCGTCATGTGGCGGCGCACCTCGGACGTGTCGAACGTGGTTTCCGCGTGCACAAAGTGGCCGCGCACCTCCTCCTGTCCAATGGCGTTCTTGAGGACATGGTTGGCCAATGCCGGATAGTACCCGGCACCCACAACGGCCTGAGCAAGCGAGGTGGACATGTATGGCATTGTCTCACCTGCTCGCGTGGCGTGACGACCCCCGCCACGTTAGGCGCGAGACAATGCCGTACGTCCCCACCCTGAACGGAGTAGTGCATGCCCGAGCCCGACGCGCAGGTCGTCGATATTGACGTGAGCGCCGAAATGGAGGCGTCGTTTCTCGAGTACGCCTACTCGGTCATCTATTCGAGGGCGCTTCCCGACGCGCGCGACGGGCTCAAGCCCGTTCAACGCCGCATCGTCTACACCATGGCGGACATGGGTTTGCGCCCTGACCGCGCACACGTGAAGTCGTCGCGCGTCGTCGGCGAGGTGATGGGCAAACTGCATCCGCACGGAGACCAGGCGATCTACGACGCCCTCGTGCGCATGGCACAGTCGTTTTCCCTGCGGTTGCCGCTCGTCGACGGTCACGGCAACTTCGGCTCGCTCGACGATGGCCCAGCCGCGTCCCGCTACACAGAAGCACGTCTGGCCCCGGCCGCGCTGGCCATGACGGCGGATCTCGAAGAAGACGTGGTCGACTTCGTGCCCAATTACGACAACAAGCTTCACCAGCCCGCGGTGCTTCCCAGCGCCATTCCGAATCTGTTGGTCAATGGCGCCGCGGGCATCGCGGTGGGCATGGCCACCAACATGGCGCCACACAACCTCATCGAAGTCGTGTCGGCCGCCCGCTGCCTGCTCGCCAATCCCCAGGCAACCCTCGATGAACTGATGAAGTTCGTGCCTGGCCCGGATCTGCCCTCCGGAGGCAAGATCGTGGGCCTCGACGGCATCCGCCAGGCGTACGAGACCGGCAAAGGTGCGTTCAAGACTCGCGCGAGTGCCCGCATCGAGAAGGTGTCGGCCAAGCGTCAAGGCATCGTGGTGACGGAACTGCCGTACACGGTGGGCCCCGAGCGCGTCATCGAGAAGATCAAAGTTGGCGTGGCCTCCAAAAAGATTCAGGGCATCACGGCCGTCACCGACCTCACGGACCGTCATCACGGACTGCGGCTCGTCGTCGAGGTGCGCACAGGATTCTCGCCCGACGCGGTGCTTGAACAGTTGTACAAACTCACACCTCTCGAAGAGGCCTTCTCCATCAACAATGTGGCTCTCGTGGACGGCGAGCCACGCACCTTGGGCCTCAAGGAGTTGCTCCAGGTGTGGGTGGATCACCGGATCGACGTGACGCGGCGGCGCTGCGAATATCGTCTCAGGGCGCGCGGCGATCGGCTGCACCTGGTCGATGGCCTGCTGGTGGCCATCGTGGACATCGACGACGTCATCCAGATCATCCGGACCTCGGACGATTCGGGCGCCGCCAAGGACCGCCTCATGACGGCCTTCGACCTGTCCCAGGCTCAGGCCGAGTACATCCTCGAGTTGAGGTTGCGTCGACTCACCAAGTTCTCGCGTCTCGAATTGGAAAACGAGAAGGCCCAACTGATGGCTGAGATTGCGGAACTCGAGGACATTTTGCGCTCCGAGAGTGTGCTGCGGGCAGTCGTGGGGCGCGAAATGGACGCTGCGGCCGCCGCGCATGGGACACCCCGCCGCACCATCCTGTTGGCCGATGCGGGTGTTCCGGCCGTCACGTCGCTCGCGACCTCCCCTGGAGGCGCCACGGCATCGGCATCCGTATCGGGTCGCGGTGCCACGCCCGTAAGTCTCGAGATCGCGGATACGCCGTGCAACGCGCTGTTGTCCACTACGGGACTGGTGGCACGCACCGCCGATGACCATCCGGTGACTCGCGAAGGAAGGCGTGCCCCGCACGACACCCTGCGATCGGCGATCGCGGCGAGCGCGCGCTCCGACGTGGGCGTGGTGACGTCTCAGGGCCGTGTCCTCAAGTTGTCGCTTCTCGAGGTTCCCAGCCTGCCCAGCACCGACGAACCGCCGTCACTGTCCGGTGGCGCTCCCGTGCGAGAGCTCGTGAGGTTGGAGCCAGAGGAAGAGCCCGTGGCGCTTATTGCCCTCGACGGCCACACGTCGGTGGCGCTCGGCACCCGACAGGGAGTCGTCAAGCGCGTCGCCCCCGAACCGGTTCCGACCAAAGACGCGTGGGACGTGATCGCGCTCAAGGACGGTGACGCCGTAGTGGGCGCGGCACCCGCCACTGACCGCCTGGAACTGGTGTTTGTCACCTCGGACGCGCGACTCCTCCACTTCCCTGCATCGGCCGTGCGCCCGCAGGGACGGCCCGCCGCAGGCATGGCCGGTATCGCGTTGAATTCTGGCGCGTCGGCGACCGCGTTCTTCGTGGTGGACCCCCAGGCCACCAACCACGTCGTCACCGTCTCCGGCTCGTCGGATGGTCTGCCTGGCACGCAGCCCGGCGCGGCCAAGGTCACGCCGTTCACCGAATACCCCGGCAAGGGTCGCGGCACCTCCGGCGTACGCGCCCACCGCTTCCTCAAGACAGAAGACACCCTGCTCGCGGCCTGGGTGGGACCGGCTCCCGCACGGGCGGCATCTGGGGCGGGGCAACCGGTCGAGTTGCCAGAGGCCAACGGCCGACGCGACGGTTCCGGCACGCCGCTGACTACCCCGGTGGACGGCATTGGGTAGGTCTGCGTGGCCGGGCGCCGTCCTCGAAGAGCCGGGTGACGCGCACGTAGCGTGCTCGACATCGACCCGCTGAGGGCGCGTGAATCGTGATGTCCGATTCCACTGGCTGGCAAGGCCGCAGAACAGGAACAATACCGACGAACCACAGGGACCGCTATCGCTGGTCACGTTCGTGGGAGCCGATCTGGTGCGAGTCGGTAGCGACGATGCGACGCGCGTGTGGTGTTGCGACGCTCGCGCGGCCTGCGGCCGCGCTGTTTCACGCCGTGGGCGCTACGAGCGCGGATCGACGACGGCGAGCCGTGCCTCGATGACACCCTGCCATTGCAGAGCCCTGCGCCGAGCCTCGATGGTGAACAGTCCGGCGGGCACACCGATCGCAAAGAGGATGGCGCTCGCAATGTCCCAACCGACCACACCGGTAGCCAGGCCACCAAAGAACGCGATGGTCATGCCGCCTGCCGCCGCCCAGTACGAACGCAACTCACCAAGCATCACCCCCAACGCGGTCGCGTCCGTGCAGGCGTGAATCGCGCGCGCCGCCCCCTCGGACAATTGCCGCGGCAGGGGACCGGACCAGCCAATGTCAGGGAGTTCCGGTGCCATCGAACGGTACAGGGGTGCTGCAGGCTGCGACGCTGACGTTCTCATGTGTCTCCTCCGTGTCGGGCCGATCGGACTGCGGCTACGTGTCGATGCGGTGATGGTCCACCGTCGCGGCGCCCGCCACGATGAAGTCGCGACGCGGGCCTACGTCGTTGCCCATGAGGAGCTCGAACACCCTCTCGGCTCCTTCCGCATGCGCCGCGGTAATACGGCGCAACGTGCGGTGTTCCGGGTCCATCGTGGTCTCCGCCAACTGGTCCGCGTCCATCTCACCTAGGCCCTTGTACCGCTGGATCTCATCCTTGAAATTGCGGCCTGATCGGCGCAGTTCCCGCAACGTCTCCTGGAGCTCTTTCTCGGAATACGTGTAGATGTGCTCGCGTCCGCGGCGTGCCGAGCCGCTGACCTCAATACGGTGGAGGGGCGGAACGGCCGCATACACGCGGCCCGCATCCACGAGCGGCCGCATATACCTGAAGAACAGGGTGAGGAGCAGGGTGCGGATGTGTGCCCCGTCCACGTCCGCGTCGGTCATGAGGATGATCTTGCCGTAGCGCGCCGAGTCCAGATCGAACGTGCGACCCGACCCTGCACCCAACACCTGAATGATCGATGCACATTCGGCGTTGTGCAACATGTCGGTCACGGACGCGCGCTGGACGTTGAGAATCTTTCCACGAATAGGCAGAAGTGCCTGGTAGTCCGAGTGACGGGCCAACTTGGCCGTGCCGAGCGCACTATCTCCCTCGACAATGAAGAGTTCGGACTGTTCGACATCGTTGCTGCGGCAGTCGGCCAGTTTCGCGGGTAGCGTGGACGTCTCGAGGGCGTTCTTACGGCGCGAAATCTCCTTCTGCTTGCGGGCAGCGACGCGCGCCCGCATCTCGGCGACCACTTTGTCCAGCACAGTGCTGGCCTGGGCCTTGAAGTCCCGTGTGGCCGAGGTGAGAAGGGCCCCCAGTTCCTTCTCGACCGTCTTGGCAACGATGGCGCGTACCGGGGAGGTTCCCAGGACCTCCTTGGTTTGGCCCTCGAATTGGGGTTCGGGCAGCCGCACGGTGACGACGGCCGTCAGGCCAGCCATGATGTCATCCTTCTCGATGCGCTCCGCACCGTCCTTACCCGTGAGTTTGAGCCTGCGCGCATTCGCCTCGATGACCGTGCGCACCGCCTTGGTGAGGCCCTGTTCGAAACCCGCCACATGGGTGCCACCCTTGGGCGTGGCAATGATGTTCACGAACGAGCGCACCTCGGTGTCGTAGCCGGTGCCCCAGCGCAGTGCGACATCCACCTCGCACGATCGGTGGACGTCCTCCGAAACCAAGTGGCCATTCGGCTTGAGCACCGGCACGGTCTCGGTGTACGTTCCTGAACCCTTCAGTAGCCACGTGTCCGTCACAGCCGTATCGGGGGCGACGAAGTCAACGAAATCCTTGGAACCCCCCTCGAACCTGAAACTCTCTTCGCTCGGGGCGAGGGGGTTGCGCTCGTCGCAGACGACCATGGTGAGCCCAGGTACCAGAAAGGCCGTCTGGCGTGCCCTCACGATCAACTCGTCATAGGAGAAACTCGCCTGTTTGTTGAAGACCTGTCGATCCGCCCAGTATCGGATGCGCGTTCCGGTGACCGTCTTGCCGACATTGCCCGTCACGTCCAGTTCGGATCCGGTGACGAACGGCGAGAACTCGGCATCGGGCGTAGGGCCGCTCGCCGGATCCGCGAACCTCCCTGGCTCCCCGCGTCGGAAAGCCATGTGGTGGGTCTTGCCGCCTCGATCCACCCACACGTCCAAGCGCTCGCTCAACGCGTTCACAACGGAGGCACCCACTCCGTGGAGACCCCCGGATGCGGCGTACGATCCCGAACCGAACTTGCCGCCAGCGTGCAACTTGGTCATCACCACCTCGACGCCGCTCAAGCCTGTCTTGGGTTCGATGTCCACCGGAATCCCGCGCGCGGTGTCACGCACCTCCACCGAGTCGTCGGGATGCAGGATCACCTCGATGCGGTTACCGAAGCCGCCCAGCGCCTCGTCGACCGAGTTGTCGATGATCTCCCACAGGCAGTGCATGAGACCACGCGAATCGGTGGTGCCGATGTACATCCCGGGGCGCTTGCGGACGGCGTCCAGTCCTTCGAGGACGGACAGGTGGCGCGCAGAGTAGTCGGAGCTCACGCGGTGAGTCTAGGCGGACATGGACCTGCCGTGATGTGGGCGCGCCCTAGGTGGACTATGCCTCGGCAACCTCTTGAGCGGCATCGGCGCGCAACGCCGTCATGGCGATGTTGTCGGACTTCACGACGAAGCCGAGGTCGCGGTACAACTTACGTCCCACCGGTGTCGCATGGAGTTCGATGACCTCGATACCGTGCTCATCCGTCCACTCAAGTAGCGCCGTCATGATCGCTCGCGCGTACCCTCTGCGGTGGTAGTGGGGCGCGGTCGACACCCATTGCACATAGCCCGCCCGATGCGCGTGCCTGCCTGGTCTCGGTAGGCGCGGGACGATGTTGACAAGCCCACACGCGGCCAGGCCACCTTCGCTGGCATCGATCACGACGCCATACAGGTCGTTGCCAAGTCGCTCCTTGACCAAGGATGTCGATTCCAGAGCCCAATGCGGGGTGGGTTTGGCACCGACGCTCTTGTACATCAGGGCACCCAGGTACACGATCTCGGCCGCATCCGCCGGTACGGCGGGCCGCACAGTGATGGCGGCCACGATCTAGTGCCAGGCGACGGCAACCGTCACGTTGACGAGCGTAAGTACCAACACTGCAGCCCACATGCGGTCCGCCTTTTGCCGACGGAACCCGACCTCGGCCAGTCCTGCGACGGCGAGCGCGACCAGAACTTTGACCGCGAACTTGACGTTGTTTGCCTCGTCCGGCTCGATCGCCTGGATGAGACCCACCAAGATGAGACCGGTCACGATCTGCGCGCGTGCACCCCAGAGCATCACGGCGGAGATGCGCCGCTTTCCGGCGGGCCACTGTTCCAGCGCACCGCCGACGATGGCCGCCATGCCCACAAGGTGCGCGATCACAAAAAAGGTCTGCAAGGCTGCCATGGGCGCTCCTCCGCTGGTGGTGTCCCTCGATGCTAGCGTGCCTGGGTCCCCACGGTTCCCATGACGGTGCCGTGACGGGCGGGCCCGGACCTCTACGATGTGCGCATGCCGCTCGACCACATCCGTTCCCCACTTCGCGGCACCATGTACGCCCTTGTCGCGGCCGCGCTGTTTGGGGTGAACGGCTCGGTGTCCAAGGTCGTGATCGAGGCGGGTCTGAGCCCGGCGCAGGTGACGCTCATGCGGGTGATGGCTACCGCGACACTTGCTGGCATATGGCTCGCCATCGCAGGCAGGCAGCACTTCGCCGTCACGCGACGCGATGTGGTGGGTTTCGCACTGCTGGGAATCGGCGGTCTCGCGATGGTGCAGTGGCTGTATTCAGTGGCCATCTCGCTGCTACCGGTGGGCGTGGCACTTCTGTTCGAGTACACGGCGGTCGTCTTGGTCGCTTTGAGTGCATGGCTCGTTTTTGGCGAGCGCATCGGCGCACGCCTGTGGTGGGCGATCGCGGCGGTGCTGCTCGGATTGGCCGTTGTCGCCCAGGTGTGGGACTCGGACTTGCGTCCGCTTGGCATCCTCGCGGGCCTAGGCGCCGCGGTCGCGTTCGCCTTCTACTTCCTGGCTGGCGAACGTCGAGTGGCGAAGAAACACCCGCTTGCCGTCGCGTTCTGGGCCTCCATCTTCGCCTCGGGCTTTTGGGCGTTCCTATCCGAGTGGTGGACCATCGATCCTGCCATCTTCACCTCCGAGGTATCTCTCACCGGTGCCCTTGAAGCGGTGGTCGCACCCATGTGGGTTCCGCTGGCGTACATCCTGACGTTGGGCAGTTTTGCACCATTCGGGCTACTTTTTGTCGCCCTCAAGCACGCGTCGGCCACCACGGTGGGCATTGCCGCCTCGTCGGAGGTGTTGTTCGCTTTCGCCGTCGCATGGATGTGGCTCGATGAGAGCTTGTCCGCCTTGCAGGTGGCTGGCTCAGTCGTCGTCTTCGCGGGCATTGTGGTGGCCCAGACGGCCCGTGTGTCCGCGGCGTCACCGCTTGAGCCTCCCGCCGTCGGCGAGAGTCGCCCGCCACCTTGTGAAGGGTGCGCCGCTGAGGCTGCCGCAGCGGGTCAGTCCAGGTAGTCCCGTAG
>JASBTB010000040.1 GCA_030148645.1 Demequina sp. | reverse complement strand
TTGAAGATCGAGATGACATTGCCGATGGTGCCCGCGAGCACACCCAGTTGACGCTGGATCTCCGCACGAATGGTGGGGTCGGCGCCAGCCCGTGCAAGCTCGTCGTCCAGGTCGACGAGGTCGACGCTGTCTCGACCCAAGGCGACCAAGAGCCTTGCGAGGCTCACTTCGGTCTCGAGGCAGCCGCGGCGTCCGCAGTGGCACTGGTCGCGCCCGCCGACAACAGTGGTGTGCCCTAGTTCTCCTGCGAACCCTGCGTGGCCCCTGAGGGTGATGCCGTCCACAACTGCGCCGCCCCCGATTCCGGAGGGGGAGCCGTTGAGGTAGACCACGTTGTGCACCCCACGGCCAGCGCCAAAGACCGATTCGGCGACCGTGGCGGCCCTTGCATCGTTGCGTATGACAACGGGCAACCCGAGTGCCTGCGCGAGAAGGTCCCCAAGGGGCGCGTCGGTCCAGTCGAGGTGCGGGGCGCGGACCACGAAGGAATCTTCGGAGCGTACAAGGCCGGGCACGGCAACTCCGGCGCCCAGAACGACGTTGGCGGGGCCCATCTCGTCCCGCAGGTCGCGGAACGTGCTCGCTACCATGTCCACTGTCTCGGTCACGGTGGGGGCATGTCTCCACTCGTGTCGCACGCGCCGGTGGAGCGTGCCCCCCAGTCCCACGACGCCGACCGTCACCGCATCCAGGTCCGGGTTGATGGCAAACACCGAGACGTCTGTACGGGGGTAGACGTGAGGGCTTGGCCGGCCCCGAGAGGCGTGTTCGGCTGGGGCTATCTCATGCGCCAGACCGAGACTTCCGAGTTCCGCAACCAGGACGCCGACCGTCGAACGATTGAGTCCAGTGTGGCGCGTCAATTCTGCACGGGACAATCCGGGATCGTGATGCACCGCCGTGAGAATTGTCGACAGGTTGTGGCGCCGCGTCGCGTCGACACGGCTGCCTCGACCCGTCGAGAACGTAGGTGGCGTCGTCGAAGATGGTGCACCCGAACCCCCCATGGGGTCGATTGCCGCGACGATGGTGGGCCTCCGGGTTGCTCAGGCGCCGCCGGAGCGGCGCCTGTTCATCACGTCGAACGCCACAGCTGCAAGCAGCACCAGACCCTTGATGACCTGTTGCCACGCGGAGTCGACGCCCATGATGGACAGGCCCTGGTTGAGCACGCCCATCACCAGTGCACCGATCACAGCACCCGAGATCTTGCCGACACCGCCCTGGATGGCTGCGCCGCCGATGAATACGGCGGCGATGGCGTCCAACTCATAGAAGTTGCCAGCGCCAGACTGGGCGGCACCTGCGCGAGACGTCGTCACGATGGCTGCCACGGCGGCGAGTGCGCCGATGTTCACGAAGATGAAGAAGTCGACCCACTTGGTCTTCACTCCGGACATCATGGCGCCGAACCGGTTGCCGCCGATGGCGTAGATGTGACGGCCAAATACGGTGCGGTTGAGCACGAACGAGTAGGCGAGCACGAGCACACCGAGCAGGATCAGCACGTACGGCGTGCCATTGTGCTGGGCGAGCAGGTAGGCGAAGAACAGCATCGCGCCAGCGATCACCGCCATCTTGCCTGCGAATACTGGTACCGACTCGCGGGGGAGGTCTCGTGCCTTGAGCTTGGCGCGGGACTTGAATTGGGTTGCCACGTAGCCGAGTGCGCCGAGTATGCCGATCAACAGCGTGAAGACGTCGAGTTCGTTGACTCTGCCAAGCCATTCCGGGATCCAGCGGGCGCCAATGGCCACGTAGCTGTCCGGTAGTCCGCCGATGGTGCCTCCGGTCAGGAGCACGATGGCGAGGCCGCGGTAGAGCAGCATCCCACCCAACGTCACGATGAAGCCCGGGACTCCCGCGAATGCGACCCAGAATCCCTGCCAGGCGCCCACGGCTGCACCCACGAGAAGGGAGATCAGAATGGCACTCCAGACCGGCTGGCCCCATTCCTTGATGGCCAGTGCCGAGATTGCGCCGATCATGGCTACCAGGGAACCCACAGACAGGTCAATGTGTCCTGCGATGATGACCATGACCATGCCGATCGCCAGAATCACCACGTAGGCATTCTGGCTGATCAAATTGTTGAAGTTGGCGGGCAGTAGCAGTTTGCCATCGGTGAACCAAAACTGGAACAGTGCGACGATGACGATGAGCGCGCCGAGTAGACCGTAGTCGCGTGCGTTGATACCGACTACCGGAGTGCGTCCCGTCGTCTCTTTCTTACTCTTGGTCGATGCCTCGGACATCTTCAGTTCTCTCCCGCCGTCATGAGTTGCATAAGTCGTTCTTGTGTTGCTTCTTCGCGAAGCAGGTCTCCCGTGATACGGCCTTCGGAGATCGTGTAGATGCGATCTGATAAGCCCAAGAGTTCGGGAAGTTCGGACGAGATCACCACGATGGCTTTGCCTTCTGAGGCAAGTTTGTTGATGATTCCGTAGATCTCGTACTTGGCGCCCACGTCGACGCCGCGCGTCGGCTCGTCAAGAATCAGTACCTCTGGGGTGGTGTAGAGCCACTTTGAGAGCACCACCTTCTGCTGGTTTCCTCCCGACAAGGTGTTGACCCGCTGGCTCACCGTGTCGGCCTTGATATTGAGGGAATCCCGGTACTCTTCCGCCACTTCGATCTCATTATGGAGATCGATGACGCCGTATTTCGAGACTCCCTGCAGGTTGGCTCCCGTGACATTGGCCGCGATGCTGGCAATGAGGTTGAGACCGAATCGCTTGCGATCTTCGGTAACGTACGCGACGCCGTTGGCTATTGCATCGTTCACGGATCGTGTGGAGATCTCCTTGCCGCGCCTGAGCACCTTGCCGGAGACCCGTGTGCCGTATTGGCGACCGAAGAGACTCATGGCGAGTTCGGTACGTCCTGCCCCCATCAGTCCAGCGAAACCTACGACCTCCCCGGCGCGAACATAGAACGAGGCATCGTTCACGACCTTTCGGTGTGTGTCGACGGGGTGGTATGCGTTCCAGTGCTCCACGCGGAACACCTCCTCACCGATGTTGGGCGTGCGCGGCGGGAAGAGGTTGTCCAAAGGACGGCCGACCATGGACCGGATCAGGCGAGACGTCGAGTTGTCCTTGTCGGACATGCTGAAGCCGTCCACCGTCTTGCCGTCGCGGATCACCGTGATCGTGTCGGAAATCGCCCGAATCTCTGCAAGTTTGTGAGAAATGATGATGCTGGTGATGCCCTGGTCTTTCAGTCCCCGGATGAGGTCGAGCAGGTGCTCCGAGTCGTCGTCGTTGAGCGCAGCGGTCGGCTCGTCGAGGATGAGCAGTTTGACGTCTTTCGACAGCGCCTTCGCGATCTCGACGAGTTGCTGCTTGCCGACGCCGAGGTGGAGGACCTGGGTCGTGACCTTTTCCTTGAGGCCGACCCTATCGAGAAGGACCTGAGCTTGGGTGTTGGTCTCGTGCCAATCGACCATTCCACGCGAGGCGCGCTCGTTGCCAAGAAAGATGTTCTCAGCGATCGATAGGTGCGGGGATAGCGCCAACTCCTGGTGGATGATGACGATCCCTGTGTGTTCCGAGTCGTTGATCGAGCGGAATTCGACGGGCTCGCCGTCAAACTCAATCTGACCTTCGAACTGACCGTGCGGGTAGACGCCCGACAGCACTTTCATGAGCGTCGATTTTCCGGCGCCATTTTCGCCGCAGATGCCATGCACCTCGCCGCGGCGGACATCGAGGGAGACCCCATCGAGTGCGCGCACCCCTGAGAAATCCTTGACGATATCTTTCATCTTCAAGATGAGATCCGACACTGTGGTCCTTCCGATCGTGCCCAGCGTGGCAAGCCGGTGGTGGCCGTTTGCGGCGACCACCACCGGCAGTGGTGATTTAGAGGCCGACGTCTTCGGGCTTGAGGAAGCCGGAGTCGATCAACTTCGACTGAACGGTGTCAGCGGTGACCACCTCGGGGGTGATGAGGTACGAGGGAACAACCTTGACGCCGTTGTTGTAGGTCGTGGTGTCGTTTACCTCGGGCTCTTCGCCCGCGAGGAGGGATTTGATCATCAACTCGACACGCTCACCGAGCAGACGGGTGTCCTTCCAGACCGTCATGGACTGAACGCCATTGAGGATGTTCGCCACGGATGCCTTGTCGCCATCCTGACCGGTGAGGATCGGGAAGTCGGCGGCAGTGTAGCCAGCGAGCTGAAGCGACTGCGAGATGCCCTGGGCGAGTGAGTCGTTGGGCGAGAGCACCACGTCGACCTTCTCGCCGCCAGCGTAGAACGAGGCAAGACGGTTGTCCATCTCCGCCTGAGCGTCGTCGGAACCCCAACCGAGGATGCCGATCGACTGCCAGTCGTCGACGCTCGCGGGAGCGGTGCCCGAGGGGTTAACCAACTGGCCGCTGTCCAGGTAAGGGCTCAGAACGTCCCATGCACCGGCGAAGAAGAACCGCGCGTTGTTGTCGTCGGGGCTACCGGCGAAGGCCTCGAAGTTGTACGGTCCGTCGCCGCCAGCCAGACCGAGTTGCTCCTCGATGTACTTGCCCTGGAGCGTGCCCACCGAGTAGTTGTCGAACGTGGCGTAGTAGTCCACGTTCGGCGACCCGAGAATGAGACGGTCGTAGGCGATAACGGTGGCGCCAGCGTTGCCAGCATCCTCGAGAACCGGCCCCAGGGTGGTGCCGTCGATCGAGGCGATCACCAGGATGTTGGACCCGTTGGCGATCATGTTCTGCAGTTGCGAGATCTGCTGGTCGGTCTTGTTGTCGGCGTACTGCAGGTCGACGGTGCAGCCGTCGGCCTCCAGGCGAGACTTGAGGCCCTCACCGTCGTTGATCCAACGCTCAAGGGAGCGTGTGGGCATGGCGATGCCCACGTTGCATTCCCCTGCGGCGGTAGCGGTGGCGCCGTTCGACGCGGGCGTTTCTTCGCCGGACGAACATGCGGCGAGCGCCAACGCCATGGCGCTGGCTCCCGCGACAAGCGCGAGTGTGTTCCGTTTCTTCATGCGCAGTTTTCCCTTCCTTGTGTGCCGGGCGGCACTATGCGGTTGCGCTCGCTCAGACCCTAGGGGAGATCGGAGAAGATTCCCGGCGGGTGGGAGCGAATGGTTGATGCGGTCACCCAAGGACAGGGCAAGCAGGGACGAACTGTCGCACCGCATACGGGCACGGCCCGTGCGCTTGAAGCGTTCGTCCACGCCTCACTCCCTTGTCAGGCTCTGCATCGATGATGTCACACTAAGTTGACGTTGCAAACATATAGCCAGTGCGGTGGCCATGCCCACCACAAGAGCCACAGCGTTATCGGATCGTAACCCTTCCGTG
Organism: Demequina sp.; assembly: GCA_030148645.1. Classification (GTDB taxonomy): domain Bacteria; phylum Actinomycetota; class Actinomycetes; order Actinomycetales; family Demequinaceae; genus Demequina. Next base: position 1,358 of record JASBTB010000040.1, on the reverse strand, counting down.
ACCTCGCGAACATAGGCGAGGCGGTCCGGTTCCTCCGCACCGGCAGGCGATGTGTTGACAACGCCCCCGTGCGCGAATAAGTTTGCACTGACAACTATTGATCGACGACGATCGGAGCTCGGATCATGGCGCCCACCCCCACGCGCGAAGACAAGTTCACCTTTGGTCTGTGGACCATCGGCTGGAATGCGCAAGACCCCTTCGGCTCAGCTACCCGCGGGCCACTCAACGCCGTCACCGCCCTCCACAAGCTCTCGGAACTTGGCGCCTACGGCATGACGTTCCACGACGACGACCTGTTCCCGTTCGGTTCGTCCGACGCCGACCGCCGCGCGGCCATCGACGCACTCAAGAAAGCGTGTGACGAGACCGGAATGGCCATCCCGATGATCACTACCAACACGTTCTCGCACCCCGTGTTCAAGGACGGCGGCGTGACCTCAAACGACCGCGATGTACGTCGCTTCACCGTCCGCAAGATCCTGCGCAACATCGACCTGGCCGCCGAACTCGGCGCCAAGACCTTTGTGATGTGGGGCGGACGCGAGGGTGCCGAGTACGACTTCAGCAAGGACATTCGCGTGGCGCTCGAGCGCTACCGCGAAGCCGCCAACCTCTTTGGCGAATACGTGATCGACAAGGGCTATGACATCAAGTTCGCCATCGAGCCCAAGCCGAACGAGCCACGTGGGGACATCCTGCTACCGACAGTCGGCCATGCGATGGCGTTCATCGACACGCTCGACCACCCGGAGATGGTGGGCCTCAACCCCGAAGTGGGACACGAACAGATGGCAGGCCTCAACTTCACGGCTGGTATCGCTCAGGCGCTCGACCACGGCAAGCTGTTCCACATTGACCTCAACGGTCAGCGCGGCATCAAATACGACCAGGACCTCGTCTTCGGTCACGGAGACCTGTACAACGCGTTCTCGCTGGTGGACCTGCTCGAAAACGGCGGTCCGAACGGCGCGAGGGCCTACACCGGCCCCCGCCACTTCGACTACAAGCCATCGCGCACCGAGGACCTCGGCGGCGTGTGGGAGTCGGCCAAAGCGAATATGCGCATGTATCTGTTGCTCAAGGAGCGCACCAAGGCATTCCGCGCCGACCCCGAGGTTCAGGAGGCCATCAAGGCCACCAAGCAGGACCAACTGGCTCAGACCACTCTGGGTGCCGGTGAGTCCGTTGCCGACCTTCTGGCCGACACGAGCGTCTACGAGACCTTCGACGCCGACTCCTACTACGATGCCAAGGGCTTCGGCTTTGTTCGCTTGCAGCAGTTGGCGGCCGAGCACCTGATGGGTGCGCGCGGCTAGCACACCTCCTACCGATCCGCCGCTTGCCACGACACACTG
>JASBTB010000037.1 GCA_030148645.1 Demequina sp. | reverse complement strand
TCGATGATGGTCCACACCGCGCGGTTGTGGTCGTCCACGTGGATCCAGTCGCGCACGTTCTCGCCCTTGCCGTAGAGCTTGGGGCGGATCCCATCGAGCACGTTGGTGATCTGGCGCGGAATGAACTTCTCCACGTGCTGCGCGGGCCCGTAGTTGTTGGAGCAGTTCGAAATGGTCGCCTCGATCGTGAACGAGCGTACCCACGCGCGCACCAACAGGTCCGACGCGGCCTTCGAGGATGAGTACGGCGACGACGGGTTGTACGGAGTCTCTGCCGTGAACTTGGCGGGGTCATCGAGTTCGAGGTCGCCATAGACCTCGTCCGTCGAGATGTGGTGCAGTTTCTTGCCGTGCCGACGCACCGCCTCGAGCAGTTGATACGTGCCGATAATGTTGGTCTGGACGAACGGCCAGGGGTTGTCCAGGGAGTTGTCGTTGTGACTTTCGGCCGCGAAGTGGACGACCAGGTCGTGTTCGGCCACCAGGTCGTTGACCAGTTCCGGCTCGGCGACGTCGCCCTTGACCAGGGTGACCCGATCGTCGTCCGGAAGCGAGGCCTCGTTGCCCGCATAGGTGAGCGCGTCAAGCACGGTCATCTCCACCTCAGGGCGCTCCTCGAGCGTGAGGCGCACAAAGTTGGAGCCAATGAATCCGGCACCGCCGGTGACCAAAGCCTTCATCACGTCCTTCCTGGCCCTCGCATGCGCGCTGCCCCGAGAATCCTACGCGAGCGCGTCGCCCCCAAGCGAGGCGACGAACTCAGCGACGACATCGGCGTGGGCAAGCACACCCGACTCGCGGGCCTCTTCGAGCGTCGGGGCGGCCTCGTCCTTCGGCGACAATTGTGGGGTGAGCGGGGATCCATCACGGCCGACGCTCGGCCAGTCGATCCCGATGGCGGGGTCGAGAGGGTGTACCTCGTGCTCCCGACCGGGCGCGTAGGCGGTGGAGCACAGATACATCACGGTCGAGCCGTCTTCGAGCGACATGAACGCATGGCCCAGGCCCTGCGCGAGGTAGACGGCGCGGCGTTCGGCATCGTCCAACACGACCGAATCCCACTGGCCAAACGTGGGCGAACCCACCCGAGTATCGACCACCACGTCGAGCACAGCACCCGTGACGCACGTGACGTACTTCGCCTGCCCCGGGGGGACGTCCGCGAAGTGAATGCCGCGCAACACGCCCGCCGCAGACACGGAACAGTTGACCTGCGCCAGGGAGAAATCGTGGCCCACCGCGTCGGCGAAGGGGGCGTCCTTGAACACTTCCAGGAATAGGCCGCGATCGTCGCCAAAGTGACGCGTCGTGATCTCCCACGCACCCGGAACCTTCAACTCGCGATACTTCACTGGGCCTCCTTCGCCGCACCCAGCCTAATGGCGCCGTTAGCCTTGCCTGGTGAACCTTTCGCGCACGCGCATTCTCATCACCGGCGCACACGGCATGCTCGGTACCGACGTCGTCGACGCTGTGCGCGCGGCGGGAGCCACCGCATTGAGGCTCACGGATCGTGACGGCCTCGACATCCTCGACGCCGACGCGGTGGCGACGGCCGTCGCCGAGGCGGACCTGGTCATCAACTGCGCGGCATACACCGCCGTCGACGCGGCCGAGGAGCATGAGGAACTCGCCCACGCCGTCAATGCCATAGGACCCGGTTTTCTCGCGCACGCAGCCGCCACGACGGGCGCCCGCCTTGTCCACATCAGCACGGACTACGTCTTCGCGGGGGATGCCCGGACGCCATACGCCGAGGACGCGCCGACGGCCCCGGCGTCCGCCTACGGCCGAACGAAGGCGGCAGGCGAGACCGCGGTGCGCGACTCGGGTGCCGACGCCCTGATCCTGCGTACCGCGTGGCTGTATGGGCGCGCCGGGCCGTGCTTCCCCAAAACGATTGCGAAGGTGGGTCGCGAACGCGGCGCACTGTCCGTCGTCACCGACCAGACCGGTCAGCCGACGTGGACCCGGGACGTGGCTGCGTTCATGGTGCGACTCCTGGAGGCCGATGCGCCGGCTGGGATCTATCACGCCACATCCGCGGGGCAGTGCTCGTGGTACGACTTCGCGAGGGAGATCGTGGCGTCAGCGGGCCTGGGCGACATTGTGTCCCCGACGGACTCCTCCGCCTACCAGCGTCCCGCCCCCCGCCCCGCGTGGTCCGTCCTTGGCCACGACGCGCACGAGGCGTTGGGCATCGAGGGCATCGGACAGTGGCGCGAGCGGTGGGCGGTCGCGGCCGACGAGTTGCTCGCCTGACCGGACGAGGAAACCCCTACAGACCCTCTTCGAGCACCCGTAGCAGGTACTGACCGTACCCAGACTTGGTGAGTTTCTCTGCACGCTCTCGCAGTTCGTCGTCGCTGAGGAAACCGCGCCTCCACGCCACCTCTTCCGGAGCACCGATGCTCAAACCCTGGCGGTGGACGACGGTCTGCACGAACTGGCTCGCGTCCAGGAGCGAGTCGAAGGTTCCGGTGTCCAACCACGCGGTGCCGCGTGGGAGCACACCCACCTGGAGCTTGCCCGCCTCGAGGTAGTGCCGGTTGACATCCGTGATCTCATACTCGCCGCGGGCGCTCGGCTTGAGGCCCCGGGCAATCTCGATCACGTCGTTGTCGTAGAAGTACAGGCCCGGGACGGCAAAGTGAGACTTGGGGTTCGTGGGCTTCTCTTCGAGTGAGATGGCCCTGCCCCCGGCATCGAACTCGACCACGCCGTAGGCCGTGGGGTCGGCCACCCGGTACGCGAACACGGCCGCCCCGTCGATGTCGGAGAACTTCTGCAACTGAGAGCCAAGCCCGTGGCCGTAGAAGATGTTGTCGCCCAGCACCAGTGCCGCGCTGTCGCCCCCCACGTGGTGGGCGCCGATGGTGAACGCCTGCGCCAGTCCGTTCGGCTCGCTCTGTTGCGCGTACGTGATGGAGATGCCGAACTGCGAGCCGTCGCCCAGGAGCCGCTCGAACTGCTCGGCGTCGTGAGGCGTCGTGATGACCAGCACGTCCCCGATGCCCGCCATGATGAGCGTCGACAGCGGGTAGTAGATCATCGGTTTGTCGTAGACGGGCACCAGCTGCTTGCTCACGCCCATCGTGATCGGGTGAAGTCGG
>JASBTB010000035.1 GCA_030148645.1 Demequina sp. | reverse complement strand
CGCAGCGCGGTGTGCAGCACGGCGCGGTCCTCGGTGGTGTTGATGTGCTCTCCGGCAAGCATGGCCTCGTAGCGGCTGGCCACGCCGGTCTGTTCGGCGAGCTTCACGAGGCTGGCGAGAATCTCGTCGGTCACGAGGTTCTTTGACAGGTCGACGTGGAGGTCGGCCAGGGGCAGGCTCATGCGCTCCACGCGACCGGCGTCGGCGGCAAACCAGCCACGCAGGTCGGGGGCAAAGGCGGACTTGTGGGCCTCGAGTTCGGCCCACGCGGACGTGGCGGTGCAGTCAAAGGGTGCGTTCACGCCTCCAAGGCTAATGCCGATGCGCGGGTGCGCATGCGGGACCCGGGGCCGGGGCGGAGCGGGCACCCGGGCGACCGGACGCGGCGAGTGTTCTCGTTTCGGTCATTTAGGCCTGCGCCTAAATACGCGAAGAGAGAACCGACTCCCGCCGCCGATAGCCGTCCCGGCGCCTACTGAGGCCCCACGTGCAGTAGTTCCAGCACGGGCGCGCCCGCCTCGTCGGAGGCGCCGAGGTCCACCGCGGCCACGATCGCCCAGTCGTGGTCGCCGGCGGGGTCGTCAAAGACCTGACGCACCAACCAGTGCCCCTCCGGAAGTGCGCCGTCGGGCGTGGCCGCGAGGGCCGCCCGCGAGCCGCCCTCATCGTGGTCCCCACCGGGCTCCACGAAGGTCACCAACGCGGACGAGCGCGCATTGGGACCGATGCCGATGGCCTGGTCGCCCTGCGCCTCGAATAGCGGGTCAAGCGCCTCGCGCCACGCCACGCCGTCCCAGCCCGTGCCAGCGTCGAGAGCGCCCAAGGCGGGGTAGTTTTCGCGTGCAGCGAGCTCCACGCGGCGGAACATGAGATTGCGCACCAGGCGGCGCAGCATGCGCGGGTTGCCGGACATCGGGCGTGCCGGGACGGACACCTCTGGCACCGCGGCCGCCGACGCTGGGTCGGCATCGTCCCCCAGCGACACGTCGGGATTCATGAGGCGTTCCCACTCGTCCAACAGCGACGAGTCAGTGCCGCGCACCAACTCGCCCAGCCAGGTGGTGATCGCTAGGACCTCGTCGGTACGGTGCTCCTCCGGGACGGTCTGGCGCAGCGCGCGATACGCCTCGGCCAGGTACCGCAGCACCACGCCCTCGGTGCGCTCCAGGCCGTACACGGAGATCAGATCTCCGAACGACATTGCCTTCTCTAGCATGTCGCGCACCACCGACTTGGGGGAGAGTTCCGTGTCGAGGATCCACGGATTGGTGCGGCGATACGCGATGAAGGCGGGCTCCAGGAGGTTGGCCAGCGGCTTGGGCCACGTGACCTCCTCGAGCAGGTCCATGCGTTCCTCGTACTCGATCCCGTCTGACTTCATGGCGGCGACCGCCTCGCCGCGTGCCTGATGCTGCTGCGCGATGAGCACCTGGCGCGGGTCCGACAGCGTGGCCTCGATCACCGAGACCACGTCGAGCGCGTGATCGGGGGACTCGACGTTCAGCAGGTCCATCGCGGCCAGCGCGAAGGGGGACAGCGGCTGGTTGAGCGCAAAGCCCTTGGGCACGTCCACCGTGAGGCGGACCGAGGGGCGCTCGCCGCGGGGGTGCGTCGCATCGGGCACGCGGTAGAACTCGACCACACCAGCGATGCGCAGGGACCGTGCGATGCGGAGCGCCTGGCGCACGTGCGCTGAGCGCTGGGCGGGGGTGTCATGGACGGCCGCGAGCAGGTCGCGCATCGCCAGCACCGGGTCCTGTGCGTCGCGGTCGAGCCACGGGTTGGCGATGCCACGTGCCAACACGTTGAGCACCATCGCGTGGGTGACGGCGAAGCGGCTGGCCAGGGGCTCAGGGGGCGCATCTCGCAGTCGCTCGAATGTCGCCTCGGTCCAGTTCACGGAACCTGCTGGGGCACTCTTGCGCACGATCTTTTTGAGTTTCTTCGGATCATCGGCGGCCTTGGCCAGCGCCTTGCGGTTCTCGATCACGTGCTCTGGCGCCATGACAATGACGTCGCCCTCGGTGTCGAAGCCAGCCCGCCCGGCACGGCCAGCGATCTGGTGGAACTCGCGCGCCGTGAGGTGACGCATCCGCTCACCGTCGTATTTCACCAGCGACGTGAACAGCACGGTGCGGATCGGGACGTTGATACCCACACCCAGCGTGTCCGTGCCGCACACCACCTTCAACAGTCCCTGCTGAGTGAGGCGCTCGACCACGCGGCGATACCGCGGCAGCATGCCTGCGTGATGGACGCCGATGCCCGCCCGCAGGAACTTGCTCAGCGTCTTGCCAAAGCCGGTGCCAAAGCGGGTGTCACCCAGTGCGCCGGCGATGCGCACCCGCTCCTCCTTGGAGGCGACCTTGGTGCTGAGTAGCGCCTGCGCTCGCTCCACGGCGTCCTTCTGGGCGAAGTGCACCACGTAGACGGGCGCGTGGCCTGTCTGGACCAGGCGTTCGATCACGTCGGGCAGCGGCTCGACGCTGTACTCGAAGGTCAGCGGCACGGGACGGTCGATCGTGGTGACCTGGGCGATAGCGCGGGTGCCGCGGCGCTGGAGGTCCTCGACCAGCCACGCCGTGTCACCCAACGTGGCCGACATGAGCACGAACTGCGCGTTGGGCAACTCGAGTAGCGGTACCTGCCACGCCCACCCGCGCTGCGGATCCGCATAGAAGTGGAACTCGTCCATCACCACTAGGGAGGCGTCGGTCGCGGCGCCGTCGCGCAGTGCCTGGTTCGCCAAAATTTCGGCGGTGCAACAGATGATGGGAGCGTCGGCGTTGACCGCCGTATCGCCGGTCATCATCCCCACCTTCGCCGTACCGAACACCTCGATGAGCGCGAAGAACTTCTCGCTCACGAGTGCCTTGAGCGGTGCCGTGTAATAGGTGCGGCCGCCGGTGCCCGCCCGATGCGCGGCGAGGGCTGCGAAGTGCGCACCCGTGGCCACCAGTGACTTGCCGGAGCCAGTGGGTGTGGCGAGGATTACGTGCGCGCCGGAGACGATCTCGATGAGCGCCTCGTCCTGGTGCGGGTACAGCGCCAGGCCCTGATCCGCCGCCCAGCCGGAGAACGCCTCGTAGAGGGCGTCCGGATCGGGGCTCGCGCCTGAAGCGGTGTCGGGTAGGCGCTCCAGCAGGGGTGGGGTGGTGGAAGTCATCCGTGCCATTGTCCCGCCCGCACGTGTGCGGTGCGACCACTCGGCGACGACTCGGCGACCACTCGCGGCTGCGACGGGGCACCGACGCAGAAAACCCCGCCGAGGTGTCTTCCTCGACGGGGCTGCAGGGGGGTTCCGCGCGAGTTACGGGATGTCGTACCTGGACGTTGCCTCCATGGCCGCGTAGACCTCGTCGCGGATGGGCTGTGGAAGGTGCGCGTATGGGTCGGTGTCGCGCTTGCGCGAGAACGCTGACAGGAACTTCGAAATCATGGGCTCTCCTTGGGGGTTCGAGTGGGCAACCGAGAGCCGAGACGTGGGTCCGGGCTTCCGGCGCCCCACGTTGGGACCAAAAAATCTCGTTGCGGCCGTTGAGATTGCGACGGTGCCATAGCGAGACTTTGCTGACGACTATGCCAACGATCCGGGGGGCTGTGGCATTCCCGTTGGCTTGTGAGCCCGTGCCCGCGCGACAACCCTGCCGCGTTGCGACTCCCAGAACTCGTCGAGCATCTTTTGCAGGTCGGCCTTGTTGGCGTCGGCGCCGAAGGCTTCCGTGTTCGGCTCGAACCGCACGCCTTCTTCGAGCGAGCCCGCCGGGACCGGGTCGAAGCCCATGGCGTCCACCAGTTTGCTGACGGCTGCGACGTCGTCGGCGTCGTTGCCTGCAACGGCCAACGCACGACGCTGGGGTGCCCCGGGCGGCGCCGCCAGGTTTTCGAGTTCCCACACGCTTGCGTGGTTGAAAGCTTTGACGACGTTTGCCCCCGGGAGGAACGCGGCCACGACCTGGGAACTGGAGGTGCGGGCGTCCTCGAACTCTGGCAGGCGACCGTCGAGCTCCCACCAGTAGTTCATGGCGTCGATGACTAGGCTGCCTGTGAGCGCCTCCGTTGGCAGCGTGCGGTATTTGCCCAGGGGGATGGCGAGGATGACGGCGTCGGCGCTGGTGGCGGCTGAGATGCCTTGCTGATCGTCCGAGCTCGCGACCGTGACGTCTAGGCTCACGTCGCGCGCCAATTTCCCGAGCGCCCGGCCGACGCGTCCCGCGCCCAGGACACCGATGCTACGGATCGGTGGTCGGAGTGTCACCCTCCGATGGTAGGTGGTGGGGCTGAGCGCGGCCGCGCCTCGTGGGGCCCTGTTGCCGGCTGCCGCAGGTGTTCCTACCGCCTGACGCCTGCCACAGGTGTTCCTACCGCTGTGCGTGGCATTGTCGCCGTTCCTCTTGCGCGCGTGCGGTGTCGTGCCCAGGTGGGGTGTGGTGGGTTTGCCCACAGGGTATCGTGCCTGCTCAACCCGTGTCAGGGGGTGGTGGTTGACTGGTTTCATGACGGACCGGATGACGGTGGCGGACACTGCACGGATCGGGCAGGCAAGTGACCTGGTCGGTGCTGTGGCGCGTCTGGATGTGTCGGGTTTGTCGGAAGAGGACTTCCTGGGTGCGTACGAAGCCGCGGCCAGGCTGGGCAGGTTAACGGACGCCTTGCGGGCGCGTTTCGCGGGTGATGCCGCCCGACGTTCCAGTCCCGACCAGGCCGGTGGTGGGTTGGCCAGGCGGCAGGGTTTTGGTAACGCGGCCTCCATGGTCGCGGCGGTGACTGGTGGGTCTCAGGCGGGGGCGTGGCGCGCGATCGAGGCGGCAGGGGCGTTGACTACCAAACTCCCGCTGGCTCACGACCTGTCTGACCCGGGCGAGGTGTCCGACAACCATCCGGGGCCGGAAGACCGATCCGACCTTCGTGAGCCGGCCGACGACGAACCGGTGCATCGTTTCCCAGCTCTCGCCGACGCGTTGCTGTCCGGTAAGTTGTCCACGGATGCGGCCGCGCTCGTCACCGCGGGCCTTCAGTCGATGGGCGACCGTGTGCCTTCCGACCAGTTGCATGAGTTGGAGAGACGCCTGGTCGCCAAAGCCAAGAACTTAAAGGTCCAGGACGTGCGCCGTCTGGTCGCGCACGCGGTGGCTCGTGCCGATCTGGCAGGGCATGTGGAACGCGAAAAACGTCAACACGCCGACCGCTACCTGTCGTGGTCCGAGGATCACACCGGCATGGTGACCCTGAACGGTCGCTTGGATGCGGTCACCGCAGCCCCGATCCGCACCGTGATCGAGCAGATGGTGACCCACCAGTTCCGTCAGCGCCGCGACCAAGACCCCTTGGAGCAGGATCAACGCAGCGTGGGTCAACTGCGGGCCGACGCTCTGTACGACCTGGCGCGTCACGCGTTGGGGTGCAAAGAAACCACCAACTCAGGTGTGCGCACCACCATCATCGTGCGGATGAACCTATCCGACCTGAACACTGGGGAAGGTTTGGGCAGGATTGACGGCACCCACCAACCCGTCTCGGTCGGTGAGTTGCGACGCCTCGCCGGAGAAGTGGGTGTGATTCCTCAAGTGCTGGGCGGGTCCAGCGTGGTCCTCGACCAAGGACGTGAGGTCCGCATGTTCACCCGTGCTCAACGTCTCGCATTGTTGGAGCGCGATGGGGGGTGCGCCAAGTGTCACGCACCACCGGAACACTGCGAAGCCCACCACATCGTCTGGTGGAAACACGGCGGAGGCACCGATCTATCCAACGGGGTCATGCTGTGCACCAGATGCCACCACGACATCCACCGACAACGCTGGCGCATTCGCATCCGCAAGGGCACCGTCGAGTTCATCCCACCACCCCACATCGACCCGAGCCAGACACCACGGCCAGGCGGGCGCACCGCCATCACCCCTGACGGCGACGGCCGCCACAGCACCCACGAACCACCCGTCCGAGAAACCGGGAAGAACTCTGTCTCGACGATCACAACCCATACCGAAAAACCTCGGGAAAACCCTGCCCACAACGCCGCCACACAGGAGGCCGCATGACCCCGCAACGCGGCGAGAACTCCGCACGGAAAGCTTGCGTGACCCTGGCACGCGGGAAAGTTCTGCCTGCGAGGCGGGCACGCCCCGCCAGTGCGCGGCGCTCCGCGCGAAAACTAGACGAGCGTCTCCGGCGGTGCCATGGTCGGGTTGACTACGTTCGCGCCGCACAAGACCACACCGACGCGGGCGCCAGGCTCGGGCACCCAGCGCCCGGTCAACAGGGCAGCAAAGGGAGCGGCGACGCCCGGCTCGACCACCACACGCAACAGCCTCCACAAACGCGACTGGGCTTCCAGCACCTCCTCGTCGGTGACCACCGCAGACAAGACTCCAGCCGCACTCAACGCCGCCCACGGCACGCGTCCGATCTGCGCACCCAAATGGTCGGCCGCCACGCCAGAGATGGGGACGGCAACCGGCTCGCCCGCCTCAACCGATGCGGCGTACGACGCGGTGCCGACCGTTTCGCAGCCCACGATCGTCATGGGGTCGCCGCACCATGCGGCCGTCCCGCCAGCCAGCCCGCCGCCGCCGACCGCAACCAGCATGGCGTCGAGGGGGCGTCCGTCGGCGCCCACGGCGTCGGCCTCGAACTCGCGCGCCACGGTGGCGGCGCCCGCCATGACCACCGGGTCGTCGAACGCCTCGATGGTGGTGGCGTCGCGCTCCGCAAGGTAGGCGTACGAGGCGTCCCGAGCGTCGGGATAGGTCAGGCCCACCGGGTGCACATGCGCACCCAGGTGAATCAGCCGCTCAATCTTGGCGGGGTTCGCGGTGGTGGGCACAAAGATGTGGGCCTCGTGGTCGAAGCGCTGGGCGGCATAGGCGACGGCCGCCCCATGATTGCCTCCGGACGCAGCGACAATGCCCGTCTCGGCGATCGGCTGGGTGGCCACGTAGTGCACCGCGCCACGCGCCTTGAATGCGCCCGTCACCTGGAGGTACTCCAGCTTGAACACGAGCGTGGCATCGAGCCCGAGCGTTTCCCCAGGAATCTCGATGACCGGGGTGTGGCGGATGTGCGGCGCGATTGCTGCCGCCGCGGCATCGATCTGGGAACGGGTGGGTACAGAAACGGGGTTCACCCCACTAGTGTCCCTCGCCCGCGAGACCGATGCGTGATGGTTGTCGGTGCCTCGTGGTGAGATAGGAACGTGACCGACCCTCGCGCCCGCCACCAAGACCTGGTGCAACAGATCGAGCAACACCGCGCCGCCTACTACGGAGACGATGCCCCCACCGTCTCCGACGCCGAATACGACGCCCTTGAGCGTGACCTTCGCGCGCTCGAGGCCGAATACCCCGAACTCGCCGAACCAGACTCGCCCACGCAGACGGTTGGCTCCGCCGGTGTGGCAACCGGCTTCGCCACCGTCAAGCACCGCGAGCGCATGATGAGCCTCGACAACGCGTTCTCGCTGGAGGACGTGGCCGCATGGTTGGCGCGAGTGGGCAAAGAGGCGGGTGACCATGAGTTGGTGTGCGAGCCCAAAATCGACGGGCTGTCCATCTCGCTGACGTACATCGACGGCGAGCTGACACAGGGGCTCACCAGAGGCGACGGCACGCAGGGCGAAGACGTGACCGCGAACGTCCGCACCATCAGGGGCGTGCCGCGCCGGCTCAACGGCAAGCACCTGCCGAACCTCGTGGAAGTGCGCGGTGAGGTATACCTGCCGATCAAAGACTTCGAGGCTCTCAACGAGGCGCTGCTGGCCGACGGCAAAGCGCCCTACGCGAACCCGCGCAACACGGCCGCTGGGTCGCTACGCCAGAAGGACTCGACAGTGACCGCCTCGCGGCCGCTCGCCGTGACCACCTACGCGCTCGGCGCGCTCGACTGGGGCGACACCGCGCCCGACCCTCGGCTCGCCCTGCAATCGGGTATTTACCAGGTACTTACCGACTGGGGTCTGCCTGTGAGCGAGCACGCCAAGGTGTTGCGTGGCATCGGCGACATCGAGGCATACCTGCGTGAACTCGAGGCCAAACGCCACAGCCTCGTGCATGAAATCGACGGCGCGGTACTCAAAGTCAACGACCGCGCGGTTCAACGAAGCCTCGGCAACACGTCCCGCGCGCCCCGGTGGGCGATTGCCTACAAGTTCCCGCCAGAAGAGGTGCACACCACGCTCGAGGACATTCGCGTGGACGTGGGACGCACTGGCCGCGTGACCCCGTACGGAGTGATGGCTCCGGTCACGGTCGCTGGGTCGACCGTCACCTACGCGACCCTCCACAACGCGCACGAGGTCAAACGCAAGGGCGTGCTCATCGGCGACACGGTAGTGCTGCGCAAGGCGGGAGACGTCATCCCGGAGATCGTGGGCCCGGTGATAGCCGCGCGCACGGGTGCAGAGCGCGCATGGACGATGCCCACCAGGTGTCCCTCGTGCGGCAGCGTGCTCGCGGAACAGAAGGCGGGCGACAAAGACCTCCGCTGCCCCAACAGTGAGTTCTGCCCGGCGCAGATCACCCATCGGATCGCGTTCATCGGGTCACGGGGGGCGCTCGACGTGGAGGTGTTGGGGGACAAGGCCGCTGCCGCGATGGTCGAGTCCGGCGTGCTTGCGAACGAGGCGGAGTTGTTCGACCTCACGGAGGAAGACCTACGGCGCGTACCCATGTTCGTGTACGAGGTGGACGAGAAGATCACCAAGAAGCAGGCCGATGCCGGAGTCGTGGGTCGCCAGGCGGGCGACGTCGGCGAGAACGGCCGCAAACTCATCGCCAACCTTGCCTTAGCACGCGAACAACCCCTGTGGCGAGTGGTGGTGTCGCTCAGCATCCGCCACGTGGGCCCCACGGCGTCGCGTGCGCTCGCCGCCGCGTTCGGCACGATGGGCGCCATCCGCGCGGCAAGCGTTGACGAGCTGGCCGCCGTCGAGGGTGTCGGGCCGACCATCGCAGAGTCCGTGCGGCAATGGTTTGACGTGCCGTGGCACGCCAACATCGTGGACCGCTGGGCCGCCGCGGGCGTGCGCATGGCCGACGAGCGCGACGATTCCACCCCGCAGACGCTCGCAGGACTCACGATCGTCGCCACCGGTTCCCTGGAAGGCTTCACCCGTGACGAGGTCAAGGAGGCCATCGTCGCGCACGGAGGCAAGGCGTCGTCGTCCGTGTCCAAGGCCACCGACTACGTGGTGGTGGGCGCGAATGCAGGCTCGAAGGCGGACAAGGCCGAACGACTGGGTGTCCGGATCCTTGATGAGCCACAATTTGTGCGCCTACTCGAGCACGGGGTCAGCGCTGTCTAGCGCGCCGCTACCCAGACGACCTACATTGGTCACACCGACACCCCATTGCCGACCCCGCGGTACATGGTTACTCGTAGGAGGGCAGCCGATGACCCAAGCCGTACGCATCGTGGAACCGACCGAGACCGGCAGGCTTCACGAGATCGGAGAACTCACCGCCCTCGCCTACCTGGCCGACGGCCTGATCGACAACGCCCACCCCTACGTGCCTCAACTTCGAGACGCATCGGCCCGAGCGCGGGATGCGGTACTGCTTGCGATGGTTGACGGTGAACACGCGTCGGGAAAGATCGTCGGGACGCTCACCCTGGTGCCGCCCGGCTCCCGGTTTGCGGAACTTGCCAAAGAAGACGAGTTCGAGTTGCGCATGCTCGCCGTGTCGCCGCTGGAACGGGGGCGCGGCATCGGCCGGGAACTCACGCAGGCCGCGATGGACATGGCGGTCGAGCGTGGTGCCACCCGAGTGGTGCTGTGCACAATGGAGTCGATGCGCGCCGCCCACCGCCTGTATGAGCGCCTCGGGTTCCAACGTCGCGAAGATCTGGACTGGGTGGTCACCGAAGACAGCGTGGGCACTGCCGCGGCGACTGACGCCGAGGCCGAGGTGGGTGACGCCCAGGAGGGCGTCCGCCTACTGGGCTACTCGTGGGAGCCCGGCCAGTAGACTCGTGGGCATGCCCACCCTCAGCCGCGCAGATGTCGCGCGACTGGCCGCGCTCGCGCGCATCGACATGAGCGATGACGACCTCGACCGTTTGTCAGGTCAGATTTCCGCCATCGTCGATGCCGTCGCGCTCGTGTCCGAAGTCGCCGGTCAGGACGTCCCCGCCACCTCCCACCCGATCCCCATGAGCAACGTGCACCGCGCCGATGAGATCAGGCCTTCGCTGGCCCGCGCCGAGGCTCTGGCCGCCGCCCCCGAGGCCGAAGACGGCCGCTTCCGCGTGCCCCGCATCTTGGGGGAGGAAGCATGACCGACTGGACCCGCGCGTCGGCACTGGAGATGGCCGACGCCATGCGTGCAGGCACCGTCACCTCGGTGGAGTTGGTGCAGGCTCACCTTGACCGCATTGCGGCAGTCGACGGGTCCGTGCACGCCTTCTTGCACGTCGACGCCCAGGGCGCGCTCGCGACTGCGGCCGCCGTGGACGCCGACCGCTCCGCAGGCGTCGACCTGCCCCTACTCGCGGGTGTGCCGATCGCCATCAAAGACATTCTGGTGACTAAGGGCATGCCCACTACGGCGGGATCCAAGATCCTTGAGGGCTGGATGCCTCCCTATGACGCGACGGTGACGGCCAAGGTGCGCACGGCGCGCATGCCGATCCTGGGCAAGACCAACATGGACGAGTTCGCGATGGGCTCCTCGACGGAGCACTCCGCTTACGGCCCGACTCACAACCCGTGGGATCTTGACAGGATCCCCGGCGGCTCTGGTGGCGGCTCGTCGGCGTCCCTGGCGGCGTGGGAGACGCCGCTCGCGATAGGGTCGGACACGGGCGGATCGATCCGCCAGCCAGCCGCCGTGACCGCAACGGTGGGCGTGAAGCCCACGTACGGTGGCGTGAGCCGCTACGGCGCCATCGCCCTGGCGTCGTCCCTGGACCAGTTGGGTCCGTGCGCGCGCACGGTCGCCGATGCTGCCGCGCTGCATGAGGCGATGGGGGGTCATGACGTCATGGATGCCACGAGCCTCGACGAGCCCGTGCCTTCGTGCCTGGACGCGGCACGCGACGGCGCGGCCAACGGCCTTGGGGGCGTACGTGTCGGCGTGGTGAAAGAGTTGGGCGGCGAGGGCTACCAAGCCGGTGTCAAGCAGCGTTTCGAGGAGGCGCTCGATCACTTGCGCGCCGCCGGTGCCAAGGTTGTCGAGGTGAGTTGCCCGTCGTTCAGGTACGCGCTGGGCGCGTACTACCTGATCCTGCCGGCCGAAGCCTCGAGTAACCTCGCAAAGTTCGACTCCGTCCGTTTTGGGCTCCGGATCGAGCGGGACACGATCGAGAAGACCATGGCCGCCACACGTGCCGAGGGCTTCGGCGACGAGGTCAAACGCCGCATCGTCCTGGGCACCTACGCCCTGTCCGCGGGCTACTACGACGCCTACTACGGCTCGGCCCAGAAGGTTCGCACGCTCATCCAGCGTGACTTCGCGGCAGCCTTCGACACGGCCGACGTGCTGGTGAGTCCCACGACGCCGACCACGCCGTTCAAGATCGGCGAGCGCATCGACGACCCGCTGGCCATGTACCTCAACGACGTCGCCACGATCCCCGCCAACCTTGCGGGCATCCCGGGCATGTCGCTGCCCTCGGGTGTGGCGCCTGAAGACGGGCTACCGGTCGGGTTCCAGATCTTGGCGCCCGCGCACGAGGATGCCCGACTGTACCGCATCGGTGCAGCTTTGGAGGCTGCCCTCGTCGCCGAATGGGGAGGCCCGTTGACCTCGACGGCCCCCGAGTTGGAGGTGACGCCATGAGCGCGGCCACACACCTTGTCGGCTACGACGACGCCATGACGGCCTTCGACCCGGTGTTCGGCATCGAGGTCCACGTGGAACTCAATACCAAGACCAAGATGTTCTGCGGTTGCGAGAACACGTTTGGCAGTGAACCCAACACCCAGGTGTGTCCCGTATGCCTCGGGCTACCAGGGTCGATGCCGGTCACCAATGAGAAGGCCGTCGAGTCGGCGATCCGCCTGGGCCTCGCCTTGGGTTGCTCGATCCGCGAGTCGAGCCGTTTTGCGCGCAAGAACTACTTCTATCCCGATCTGGCCAAGGACTACCAGATATCCCAGCACGACGAACCCACCTGCTACGAGGGCGAACTCGAGGTGGTGCTGGACGATGGCACGGTTGCGATGATCGGCATCGAGCGCGCGCACATGGAGGAAGACGCCGGAAAGAATACCCACGTGGGGGGTAGGGGAGGTATCCAAGGCGCTGACTACTCACTGGTCGACTACAACCGGGGCGGTGTGCCGCTCGTGGAGATCGTCACCAAGCCTATCGAGGGTATGGGGGAGCGCACCGCAGAGGTGGCGCGCGCCTATGTCGCCACGATTCGGGACATCGTCAGGGCGCTCGGCATTTCCGATGGTCGCATGGAGCAGGGTCGCCTGCGCGCGGACGTCAACCTGTCTCTGCGCCCCAAGGCCGCGGGCGGGGACCAGGCCGCGGTGCCGTTCGGCAAGCGCTCCGAAACAAAGAATGTCAACTCGCTGCGCGCCATCGAGCGTGCCATCCACTTCGAGGTGGGGCGTCAAGCCGCCCTTTTGCTCGCGGGCGAGCCCGTAGTGCAGGAGACACGTCACTGGCACGAGGACACCTCGTCCACGACGCCCGGCCGATCCAAGGAGGAGGCGGAGGACTACCGCTACTTCCCGGAGCCGGATCTCTTGCCCGTCGAGCCGTCGCGCGCGTGGGTGGAGGAGTTACGTAGGACCCTGCCCGAGCACCCCGCCAAGATGCGCGCCCGACTTCAGGCAGAGTGGGGCTTCGCCGACCTGGAAATGCGTGACGCCGTCGCGGCCGACGCTGTCGCCCTGATCGCCGACACGGTGGCGGTTGGCGCTGCGCCACAGGCGGCCCGCAAATGGTGG
>JASBTB010000018.1 GCA_030148645.1 Demequina sp. | reverse complement strand
CCGGATCCGCGGGGAAAGTGTGGCGATCGAGCCTCGCGCAACCGGCGAACCCCCGATGCAATGGTCGGGCAGTTGCCAGTGGACAACATGCCGTTTGGACGGCCGCAAGAGGACGCTCGACAGTCAACCTGCCCCCCACCTCTGTAGAGCGTCGTGACCCGAGGGTGTCTGGTGATGCCCCCTTCCGCAACGCAACTACCGTTTGACGTGTGGTGCGACGAAGTCGCCCATGCGTGCGCCCGCGAATTTTGCGGCGCGCCCGCCGTCGCCGAAGAATGATCCGTCATGCCCTGTGCACGGCATTGACACCGGAGGCGAGTACGGAGTGAAGAATTTGAACGGTAGGCAGATTGCGGCTGGTGCACTTGGTGTGGGCGCGATCTTGGGGTTGTGTTCGTGCTCGACTGACACGACCGTGACGCATGCCGAAGATCCGACGGGTGGTCCGACGCCCTCGATTGAGCAGTCCACGGATCCGACGGTCGCGCCCACGCCTGCGGCGGATCCTCTCGACCTGATCGGCATGGAGCTCCCTGCCGAGACGGACCCGAACCACGTGTTCTCGGACACCCCGCAGTCGGATTCTGAGCAATACATCTTCGACACCTACCCGGACCTTTGGGCGCAGGGCGTGCGGGCGTTGAGTCCGAAGTAGATGGAGGCCTATAAGCACGGGGATGACAAGGCCCCTGGTGCGACCGTCCAGTACATCGACGGCGTGCGCTACGAGGGCACGAACCAGATGCCCCTTGGGTTCCGCGGTCAACTCGACAACCCGACGGCAATGCCGACGCACACCGTCGACGCAATGGTCGCCACCTTCAAAGAGCCGACGGCGTACCACGGCAATACCGGGCCTGGGGGCTACACGATCAGCATCATCGAGAACATGGACCTCGAACGCCAGCCCGGCTCAGGCATCGACCAGTCGAACGACACCCAATTGAAAGTCCAGGCGGGCGGCACCACACAACGCGTGGGCCCGGTGATGCGTCTTGCCGATTGGCAGTCGGCATGGTCCTACCTGCAAACGAACGGATTCAAGGTCGACGGACAAGAGCGCGCCCTCTACCCGCGCGAAGTTGCCAGCGTCTCAGTCGCACGGGAGTACGTGAAGCCCGACGGTTCTGACGGCGGGAACTCCTACTGGGTGTGGAACCCCGCATCCAGTTCCTGGGTTCTCGCCGCGGACTACACCCGCTAACCCCTCAACCCTTCACTCACGCCCCGCCTCGGTTCGCCCAGGCGGGGCGTTGTGATTCCTGGCGCGGGTGCGCAAGCAGCGCTCGACCTCGCGGCGTGGCGCTCGTGGGTGCGCGGCAAAATGGACACTAACGTGAACTTGATATAAGGTGGCTTATATGAAGACTGACGTCAGTGCCATTCGCGCCACTTCGAGGTCCGCCGCCGCGGCACTTGCCGCTCACCACTCGGCGATCGCTGCCGCGCTTTTGGACGGGGCGCGGCAGGCCGACGTTGCGGAGGCTGCGGGTGTCAGCCAGTCCGCGATCTCTCAGACCATGAAGCGGCGGCGCTCTGCTCGCATCGGCTCGCGTTGGACGATTCCTGTTCTTGCCGCGCACCTGAAAGACAACCCGCAGTTCTCTTTGAACGAGGTTGTGCGCGCTTGTGCGCAGTTCTCCACGGACTTTCGGGCGCTCGCGGATCCGGCGGACCGGCAGATTGCTCTCGGCGCGCCAGAGAGGATTGGCGTTGAGCACCTTGACGCGCTCGTGGCTGGCCTCGCGGACTATGAAGCGTGGAGGGCCAACATCTCATCTCCGGACTGGACGTTGTCGTCCAGGTACTCGATGTTCCCGTCGTGGTTCGCTGCTCCGACTGACGGGCTCAAGGCGTGGGTCATGCGCCACACTCCGCCGCAGTTCGCGGTCAGGGGAGTGTTCATCGACGAGAGGGACCTGGAATCGGTATGACGGACGAACTGGATAGGGACGCGATCATCAGTCTGTTGTCGGAACTTGGCGGACGACTTCACGCGAAGGGGGTCGATGCGCGCTTCTACGTTGTTGGGGGAGCGGCGATGCTGCTTGCCTACGGCCGCGAGACCATGACACGCGACATCGATGCCATCTTTGAGCCCAAGACCGTCGTCTACGAAGAGGCCCGCCTCATGGCCTATGAGCGGAAAGGGTTGGGAGAGGACTGGCTGAACGACGGGGTCAAAGGGTTCGTTCGCGGACCAGACCCCGGCGTGCCGGAGGTAGTGCTTGCGGCACCCGGAGTCTCTGTGGAAGTGGCGTCCCCCAAGCGCCTCCTGGCGATGAAGGTTGCGGCCGCGCGCGTTGGCCGCGATGTCGAGGACATTCTCCTTCTCGCTCGTGAGGTGGGTGTGTCGTCGATCGACGAAGTTCTCGACATCGCGCTTGCCGAGTACGGGAACCTGCTCGAAGCCCGTAGCAGGTTCGTTGTGATCGAAGCGCTCCAGGACATGCTCCCGCAACACGCCGAGCCGACGGGGCTCATCCCGCCCAAGGGAGACACCCAGGCGTCCAAGCGCCCGCATGGCACCGGCCAATGCGGCGCCTGAGTATCTGTACTCGTGGGCACCACGGGATATTGCCTTTGAGCGCCGGGCGGTAGCGGCTCTAGGCTCCGCCTGATCGTGCCGGTGAGCGCCACCCGCGGGAGCGACGCCCACCGGCCGGGTTCAGACGGTCGCCTTGGTGTGCTCGCGCATGTTCGTGCTTCCGGTCTCGATCCAGATGGTGTGGTGGACGATGCGGTCCATGATGGCATCCGCATGGACGCCACCGCCGAGTCGCTGGTGCCAGTCCTTCTTGGCGTACTGGGTGCAGAACACCGTCGACGCTTCGTCGTAGCGGCGCTCGAGCAACTCCAGGAGCATGCTGCGCACCTCGCCGGTGGGCGGGTCGAGGAGCCATTCATCGATCACGAGGAGCGTGAACGCCGAGTATTTGCGTAGCCACTTCTCCTTGCCACCAGGCCTGTCCTTCGCCGCCGCCCACGATTCTTCAAGGTCGGGCATGCGGATGTAGTGGGCCCGGTAGCGGTGCGTGCAGGCCTGCTTCGCTAACGCCGATCCCAGATACGACTTGCCCGATCCCGTGAAGCCCTGGAAGACGACGTTCTGGTGCCGGGTGATGAACTGGCAGGTGCCCAGCTGCGCGATGACGCTACGGTCCAGGCCGCGCTCCTCGAGCAGGTCGAGGCGGCGCAGGTCCGCGTCGGGGTAGCGCAGCCCCGCACGCCGGATCAGTCCGTCGACTTTCGCGTGGGTGTAGGCGGCGTGGGCGTCATCCACGGCGAGCTTGATGCGCTCCTCGAACACCATCCCCAACGTGAGTGCCTCGTCCTGCGCGTCGAGGGCGTCGACCAACGCCGCGACGCCCATCTCTCGGAGCTTGCGCTTGGACTCGACATCGATGCGGCTCATCGGGCACCCCCGGCGTAGTAGTTGCCACCGCGCACATAGCCGCTCGTATCGGCCGCTGACGGCGTGGCCGTCCGGTCGTGTTGGTCTTGTCGGGATTCGAGGATCGGGCGCAGGTGCGCGTACCGGGGCGAATACACCGACGCCAGCGCGATGCCGGCGGCCGCTTCAACCCGCATCCCCGAGTAGCGCCGTGTCAGGCGCAGCACCGCCAACGCCGCATCCAAGGCCTGTTCGTCGATGGTCACGGACTCGAAGATCCGATTCACGACCGTGGTCGTGTCGGGCCCGATCCTCGTGGCCCACTGGCGTACACGGGTGGCGTCCCACGGCTCGTAGCGGCCACCGTCAGGCACGTGAGCATCCAGGGTCCGGTAGTCGTTGACGACCCCCGGCGGGGCCAGCAGGTGCGACGCGATGCGCTGATCGCCGGCGAAGACCTCGACCATCGTGTCCGTGACGCGCAAGTCGACGCTGCCGCCGATGTGGGCGTAGGGGACCGAGTAGAAGTTCTTGTCGAACACCACGTGGCCGTTCTTCTGCACACGCCGGCCGTAGACCCACGAGGCGATCTCATACGGCACAGCCGGCAGCGGCCGCAGCAGCGGGCGCTCCTCAGAAGTGAAGACACTCTGGCGGGATCCGGCACGCTTCTGGAACGCCTCGGCGTTGAAGACCGCGACGCGCTCATAGATCGCAGCCCGCAAGTCCGCCAGCGTCGCGAACTGTTGATGGCGCAGCTTGGCGATGACCGCGGTGGCGATGTTGCCCACCGTGCCTTCCACCGACGCCTTGTCCTTCGGTCTCTTCACGCGACCCGGCAGCACCGCGGCCGAGTAGTGCGCCGCGAGTTCCCGATAGGCGTCGTTGAGGACGATCTCACCTTCGCGGGGATGGGCGATGACGCCAGTCTTGAGGTTGTCCGGAACGATCCTCGGCGTCGTGCCGCCGAAGAACTCGAACATCGCCACATGAGCGCGTAGCCACGTGTCCTGACGCATATCCAGGCACGGCTCGACGAACGAGAAGCGTGAGAACGGCAGCGTCGCCACGAACAAATACACCCGCGTCGACGTCCCCGTCACGGGGTGGTCAAGCGTCATGGTCTTACCCGACCAGTCGACCTCAATCGTTTGAGCGGCCTTGTGACCCACCCTGGATGCCGCACCCGCGACGAGGACATGTTGCTGATAGCTCTTGCAGAACCGGTCATAGCCCATCGCCGTCGTCCCTGCCGTGCGACAATCGTCGACGTACTCGCCGTGCAGCAGCTTCAGCGTCACGCCGACGCGGGCGAGCTCCTTGTGGACCTGCTCCCAATCCGGCTGCGCATGCACCGAGACGTGTTCGCCGCGTCCAGGGAACAGGCGCACGTACACGGCCTGCTCGTCAAGGTCGACCACGTCATCCCACGACAGGCCCTCACTGTCCGCGGCGTCGATCACCGCAGCCACCGAGTGGCGTGACATGCCCTGAGCGGCAATCTGCCGCCCCGAGAATCCCTCAACGCGAAGCCGCAACACGAGCTTCGCCTTGATCTTGCGTACCATCCGAAACCACTCCTTCTGCCGCGTGATTAGCCACGCGGCAGAAGTAGCCTAGAAGCAGCGCTCAACGCCAATATCGACCGGCGCTCACCCCCGCGAACAGCGGTGTCCGCGGGTGGCGCTCAAACCCAATATCGACGGCGCTCAGAAGTCCGAATACTCAGCGCCCGAACGGCGACGGGCACGCCCTGCCAGAACCCGGCAATTTCTTGCCCACATCACCGCTAGTTGTCTCGCGGCGTAGCGCCCGCGGATACCGGGCGACCAGCAGCCCGTCGCAGGAGGCGAAATGTCTAGCATTCCGGTAGGCACGGTTGAGTGCCGTGACCCGAGGGTGTCTGGTGATGCCCCGTTCAGCAACGCAGCTGCCGTTTGACGTGTAGCGCGAAATTGTCGCGCATGGGGGAACCAGACAATTCTGCAGTGGTCCCGCCCGCCCACAAGGCGGATCCGTCGTGCCCTGTGCACGGCATTGACGCCGGAGGCGAGTACGGAGTCAAAAACTGTGAGCGGTAAGCAGATTGCGGCCGGTGCACTTGGCGTGGGCGCGATCCTTGGCCTTGCCGCCTGCTCCACCGCCGCAGACCCGACGATTTCTGGCAGTGTGACTGCCTCGATCGAGCAGTCCATGTTCCCGTCCGCGGCGCCGGTGGATATCTCTGACCCGGAGACGATCCCGGCCGGTCAGTGGCCTGCGGAGTCTGCCGACTACTCGTGTTCTGAGGAGCCTCAGGGTGGTCAAGAGCAGTGGCTCGAACAAAACTGGCCCGACTTTTGGGCGCGGGGTGTACGTGCGGTCACGACTGACTCGTCCACCACGCCGAGGTCATCGCCCTATCAGGAGAGTCCTACCGCACCCTCGCCCGCCGCGAAATCCTGGCCAAGAACAACAGCAACTAGACAACCAGGTGCTCAAATTTCACCCGCCGAAACCTGCTCAAAATACTGCCGCCGTTGACAGACCCGGGCGCGTCCGTGCTCGGCAAGGATATTGGGCGAGGGATGTACTCGATTACCATCGCCGTGCACGACCCGTCGGTGGCCCGCAAGTCTGACTTGAAGATGTCGGACTACCCGACATCTTTGACGATCAGCGCGAACGGGGTTGATCAGGTTGGGTCCACCTTCACCTTCGCCACGAAGGATGAGGCGATCGCATACGCGCTGGGCAGCATTGAGCCGAAGATCTCCGGCGAAACGCGTGCTCCCAACCCGGGGGAGATTTCGGCCATCTCCATGCTTGACTTCGCCGACGGTGCGAACACGCACGGCGAGGTGTTCGACCCGCGAACTGGCGACTAGATTGTTGTCCAATAGCCGCCCCAC
>JASBTB010000015.1 GCA_030148645.1 Demequina sp. | reverse complement strand
ACAGTGTCCGCTCACCCGGCGCGCCCACCAGCGCTGTCGCACGTCGAGGGATGCTCATCCCCAGATCGAGCAGTCCCTGAGCGTCATCGACGAGCATCTCGTGCGCGGCGTCCATCAGCACGCCGAGCTCGACCTCGTCGTGCGCCGAGCCGACATGGCGAACGATCCTGCGCCGGCCACCGACGGACTCGATGATCTGCACCGCCGTCGCCCCCGAGGCCGTCCGCACCCGCCTCACCCACGCCACAACCCCAGCATAGATGCCCCGCTTAGTGCCCTAAACGGTCACTAAGCGCAACAATCACCCCAGGTAGATGGACTTCGGGGTGTGTCGAGTGGCACGACTGAACCAACACAGGTCAGGGGTAAGGACTGCCGACCATAGCAGAGGGCCCCCACGGCTTGCGCCGTGGGGGCCCTCTGCTATGTCTCGACTCCTTAGCCCGCAGTCAGGGGTCCCAGAGTCGGGTCGTTCGCGTAGACCTCAGCCGCGTTGGCCTGCGTCACGATCTTCGGCTCGAGCAGGTACGCGGGCACAACCTTCACGCCGTTGTTGTACTGCTCGGTGTCGTTGATCGGGATCTCGTCGCAGTTTTGAAGCGCAACGATCGAAGCGATGGTCTGAGCGACCAGGTCGCGAGTGTCCTTGTAGATGGTCGAGTACTGCTCGCCTGCGACGATCGACTTCACCGACTCCACCTCGGAGTCCTGACCGGTGATCACTGGCGTGTCCTTGCCCGCCTGGGCAACCGCTACGAGCGCGGCACGTGCCAGGGTGTCGTTCGGCGACAGGATGCCGTCGATCGCCGTGTCACCCGAGTAGAAGCCCGACAACACGGTGTCCATGCGCTTCTGAGCGTTTTCGGCCTTCCAACCCTGGGTGGCAACTTGCTCGAATGTCGTCTGACCCGAGACCACCGTGAGCGTGCCGTCGTCGATCTTCGGCTGCAGGATGCTCATCGCGCCCTCGAAGAACGGAATCGAGTTGGCGTCGTCCGAGGACCCGGCAATCAGCTCGATGTTGTACGGACCGTCGCCCTTGCGCTCGGCGAGGCCCTGCAACAGTGCGGTGCCCTGGAGCACGCCCACCTGGTAGTTGTCGAACGCGATGTAGGCATCCACAGCCTCGGTGTTCTTGACCAAGCGGTCGTAGGCGATCACTGTGGCGCCCGAGGCCTTGGCTGCTTCCAACTGGGTACCCAGTTGAGAGCCGTCGATCGCGCCGACGACAATCACGGCCGCGCCCTGCTCCACCATGGCTTCGATCTGGTTCTGCTGCTCGGTGACGCCACTGTTGCCGAATTGCACGATCGGCTCGAAGCCGGCCGCCGTCAGACCGTCGTTGAAGAGTTGTTCTGCAAGGACCCAGTTCTCCGAGGTCTTTTGCGGAAGAGCGACACCTATGGTCGCGCCTACGGGGATACACAACTCGGAACCGGCCGCCGCCGTGTTGGTGTTGGTGGCGCCCGCCGTGTTGTCGGTGCGGTCCGATGAGCATGCAGTGAGCGCGAGAGTGCTCACCGCGGCGAGGGCTATGAGCCCTGGAAGGGTCTTGCGCATTGCGTCCTACCTTCTGTCCTTCGCATCCGTCTGTGGATGCTGTTCGTGGACAGCGGCGGTCGTCGACCGGGGGTCGACAGCCGCCACTGCTTCGGTCCGTGGATCCACTTTGGGGAGCGTGTCAGCACCCTCGTCCACGGAGTCTGGGAACACAGGGCGGCTCCGGAAGAGGTGCCCGATGATCGACGGGCGGCCCTGTTGCTTGTTGTAAACGTCGAAGGCAACTGCGGCGAGCAGCACCAGACCCTTGATGATCTGCGTGCGGTCCGAGCCAACGCCCATGAGTTGAAGTCCATTGTTGAGCGTGGCCATCACCAGGCCGCCGATGATGGAACCGGTCACGGTGCCGATGCCGCCCGAGACGGCGGCGCCGCCGATAAACACGGCTGCGATGGCGTCGAGTTCCCAGTTGATCCCGTCGAAGGGCCCGGATGCGGTGGAGCGGCCAATGAACACCATTCCGGCGACGGCCGCCAGGATCGACATGTTCATCATCACGAAGAAGTACGTGCGCTTGGTGGAGACTCCAGACAGCGACGCGGCCACCCGGTTGCCACCCACGGCGTAGATGTGGCGTCCAATCACGGTACGTTGGGTGAGCACGTGGTACAGGATCACCAGAGCGACCAACAGGACTCCGGGCACGGGGAACGAGGTGCCGACACGCCCCGAACCGAACAGGTACGTGACGTAGGCGATGACGACGATGAGGAGGCCCGCGCGCATCGCCGCGGTGCCCGTGCTCACAGGCTGTATGCCAATGCGGACAGCCTTCTTGCGCAACTTCACCTCCCGCCACACCACGTAGACGCTCGCGAGAATCCCCAAGACCAGTGTCGAGTTGTTGAGGCCGGTGTTGGGTCCCCATTCCCACAGATAGCCCGCGCCGATCGTCTGGAACTCTTCCGGCACAGGCACGGAGTTCGACTTGCCGATGAATTGGTTGACGCCGCGGAACAACATGTAGCCCGCGAGCGTGGTGATGAATCCGGGTATGCCGACGTAGGCGACCCACCATCCTTGCCACGCGCCGATGGCGGCGCCCACGAGGAGTCCGAGCAGGATTCCCGCCCACCATGGGATACCCCAGTCCCGGATGGCGAGCGCGACGATGATGCCCGTCGCGGCCGCCACCGAGCCCACCGACAGGTCGATGTGACCGATGACGATCACCATCACCATGCCGATGGCGAGAATCAGGACGTACGAGTTGCCGTTGATGAGGTTCACCACGTTGGTGGGAGTGAGGACCTTGCCATTGGTCATGATCTGGAAGAACAGGACCAGGGCGAGCAGGGCACCCAGCATCGAGAACTGGCGCACGTCTCCGCCGAACAGGCTCTTCAAGGATTTCATCATCGATATTCCTTCTAGGATCAAGACCGGTCAGGCAGCGCTGGCGGTGGTTGTCGTCATGAGACGCATGAGTTTTTCTTGGTCTGCTTCGTCGCGATCGACCACGCCAGCGATACGTCCCTCGCATACCGCGTAGATGCGGTCGCACAGGCCAAGTACTTCGGGAAGTTCGGAAGAGATGACGATGACGCCCTTACCGGCTTCGGCGAGGCGTTGGATGAGCCCATAGATTTCATACTTCGCGCCCACGTCGATCCCGCGAGTGGGCTCGTCGAGGATGAGCAGTTCTGGTTCGGTGAACATCCATTTGCCCAGCACAACCTTCTGTTGGTTGCCACCGGAGAGTTTGGCCACTCCTTCGTTGACGTCGGGCGTCTTGATGCGCAAAGACGAACGGTACGCCTCCGCGGCCGCGAACTCCGCGTCCTCGTCGATCATCGCGAGGTGGGTGATCTTATCGAGCCCCGCCGAGACGATCGTCTTGCGAATCGTGTCGAGCAGATTCATGCCGTGGGTCTTGCGGTCTTCTGGCACATATGCGATGCGGTGTGAGATCGCCGCCTGAACGGTGGGAAGGGAGACGGGCACGCCGTCGATGAGGATGGTTCCGGACCGATAGATGCCATACGAGCGTCCGAATACCGAGCGGGCGAGTTCGGTGCGCCCGGCTCCCATGACTCCGGCGAAGCCGACGATCTCTCCGCGCCGAACAAAGAAGTCGGAACCTTTGCAGACGAGGCGGCCGGGCACCTGCGGATCCTCCACCGTCCACCCACGTACCTCGAAGAACGTCTGGCCGATCACGGGGGTGTGGGCGGGGAATCGCGACTCGAGCGAACGACCGACCATGCCGCGAATGATGCGGTCCTCATCGAGCGGCCCGTCTTCGACGTTCAGGGTCTCCACGGTGACGCCGTCGCGGATGATGGTCACCGCATCGGCGATCTCGGCGATCTCATTGAGTTTGTGACTGATCATGATCGACGTGAGTCCACGCCCCTTGAGGCCGCGCAGCAATTCGAGCAAATTCGCGGAGTCCTCTTCGTTGAGTGCCGATGTGGGTTCGTCGAGGATGAGCAGTCGCACGTCCTTCGACAGGGCCTTGGCGATCTCCACCATCTGTTGCTGGCCGACCCCCAGCGCCTTGACCTGGGTGTTGGGGTTGACATTGAGGCCCACACGAGCCAACAACGCCAGCGTGCGAATGTGCGCCTCGTCCCAGTCGATGAAGCCACTTCGCGCCACCTCGTTGCCAAGAAAGATGTTCTCGGTGACCGATAGTTCGGGAATGAGCGCGAGTTCCTGGTGGATGATGACAATTCCCGCATGTTCCGACGCTTTGAGATCCCGGAACTCCACGTGGTGTCCGTCCAAGACGATCTGGCCCTCGAAGGTGCCGTGAGGGTAGACGCCCGAGAGGACCTTCATCAGGGTGGACTTACCCGCGCCGTTCTCCCCGCAGATGGCGTGAATGTCGCCGCGCCTGACGGCGATCGACACATCGTCCAGCGCCTTGACACCCGGGAACTCCTTGGTGATTTTGCGCATCTCAAGTGTCACGTGGGTTGTCGCCACATCGTCTCCCAACGCTTCATCGAGCCCGGAGTAGAATTTCACGGTCCTGTACCGGTTGAGAGGCTATTGCGGGCGCCCGTTGGCGTCAAGTCTCGAAGCCAAGCGTAACCATTTCGTTACGAAACCCGAACTGAGTCGGTCGCGCAGCGATGGGCCACGGGCCACCACTCCTCGCCCTGCACCGGTACCCGGGCCTTCAGCGCGACGTGGCGGCATTCGTCCCCAACTTCCGGCATCCGGTCGAACTCAAGCCCCTGAGACGTTTTCGTTGCATTCGGTTTCTGAACACAGTACTGGTGGCCCCCAGCGAGGCCGGGTACTCTCATGCTGTGGCGGGACACGTGCTGTCGTCGGGGTCGCAGTCGGCACTGCGAGAGGCGAACAGCGCCCGGTTGCTGGCGGCGGTGCGGCGATTCGGGGGAATCACCCAGGTTGAACTCGCAGACGCCACCGGCCTGTCCCCGGCCACGGTCTCCACTATCGTCAAGCAACTGCTCGTGGCGGGCATCGTGGAGACTCGTACCACGACGCGTAGCGGGCGCCGCGCCCAATTCGTCACCCTCGCCCACAAGTCCGGATTGTTGATCGGTGTGCACATTGGTAGTCGCGCCCTCCGACTTGCGGTCGCCGACTCCAGATTTGAAGTCCTCACCAGTCGCACCCTGCCACTGCCCCCAGATCATCGTCTCGACACCACCCTAGACCGCGCCGCATTGCTCACTATGGAACTGGTCGATGGCCTCGGATCCACCACCTCGGAGATCCTGGGAATGGGAATTGGCCTGCCAGCACCCGTCCACCCCACGCGCGGCATGATCCTCGACCAGGGCCTCATGAAGGGTTGGGCGGACGTCCCGATTGCCGATGTGATGAGTTCGCGGCTGAACACGCCCGTTGCCGTCGACAACGACGCCAACCTCAGCGCGTTGGGCGAGGCACGATTCGGTGCCGCGCGCGGCATTCTGGACGTGCTCTACGTACACGCCTCGTACGGAACCGGTGCCGGACTGATGATCGGCGGCGAGATCTATCGGGGCACACGCGGTACCGCCGGGGAAATCGGCCACACGCTCGTCGACCCGCAAGGACCGATTTGCCGCTGTGGGAGCCGCGGCTGTCTCGATACGCTCGTCGGAGCACAGGCGCTGATCGACTCGCTCCGCATCAGCCGCGGCCCACTGTCGCTGGGAGACGTCCTTGAACTCGCCTCTTCCGGCGACCCCGGCTGTCGGCAGGTGGTGTCCGACGCGGGCGCGGTGATCGGCGTCGCCGTGGCGAACCTCGCGATGGCGTTCGACCCCCAGATCGTGATCGTCGGCGGCGAACTCGCCCAGACAGAGTCCATATTCCTGGAGCCGATTCGTGCGGCGGTGGACCGTCGAGTTCTGATTTCCGGAGGCAGTGGGCTCGAGGT
This sequence comes from Demequina sp., assembly GCA_030148645.1. GTDB lineage: Bacteria > Actinomycetota > Actinomycetes > Actinomycetales > Demequinaceae > Demequina. Next base: position 2,095 of record JASBTB010000015.1, on the reverse strand, counting down.
GCGCCAAGGAGAACTCGGCGCACTCGCACCCGTCCAAGGAGCGCTCGCCATGGCAGCAGACCTCACTCACATTCCCGGCGGTCGACGATGACCGACGCGATGCCACGGTCCAGACAGGAAACACTCATGAACGCACCACCGTTGCTGCGCATGCACCACATCTCCAAATCCTTTGGCGCGGTCCGGGCTCTGGTCGACGTGGATTTTGAGGTCAAGCACCACGAAATAGTGGCGCTCGTGGGCGACAACGCCGCTGGTAAATCGACACTCGCCCGGGTGATCGCAGGAGTTCACCAGCCCGACGCGGGTACCATCAGCCTCAATGGCGAACGTGTCACATTGGCCGGAACTGCCGTCGCGCAGACGCGGGGCATCGCCACCGTCTTTCAGGGGCTCGCGCTGGCGGAAAACCTCGACGTCACGGCCAACATCTTCCTTGGACGCGAGTTGCGGGAGCATGGCCTGCTCGCCGAAGAACGCATGGAAACACTCGCACGCGACTACCTGGAACGCCTGAACGCGCGGATCGCCTCGCCGCGTACCCCGGTCTCTCACTTGTCTGCGGGCCAACGCCAATGCGTCGCGATCGCCCGCACCCTGGTAGGAGATCCTCAACTCATCGTCCTCGACGAGCCCACCGCCTCCCTCTCGGTCGCACAGACCGCCGAGGTGCTCACCCACATCCAGAGTCTGAGGAGTCTGGGACTCGGCGTCGTGTTCATCAGCCACAGCCTGACCGACGTACGCGCGGTCGCCGATCGCATCGACGTTCTTCGCCACGGCAGACTCAACGGCTCGTTTCGGGCGCCGCACGACGCCTACGAGGAAATCATCGCCGCCATCACCGGGGCAACGACCCTGCGCAGGTGATCCGCAGCGGCGGGGTCGGCACTACCCTATGGGCATGGAAGACGCTGCATCTGCCGTCGTTGCGCCGCACGGTCCCGACGGACTGCGACCCGACACCCTCGCGGTACGTGGCGGCATGCACCGCACGTCCTTCGACGAGATGTCGGAGCCTGTTTTTCTCACCCAGGGCTACGTCTACCCCACGGCCGCGAACGCCGAGGCGGCCTTCGCGGGCGAGATCGACCGCTACCAGTACAGCCGCTACGGCAACCCCACGGTCACCACGTTCCAGGAGCGGCTGGCGCTGATCGAGGGCGCCGAGGCCTGCTTCGCCACCGCGACCGGCATGGCCGCCGTGTTCGTGTCGCTAGCCTCGATCCTGCGCCAAGGCTCTCGCCTGGTGGCGGCCCGCGCGCTGTTCGGCTCCTCGATCTCCGTGTTCAACGACTACTTCGTCGAGTGGGGAATCCGGGTCGACTACGTGGACGGCCACGTCAATCAGGACTGGGAGCGCGCACTCGCCACCCCCGCCGACGCTATCTACGTCGAGTCCCCCACCAACCCCATGCAGGACGTCATCGACATCCCCTTCGTGGCCGCGCTTGCCAGACAAGCCGGGGCACTGTTCATCGTGGACAACGTGTTCGCCACCCCGATCGGCCAGAGGCCGCTCGAACTGGGCGCCGATGCGGTCGTCTACTCCGCGACCAAGCACATCGACGGCCAGGGTCGGGTGCTGGGCGGCGCCATTCTCGGCTCGTCCGATTACATCGACGGGCCAGTCACGACGATGGTGCGGACCATGGGCGCGACCATGAGCCCGTTCACCGCCTGGGTGCTTGCCAAGTCGTTGGAGACCCTGTCGGTCAGGGTGAAGGCGATGACCGCATCGGCGCTGGACCTGGCCGCCTGGTTGGACGCCCACCCCAAGGTCGCCGTGGCCCGCTACCCGCTGCTGCCCTCCCATCCGCAGTACGAGCGGGCGAAGGCGCAGATGACCCTGGGCGGCACGCTCGTGACCATTGACCTCGCGCTTCCCGACGGCACGGATCCCCACGGCGACGAGGCGAAGGCGGCGGCCTTCCGTTTCATGGACGAGCTCCAAGTGATCGACATCTCCAACAACCTGGGCGACGCCAAGTCGATCGTCACCCACCCCGCAACCACGACCCACCGCAAGTTGGGGCCTGAGGGTCGCGCGGCCGTGGGCATGTGCGCGGCGACGGTGCGGATCAGCATCGGCCTC
>JASBTB010000009.1 GCA_030148645.1 Demequina sp. | reverse complement strand
TGGCGGGCGGTTCGGGTGCGGGAGTGCCCCGCGCAATGATGTGGCGAGCGGTTCGGGTGCGTGAGTGCCCCGCAGAATTGGGGAAGGGCGCTCGTCGCGTAGTCGGGGCGGCGCTCGTCGCCGATGCGGGTGCCAGGCGGGGCGGGCGCCCGCCGGGGCGGGGCTAGACGGTTGCGCGCCTCTCGCGCGCTCGGCGCAGCGCCTCGGCGAACATCTCTACGGGTTGCGCTCCTGAGACCGCAAAGGCCCGATCGAACACGAAGAACGGCACCCCCGTCGCACCCATTGCTGCCGCCTCGGCGATGTCCGCCTGAACGGCGTCCGAGTACTGGTCAGTCGCGAGCATGACGCGCACCTCGTCGGCCTCAAGGCCCACCTCGCCAGCAAGGCCCCCGAGCACGTCGGTGTCGTCCACGATAGCGCCCTCGGTGAACTGCGCCTTCATGAGGCGATCCTTCATCTGGTTGCCCAGCCCACGCTCCTGGGCGAAGTGAATCAGCCGGTGCGCATCATGTGTGTTGGCCTGAATGTAGCGATCAAAGTGGTACTCGAGGCCCTCGGCGGCGCCCAGGTCGACGAGCCGCTGGTTCATCGCCTGGATAGTCTCCACAGGCGCCCGGAACTTCTTGGCGAGCGCCTCCGCGTGCGGTGTGTGCTCACCCTTGGCAATGGAGGGGTCCAACTGGAAACTGTGCCACGTCACGGTGACCTCGGCGCCCGACGCCTCGATCGCCTTCTCCAGCCGATGCTTGCCCAGGTAGCACCACGGGCAGGCCACATCGGACCAGACATCGACAGAAATCACGCGGGCTCCTCGCACGCTCGGCGGGTCAAAGAACGGAGGTCCGCCGGGGACATGACGCACCTTCTGCCAGGCTCAACGGTGGCGCGGGGCGCGGTATTCCCACGGAACTACGGGATGGCACGACGCGTCGCGACACGGCGTTACCGAACTGCTCGTGGCAGGCGGCGTTGGCTCCGACCAGGCGGGCAGCCAGGCTCGGGAATCCCCTATGCTCTCCGCTCGCTCGCCGCCGCGAGGGCCTTCGCCCCTTCCTCTGCGGACCTCTCGCCGATGCGTGGATGACAGCCAGCACCCCGGCGATTGCGGTCGCGGTCAGTGGCGCGGCCGCCACCGCACCGCACGTTCGAACCGCGGCCTCGTGCCGTACGCGCGTGCGGACGGACCTTCCTCCCACCATCGCACGCGCAGGCGGTTCCACGGGGTCTCATGATCGGCCCGCACCGCGCCCCCAAGGCTACCGGAGGTTCACCCTCCCGACGCTGAGCGCGAGGCGAGCGAACGTCCGTGCCCTGGCGTGGACTACTCGATCGAATTGAGGGTGAGCGTACGCAACCTGCGCACGCCCAGGTACACCGCCGCGACGGTCACGAGGCCGAGCATGACGAGCCCCGTGGTCATCCCCACTTCGGAGGTCACTGCCCACCCGTTCGCCTGGGATCCGAGCATCCGCTCCGCCACCGACAGGGCCCACTGGCGCACGCTGACCGCGCGGATGCCGGGCACATAGCCGCCCAGCACGGTCTCCCACAGCAAGGCATACAGGAGCCCGAATACCACGGCGTTGCGGGTGACGATGCCGAGGGTGACAAAGATAGCGGTGTAGGCGATCGCGGCGAGGACGGCGGAGACGCCATAGGCGAGCATCAGTTGCCCACCCTCGTCTCCCGCGATGACCACGGCCGCCATGGTGGGAAGCACGGCGAAGATGAACACGGCCGCGAATCCGACAGCCAGCTTCGAGAACAGGATCTCTCTACGCCGCAACGGCTTGGCAAGCATGTAGACGATCGAGCCATCGTCGATCTCCGCACCGATCACGCCGGTGGCGACAAGGAGACCCATGAGAGGCAGCACGGTACCCAACGCGAAGCCGTTGGCGAGCACACTGGAGGCGTTCGGCGAGGCGTCCGACGCCCACCTCGTGAGCATCGCGAGCCCCAGTAGCAGCAGCAGCAGGATCACCAGGAACATCGCCCGGCGGCGTCCCAGCAGGTTGCGGGCGGTGAGTTGCATCACCGTGACGTTCATCGTGGCAGCCCCAATCCGTGCGCGGTCATCGCGCTACCAAGTACGAGAACACGCTTTCGAGCGATTCGTCGGCGGGGGTAACCTCTAGCAGGCGCACATCCCCGTCGCAGGCCAGTTTGGGTAGCGCCCGCACGAATCTCCCGAAGTCGGAGGCCTGCACCGCGAGGGCTCCCGACGACACGTCGACGCTGTCCGCCGAACCGTCCGCGATCATGGCCGCCGCGAGCGCGCGGTTGTCGCTCGATCGGATTGTGTACTGGTGCGGGCGCTGGGTCATGAGTTTGCGGATACGCCGGAAGTCACCCGAGGCCGCGTGCCTGCCGGCCACGACCACCTCGATGGTTCCGGCGAGCTGTTCGACCTCTTCCAGGATGTGGCTGCTGAACAGCACGGTGCGACCCTGCGCCGCCAGCGATTGCAGCAACTCCATGAGGTGCAGGCGTTGGCGCGGGTCCATGCCGTTGAACGGCTCGTCGAGCAGGAGCACCGTGGGGTTGTGGACCAGGGCGGTCGCCATCTTGATGCGCTGCTTCATGCCTTTGGAATAGCCGGAGATGTCGCGGTTTCTCGCGTCCATCATGTCCACCTGATCCACGGCGGCGCGGGCCGCCGCGACGGGATTGGCAAGCCCGTGCAGTCGCGCGTTGGCAAGGACGAACTCCCACCCGGTCACCATGTCGTACATGGCCTCCGTCTCGGGAACCAGGCCGATGCTGCGGTAGACCTCCGTGTTGCGCCACACGGGCACCCCGTCCAGGGTGACGCTGCCGGACGATGGTGGCAGGAAGCCACCCATCATCGAGATCAGCGTGGACTTGCCGGCACCGTTGGGCCCGAGCAGGCCCGTGACGCCCGGGCCGACGGTCATGGTGACGTCGTTGACGGCCACCACATCGCCGTACCAGCGGGAGACGCCCACAAGTTCTAGCGTGCTCATGCGATACCGACTTTCTTGCAGCGGCGCATCAGGAGCGCAATACCGCCCGCAACGATCGCGGTGGCGCCCACGGCGTAGGCCACGCCACCGGCGAGCCCCAGATCCGCCTGTCTGCCGAACGCCGAGTCCACGCCGAACCACGAGACCGCGATGCCGTCGACGAGCGCGTACGGGTCGAGCGACCCCAGATAGTTACCCAGGCTTGCGCTCCCAGCCCGGGTCAGCAGCACGGCCACGATCGCCGCGAAGCCACTTAGCACCACCAGCACTGTGATGATCGCGGCGACACCCAGCCCCCTGCGGGGTGTCACGGCAGCGATGACAAGGCCGATCGCGGCGAGAACGAGCGACAGGAGCACCGCGACCACGAGTCCCTGCAGGTAACCGGTGATCTGGGCGCCCAGCGGCAGTTTCGCCAGGAGCGCGCCGACAAACAGCAGCGTCTCGGCCGCGGCGAGCACCGCGAACATGGCAAGTGCGAGGCCTGCGAACTTCGCGAGCACGTAGTCGTTGCGGCGTATCGGCCGCGACAGATACAGCGGCATCACACCGTGGCGCAGGTCTCGGGACACGCAGTAGGGGGCCCGGCTGGCCACAAACAGCGAGACCACGAACTGCATGCCGGGCAGGTACGCGGTGTACGACATCGGCAACGCGTCGAGGCTGAGGAGCACCGCGATGAGGGCGAAGATCAGCGGGGGGGCCAGGAGAATACCCACGAGAATCCACGGCATGATCTTGGCCCGTGCGGGACGTCCAAAGCCGAATACTCCCCTGAACGTCTCGGCCAGGAGCGAGCGCACGATCCAGCCGCGGCCAAGGCGCGGGCCGTCGTAGTGGCGGAAGCCGATGTCGTGGATCACACCTTGCGACTGTTCGGGGGTGGCAGCGGCGTCGGGCGCCGCCTTGTTGTCAGCCATGGAGCGCCTCCTGCTGGGTGGCGAACATCTCGGCCAGGTGGTGGCGTCCGCGCTGCATGCGGATCAGGCCGACCTCGAGGTCGACCACCACGGCGCGGATGTCGTCGAGCACTCGCTCGTCGTCGACGGTGACCGCGAAGCTGTTTGACTGGGCGCCGGTCGTCACGGTGGCCCTCATGGCCCTAAGCCGCTCAGCCACATCTGGGCCACGGTCGGTCACCTCGACGAGCACCATGCCGCTGAACTGCGTCGCGGCCGCAGTGGAGGTGGAGCGCTGGAGCACGCCGCCTTCGATCGAGACGATGTGGTCCGCGATCCGCTCAAGTTCTCCAAGCAGGTGCGACGTGACCAAGACGGAAATATCGAAGTCTGTGCTGATGCGCCTGATGAGTTCGAGCATCTCGTCGCGGCCTGCGGGATCCAGTCCGTTGGTCGGTTCGTCGAGCAGCACCAACTGGGGGTCGTGCACGAGTGACTGCGCCAACTTGACACGCTGGCGCATTCCCGTGGAGTAGCCGCCGATGGGCCGGTAGCGCTCCTCGTAGAGCCCGACGTGCCGGAGCGTGTCCGCAGTGCGCTCGCGCGCCACGTCCGTGGGAAGACCCGACATGCGTGCCATGTGGACGAGGAACTCGGTCGCCGAGACGTCGGGCGGCAGGCACTCGCTCTCTGGCATGTAGCCGACAATCTCTCGAATCTCGAGGCCGTTCGTGACGCTGTTCAACCCGAGGACGGTGACCGACCCCGACGTGGGGGGAAGGAGCCCCAAGAGGATTTTGATGAGCGTCGACTTGCCGGCCCCGTTGGCACCGACCAAGCCCACCACTCCGGTGGGCATCTCGACCGTGAGTTGCGATAGCGCGGTCACAGGGCCGAAGACCCTCGTGAGGCTGTGCGTGGCGATAGCGGACATGGATCGAACCTACAGTCCGACCTGGGCGGCGTGCTTCACTCTGCCGGATGACCTCTCCCCTGGGCGCATATCAGGGAAAACCCTGGGTTCGTGCGCACGGGCGCGCAGAGTCCACCATGCCGGGTCCACAGCACTCACGTGGCGCACGGCCAGCTGCCGCCCGCGTGAGCCACTGGCCCACGTGCGGCGCCGACGCTACGTCCACCGGAGGCGGGTAGCGACGCGTCCATTCTTCCCTGCGCGAAATTGTGCCGACAAGACTTGAGCGCGAGGCGCTCAAGTTGTAACATGAGTGTCATGAACTCAACTTTACGACCGGGTCGGTCGTGGGGCCGGCCCGCACCACCCACTCCAAGGAGGATCATCATGAGACGAGAACTCGTCCGCAACGGCATTCCAGCGTCGTCGCCATGGAACGACGACTTTCAACGCATCGTCCGTACCTTCATCGGCGACGCCGACGCGTCACTGACCGGTGCCTTCAGCCCCGCACTCGATGTCGAGGAGACCGACGACGGCTTCACCCTGCACGTCGAACTGCCGGGGGTTCCAGCCGACAACGTGGATGTCTCCATCGAGGAGAACGTGCTCACCGTTTCCGGCTCCCGCGACTTCTACGCGGAAAAGGACGCCAACGCGTTCCGCCGCGTCGAGCGCAGGTTCGGCACGTTCCACCGCGCCGTGCGCCTGCCGGATCGGGTGGACCCCGCTGGTATCAAGGCCGCGTTCAAGGACGGCCTACTGACCGTGTCGGTGCCCAAGGCGGAGTCGGCCAAGCCACGTCGCATTGAGGTCTCCACCGACTAGGAATGGGCAGACGCCGCGCCAGAACGCGTCGGCTGAACCCCACGCGAAGGGGCCGGGCATGCACGTGCCCGGCCCCTTCGCGTGCCTCACCCGTCCAGCGCCTCGTGCGTCACGCGACCGCCAAGTACCGTGAGCGCGACCGGCATCTCACGCAATTCCCGGGCCCCCATCTGCGCGGGATCCGCGTCGAGAGCCACCAGGTCCGCTTGAGCCCCTAGGCTAACCGCGGGCGACGCCCACGCGGACCTCACGGCAGTACCGATGTCGAGCGCATTGCCAGGCTCCCACGCAGGCAGTTCGTCTCGAGTGCGGAAAACAGCCGCAGAAATACCCAGCCACGGATCCAGCGGCGACACGGGTGCGTCGGAGCCCAGCCGGAGTCGCACCCCAGCGCGGGCCAGGTCCCCATACGGGAACGCCCGATGCGTCCTGCCGTGCCACATGATGTCGGTGATCTCACGGTCATCGAGCGCGTGCTCTGGATGGATACCAGCCGCTATCCCCAGAGCCGCCATCCGCGCCACATCTTGGAGTCGCACCAGCTGGGCGTGCTCGATCGACCCCGCAGCCCCAGCCGCCGCGAACGCATCGAGTGCCTCGCACGCGGCGCGGTCGCCAATGGCGTGAAGCGCCACCTCAAAGCCGACCTCGCGCGCCTCACAGAGAATTCTTTCGAGGTCGCCGCGCGGTTGAGCGGCGTGGCCACGGTCCGACGTGCCGGGGTAGGGATCGAAGCACCACGCCGTGCGCGTGTTGAGCGCTCCGTCAGCAAAGACCTTCAGGGGCCCGACCGTCACCTGTCCCTTCGTGCCGGGAACGCGCTTGCCTGTGCGCTCTGCGCGCGCCAGGGATTCCGCGAGGTGGCGCGGATACACGCCCGCGACCACTCGCAACGCGTCGATGCCCCCTGTCACCCGGCTGGCCCACACCAGGGGATTGTCCGCCATTTCAAGGTCCATGATCCCGGTGACGCCTCGAGCCGCTGCCGCCCACGCCGCATCGGACACCAGGACCTCGATGCGGCGCGGGTCCGCCATCTCCTCGGCCTCGAGCGCCATCTCCAGTTCGAAGGCGGCGTTCTCGCGCAGGAGTCCAGCAGGCACCCCGTAGCGTTCTCCCGCAGCCGTGTTTGTCCACACCGAGTGCATGTCGTGGCTGATGAGCACGATTGGACGGCCGTACTGGCCCACGTGTACCGCCACATCGTCGAGCATGTGGGCGGTGGGAGGCTCTGGCCAGAGTGCATCTTGGTATCCACTGCCGACCAACGGCTCGGCGTCCGCCACACGGAGCACGGGGTGATCCACCAGAGCACCGCGGACCACGTCGACCACCTCGCTCGCCGACCGGGCTCCCGCCAGGCTCACCCGTCCACGGTGCTTGGCCCACATGGTGAAGTGGACGTGATAATCCACGAGACCGGGCATGAGCCACCGGCCGTCGAGGTCGATGACCCGCGCGGCGGAACGCTGCCGTGTTCCGTGAGGCGTGATCGACGCCACCCGCCCGTTGGTATCGATCGTCACATCCACCCGGTCCGGGTCAGTCGTTTCCGAAGGCAGGGCAGGATCCGTCCACAGGCGTGCGTCAACGAGCGTGAGCAGCGGCGGCTTCATGCCGCAAGCCTACGGGCGTGCACCGTCGACGCCTGGTGTGCTCCGGTGCGATGTCGACCAGGACATCGAAGAGGCGGTGGTGGCGAGCGGGCAACCCCTGCGCGATACCACCGGCACCGTCGGGGAGTCATGACGATGACAAGTGCAGGCCAGAAGAGCCATGCCACATCAAGCGGAGGATCGCACGACAAGTTCCGTGGGCAGCAGCGTCAATCTGGGGTGACCCTCGACTCCGTTGAGCACATCGATGAGGATGCTCGCGATCGTGACACCCATCGTCTCCGAAGGCTGTCGCACGGTGGTGAGGGGAACATCTGTGCTCAGGGCCGCCTCAGAATCGTCGAATCCGACAACCGCCACATCGTCGGGCACGGCCAAATGGTTCGATCGGAGCACCGTCATGGCACCTGCAGCCATCATGTCGGACGCCACGAAGACACCGTCGATGTCGGGATCCTGCCGCAACACCTCGCGCATCGCGTCGCTACCGCCGCGTAGCGTGAAGTCGCCCTCGACGACCGGACCCGGTTTCAGTCCGGCCTCGTCGAGCGCTGCGAGGAACCCGGTCAAGCGATCAATGCCTCCCGGCATCGTCTGCGGACCCGTCACGGTCGCAATGCGCCTGCAACCACGACGCACGAGATGCTCGGTGCCGGTGCGCGAGCCGGCGACGTTGTCGACGTCCACGACGTGACCACCTTGAACGCGCACCGCAGGGCGGCCACCGAACACCACCGGCAAACTCTGGGTGAGCGTCGACAAGAACGTGTCGTTGGTGTGGTGCGAAATGACGATCGCACCATCCACGTTGCCGCCCTGGAGATAGCGCATGGTCTTCCCATCCGCTCGCGCCGATGCCACCATGAGGTTGAGAACATAGTCGGTCTCCTCGAGACGACCATGTATCCCCCCGATAATGGACGCAAGGTAGAGATCGCCGAAAAGTCGTGCCATGTTCTCAGGAACCACCAAGGCGATGGCGTGCGTTTGCTTGCTCGCCAGCGAGCGTGCGGCGCGATTGGGGACGTAGCCCAATTCCACGATCGCCGTTCTCACCGCGAGGGCCACCTCTTCGGACACCCGCGGAGAACCGTTGACGACGCGCGACACGGTGGCCCGGGAGACCCCCGCGAGGGCTCCCACCATTTCCAGCGTCGGCGCCTGAGGCAATTCTGGGGGTCGCATGTTGGTCCCTTGTTCGTTCACGGCTGAGAGTGGTCCACCGACTCAGTAGACCACTCTTCCCCCTGTGAAAGTGTCAACCCTTGACGGCTCCCTGCATAATGCCAGACACGAGCTGGCGTCCCGCAAACATGAACAAGAGAAGCAACGGCAACGTGGCGATGAGCACGCCTGCCAGCACCAACGAGTAGTCCACAAAGTAGTTGGCCTGCAGCAGCGACAACGCCACCGGCAGGGTCGGACTCTGCTGGTCGAGCACGATGAACGGCCAGAAGAAGTTGTTCCAGGTGGTCACGAAGGTGAACAGCGCGAGCATCGCCGCAGCTGGCCGAGCCGTGGTGAGACCCAGGTGCCAGAACGTGCGTAGCATCGAACACCCATCCACACGGGCCGCCTCGATCAGTTCGGTGGGAAGCGATTGGGACAGATACTGAGTCATCCAGAACACGCCGAATGCGGTCACCAAGGCCGGGAGGATGACGGCCCCGATGTTGCCCGTCCAGCCGAACTCCTGCATGGCGATGTACAGCGGCACGACACCCAGTTGCACGGGCACTGCCATGGTCGCGATGACGGCGACGAGCAGTGGCCCAGAGCCCTTGAAGCGCAGCTTCGCGAACGCGTAGCCCGCGAGGGTGGACAGGAACACGGTGCTGGCTGCGGTGACGGTCGAGACGATGATGGAGTTGGTGAGGGCCTTCCAGAAGTTGACGGCCGGATTGTTGATCACCTCCTGGGCGTTGGCGAAGAAGTTTCCCCCTGGCCACCACGACAGGTTCTGATCGTAGATCGTCGATGCGGTTCCTGAGCCGATCAGGAATGACCAGTAGAAGGGGAACACGGAACCGACGAGAACCACCGCGAGAATCGCGTACACGTAGGGAGACGGGCGCCCCGTGCCGATGCCGGTCCTTCTGCGACCCGCCATCACTTTCCTCCCTTTGTCGAAAGCTTCAGCGAGGTCTTTTTCGCCTTCTTCACTGCCTCGTCACCCGAGACAAATCTGCGTGTCAGGTAGTTGTTCATCAGCGTGATTCCGACGATGATCAGGAAGAGGAGCCACGCAACCGCGGCAGCACGCCCAAAGTTGAATTTTCCCCATCCGATGTTGTACAGGTACATCGTGATGGTGAGCCACTGCTTGTTTGCGCCACCGGTCCCGCCAGTGTCGTACATGCGGGGCTCGTCGAAGATCTGAAGTCCGCCGATGGTTGCCGTGATGATGACAAAGATCATCGTGGGACGGATTTGCGGGATCGTGACCGAGAAGAAGCGGCGAGCGGCTCTTGCGCCGTCGATGGCCGCAGCCTCGTAGAGGTCTCGCGGAATCGCCTGCATCGCCGCGAGCAGGATCAGTGCGTTGTATCCGGTCCAACGGAAGTTGACCATGGTCGCGATGGCGATGTGGCTGGGAATGACGTCCGTCTTCCAAAGTATCGAACCCAGTCCCATGTCGTTGAGGAGGGAGTTGATGAGACCGTACTTCTCTCCGAACATGTTGGAGAAGATGAGGGCGACTGCCACCGGAGCGACCACGTACGGGAGCAACACACTCATGCGCCAGAAGGTCTTCGCTCGCAGGTTCGCATCGAGCACAGCGGCAATGAGCGTCGCGGCAATCAACTGGGGTATGGCCGACAGCAGGAAGATCGAGAAGGTGTTGCGCAACGCGATCCAAAACTCGCGGTCTTGCAACACCCAGGAAAACTGCGCGAACCCGATGTACTCGCCAGAGTTGCGGACGAGGTCCCAGTCCTGAAGCGAGATGAACGCCGTATACAGGATGGGGAACAGGCCTGTGACGCCGAATACGATGAAGAACGGCAGGATGTACAGGTACGGCGAGTACTTCACATCCCACTGGCCGCGGCGTTGGCGCCAGGTGAGTGTGTCCTGCCGGTGGCGGGTGCGCTCGCTGGAGCCGTCTTCGGGCGGAGCGGTGATGGTTGACATGGGTGTCCTTCGTGAGAGATCCGGACGCGGGGTCCCGGGCCGCCCAGGGGCGGGCGGCCCGGGACCCTGGTGGCGTCTTAGCCGATTGCGTCGACCTCAGACACGAACTGGTTCCACGAGGTGGTGGGGTCCTGAGAGCCGTCCTCGACACGCGTGAGGGCGTTCTGCATGGCGTCGTTCACCTGGAAGTAGAGCGCGCCCTTGTACGGCGAGACCTCGATAGCGTTGGCACGGTTGGAGAAGATCGTGCCAAGGGTGTCGCTGTTGAAGTACGTGGCGTTGGTCGGGGCGTCGCCCGAAGCCATCGCCTCGTTCAGCGCCGCGTCATTGTCAAGCGCGGCGACCTGGCTCGGGAAGGTGCCAGCAGCTGCCAGCGCCTTGAGTTGCTGCTCGGGAGCGGTCAACCAGGAAGCCAGCGCCTTGGCGGCGTCGACGTTCGGGCCCGAAGCAGGAACGGTCAGGTATGAACCGCCCCAGTTGCCGCCGCCACCGGGGAAGACGTCCGCGACGTTCCACGTCGTGGTGTCAGGAGCGGCACCCTTGATCACGCCAAGCATCCAGCCGGGGCACAGCATCGTGGCGAAATCGCCCGTTGCCAGGGCTGCGAACCAGTCGTCCGACCACTGGCTGAGATTGGCGGACAGGGTCGGGCTCACCGAGGTGAGCTGGTCGTAGATGGCCTTGACCTCGGGGTTGGTGGTCGCGGTGATGGCTCCCGTTGCCGGGTCCTCGTAGGCGGCCTCGACTTGGTTGATCATGCCCTGGTAGGTACCGCCAGCACTGTCGAACCATGCCTTGCCGCTGGCATCGGCGTACTGCTGGCCCACCTCGAAGTAGGTCGACCAGTCGCCCTTGAGAAGCGCGGCCACCTCGGCGGGGTCGGTCGGCAGGCCGGCCTTTTCGAACTGGGCGGCGTCGTAGCAGATGGCCTCCGGGCCGATGTCCGTGCCGTAGCCGATGAGGCGGCCGTCCGGATCGGTCGCAGCGGCCGTCTTCCAGTCGAGCCACCGACCCTCGACGGAGGGGTCGCTCAAGTCCGCGAGCAGATCGGCGTACTGCATGACCTCGGGTAGCCAGTCGACCTCGATGGCTTCGACGTCGGCAAGACCGCCAGCGCCCAACTTGGCGAAGTAGTTGGTGCGCGCGTCATTCGAGGTTGCCGCAACGTTGGAGACAACGGTCACGTTCGGGTTCAAGTCCATGTACTCCTGGAGCAGTGCGTCCGTGTAGCCGAAGTTGTTGAAGGTGGCAACGGTGAGCGTGATGGGCTCGCTTGAGCCGGTTGTTCCCGGCGCGGCAGTGGAGCCGGAGCCTGGTTCGCTCGAACTGCATGCCGCGAGTGTCAGGGCAATTGCGGACGCTCCCGCGGCCAGGCCCAGGGTCTTCTTGTGTCGTGAGAGATTCACGTTCACTCCCTTGTGAAGTAGGTGGTGGTCCGACTCGTGAGAGCGCTCTATTTCCGTGTGAGAGCGCTCCCTTGAATCGCCTCCACGGTAGGCCCGGAGTGGGAGCTTGTCAATCGATGAGGAGCCTTGGGGCCTCTTTGTCACCGAATCGTTACCAACGGATTCCACGGCTCGCAGTCGGCGGGAGGTGCCCCGGTTGGCCAGATTTCGACAGGCGCCTCCGACAATCCTCACCCCTGCCCCCTCGGACCGACGGCCGGTAGCGACGCCTTGCCCGAGAGCGAACGCCCGATGTGGCGATGGCCCAGTGCGAGGCCGCAGTTTCGCGACTGCACCGTAGCGTCCCACCCGTCCTGATCCGCCTTCGCGGTCCATACTGGACGTGTGACGCACCTCCTGACTCCTCTCGCCGTCGGAGTGCTGCTATCAGCGTGCGGCACCGATCCCGGCAGTCTCGAATCGTCGGACGCTCCGGTGGCCCGCTACGACTGGGCGGCACGCGACGGTGCAATGGATGCCCTGCTGGAGGGCACACTCGAGATGCGTGACGGCTGCCTCGTCGTGAACCCGTCGTGGGACGACGCCGACGCAGTGGTGGTCGCGGCCTTCCCGCGGGACTACGCGTCGTGGGACGCGGACCGTGAGGTGCTCTCCTATGCCGGGCGCGACTACGGAATCGGGGACTCCATCTGGGCGGGCGGCGGGAGCGTGCCGCCGCCCACAGATGCCGTGATCCCCACAGCGTGCGCCGTGGGAGCCGGCGACGACGTGTTCCTCGTGCAGGCGACGAGCCTTGAGCCGCCCGAGGGCTGAAGGCTTCTAGCGTGCGCGCGTGACGATGGTCGCCTGGCCCAGCACGCGCGTCCCGGAGTAGATCACGAGCGACTGTCCGGCCGCGACGGCGCGCATCGGCTCATCGAGTTCGACCCTCACACGGTCACCCTCGTGCACGACGCTTCCGGGTATGGGCTCGCCGTGCGCCCTGACCTGGGCATGGCACGGCGTCGGCTCGGTCGCGGGGACGTCGGG